>JBASWK010000018.1:0-26650 GCA_049276435.1 Gallionella sp. | reverse complement strand
CATCGGCAATTTCCGCCACAACGAGGGTTAAACGCTGACCCGCTTCTTTTTGAATCGCCAAAACGGTCGCGTCCGACATCGGCAAATCAAAAATAGTCCCCATCAACTCCCCCGTGCGCGCTAACGGCAGCATTTCATGATGGGTCAATTCGACCACCATTGCTTTGGCGACAGGGCCGTACTGGACATGACCCACCACCCCCTCTGGGAAGCTGCCGCGATGGACTTTGCCGCAGGTGCAGCGCGTTTCGTAGGCTTGATATTCGGTGATTTCGGGGCGTATTTTTGGAATATCAAATACTTGGCGCGCTTCAACTTTTTTGGGTTCACCCAATGCCAAACCGCAGTCACAATGGCTAGGCGGCAGACACCTTTCCGTGTGGGTGGGCTGTTCAACTTGCTTTAAACAATTGCCCATATGACCCTTTTGCCCACCCTTTTTTTTACCGCTTTTACCGCGTAATGAACGGTTTTTGGAGGGGGGTTGGTCAAAGCCGTTGGTTGAAGGCGGCTTGCTAGAATTGCTGCTGTTTAACGCCAAACGTCCTTTAAATTTCGCTATTGTCGCCGCTTGTTCCGCGACGATACCCGCTAGTTCCTGTAGCTGAACAAACAAGCTACGAATAAGCTCGTCCTTTTCGGCATGGCTGAGTAAATTGAGGTCGGGTATTGAAGTCATGTGGCAAACTGTACGTGATTTGCGCGATTAAAGCAAAGGGGGAGCTGAGTAGTTACGGCAAAAGACGGACAAGGGATTGACGGAGGCAAGATTAAACGCCTGAGTATGGACTGCAAGGCTACCGTGAATATTGGAGAGTATTCTCGTGGCGGCACAACTCGGGGCGAGCATAAAGCGGCGGATCATGATATGGGCTGCGAGGAAAAATACACGCCATTTGGGCTGGTGGACGAAGACAACGGGCAGTTCAACCTCTCTTTCGGCAGTTCGGCGAAGACCAGTGATTTTATCGTGGACAACCTATATGACTGGTGGAATCGTCTGCCAGCGGAGGAGCGGGATTCATTTTCTCTCATCCAGATCAAATCTGACAATGGTCCTGAAAGTAGTGGTCAACGCACCCAGTTTCTCAACCGTATGGTAGCGTTTGCCGACCATACCCAAAAACCTATCCAACTGCTTTACTATCCACCTTACCATAGCAAATACAATCCAGTTGAACGATGCTGGGGAATATTGGAAAAACACTGGAACGGAGCACTGTTGGTCGATGCAGACACCATGCTGGGGTGGGCGAGGAGCATGACTTGGAAGGGGCTTCATCCTGTTGTGAATATCAGTCGCAAGGTGTATCAGAAAGGCATCGCGCTCTCCAAGGAGGCCATGCAAAAAATAGAAGCCAGATTGGAGCGCAATCCAAATTTGCCGAAATGGGATATTCTGATTCGACCTATTTTAATGGTATGAGATTTTATGGAAATAGCCTTATCTATATTCACCGCTTTATTTTTGTTTATTTTTTTGCTCACTGACGAATCAAAAACACACGAAAAATTAGGCGCAACGACTTATGAACGCCCATGCAAAAGCGGCATATCTTGCGATATGCCGCTTGGTGTTACGCTACTACTTTAAGACTGAGCCTCACCTACTCGTTCACGCAACTCTTTGCCTGCTTTGAAGTGCGGGACATATTTGGCGGGGACTTTGACCTGATCGCCCGTCTTGGGATTGCGCCCTTGACGTGGTGGACGATAGTTCAGCCCAAAGCTGCCAAAACCCCGAATTTCAACGCGTCCGCCTTCGGCAAGCGTAGTGGACAAACCATCCAGTATCACTTTAACGGCAGCTTCAGCTTGTTTCGCCAAGAGCTGCGGATGCAACTCGGTGAGCTTTGTAATCAAATCGGAACGCGTCATCTGTTTCTTTCAATATTAGGCTTCGTTTTTGTTGCTATTCATCTTCGCTTTTAACAATGCGCCGAGGTTGGTAGTACCTGCATTGCCGTTATTCTCAGCAGAGAATTTTTGCATCGCAGCAGACTCTTCTGCTTTGTTCAACGCTTTGATGGATAGGTTAATGCCACGGTTTTTACGATCAACGTTGATAACCACAGCGGTGATGGTGTCGCCTTCTTTCAAATGCGAACGGATGTCTTCTACGCGATCAACAGAGACTTCAGAGGCTTTTAAGTAAGCTTCGATGTCGCCTGCCAACAGAACAACCGCACCTTTAGCGTCCAATGATTTCACTACGCCTGTGACCACAGAGCCTTTTTCATTGGTGGAAACGAAACCGCCGAAAGGATCACCTTCCAGTTGTTTGATGCCCAAGGAGATGCGTTCGCGTTCCACGTCGATTGCCAATACCACGGCTTCAACTTCGTCACCCTTCTTGAAGTTGCGAACCATGTCTTCGCCAGATTGGCTCCAAGACAAGTCAGACAAGTGAATCAGACCGTCGATGCCGCCATCCAAACCGATGAACACGCCGAAGTCAGTGATAGACTTGATTTGACCACGGACTTTGTCGCCCTTTTTGTGGTTGATTTCAAAGTCGTCCCAAGGATTGGACTTACATTGTTTCATCCCTAGGGAGATACGACGACGTTGTTCGTCGATTTCCAAGATCATGACTTCAACTTCATCGCCCAAGCTCACCACCTTAGATGGGTGAACGTTTTTGTTAGTCCAATCCATTTCAGAAACGTGAACCAGACCTTCGATGCCTTGCTCGATTTCCACGAATGCGCCGTAGTCAGTCAGGTTAGTCACCTTACCGAACAAACGTGTGCCTTGTGGGTAACGACGTGCCAGCCCGCCCCAAGGATCATCGCCCATTTGTTTGATGCCCAAAGAAACGCGATTCTTTTCTTGATCGAATTTAAGGATCTTAGCTTCAACTTCTTCGCCCACGGTGAGGACTTCAGAAGGATGCTTAACACGACGCCATGCCAAGTCCGTGATGTGCAACAGACCGTCAATGCCGCCCAAATCAACGAATGCGCCGTAGTCCGTGATGTTTTTAACCACGCCCTTAACGATAGCACCTTCTTTCAGGTTTTCCATGATCGCTTCACGATCTGCACCTTGTGTTGCTTCCAACACGGCGCGACGGGAAACCACCACGTTGTTACGCTTACGATCCAACTTGATAACCTTGAGTTCCATGGTCTTGTTTTCGTATGGCGTCGTATCCTTAACAGGACGAATATCCACCAAAGAACCAGGCAAGAAAGCACGGATACCATTGACCATCGCAGTCAAACCGCCCTTAACTTTACCGCTCACGAAGCCTTCAACGATGCTGCCTTCTTCCATGGCGATTTCTAGATCATGCCATGCAGCCAGACGTTTGGCTTTTTCACGCGACAGCTTGGTTTCACCATAGCCATTTTCCAGCGACTCAATTGCCACGGTGATGAAATCACCTGCGGCTACTTCTAATTCGCCTTTTGCATTGTAGAATTCTTCAATTGCAATCAAACTTTCGGACTTCAGTCCAGCATTCACCACAACAACGTTGTGATCAACACGCACGACTTGTGCGGTAATCAGTTCACCAGCGCGCATTTCTTTGCGGGTCAAACTTTCTTCAAACATGGCGGCAAAACTATCCATATCGAATTCGGGTACAGCTGCTACGGTTGCGTTCATCGGAGACACCTAAAAAATTCTGTTTACACAGAGGTTAGTTAAAAAATTCCCAATCAGGATTGATCGGGGCTTACATGATAGCGCGTTAAAACAAATTCAACTGCCTGTTCGATGCCCATATTGGTGGTATCCAACAGCGTTGCACCCGCCACCTGTTGCAAGGGCGCGCTACTGCGCTGCATATCCCGCGCATCACGCGCTTGTATGTCTTGCAAAAGGGCGGCGATATTAGCATCCATTCCTTTAGCTTTCAACTGCTTATCGCGTCTTTCTGCACGCGCCTTAGCACTGGCGGTTAAAAAGATTTTCAAAACCGCATCTGGGAACACCACTGAAGCCATATCCCGCCCATCCGCGACCAAGCCTGGCGCACGGCGGAAGGCTTGTTGCTTCGCCAATAATGCCGCGCGCACCAACGGCAAAGCGGCAATTTGCGAGGCAGCTTTGGCACAGTCTTCGCCACGCCAGTCCTCACCCATCAACATGCCATCTAGCCAAACTTGTTCGCCTTCAAAGCGAATATCCAAACCACCCGCCAACGCCGCCACGGCAGATTCATTCGTTAATGCGATGCCATCGCGCAAGGCGGCGGTTGCCAATAAGCGATACAACGCGCCGCTGTCTAGATAATGAAACCCCAACTGATGCGCGACGCGTTGCGATACCGTACCTTTGCCCGAAGCGGAAGGTCCGTCTATGGCGATGACAGGCACCGCCCGCACCACTTGCGCGAATCGCTCGAAATAATCGGGGAAGGTTTTTGCCACGCACAGAGGGTCATTGATACGTATCCCCGCCGCGCCAAAGGCTGCCAGCGAGAAGCACATTGCCATGCGGTGGTCGTCATAGGTGTCAATTGGAGCGGGAAGGGGGAAGGGGGAAGGGTGAAGGGGGGGCGGGGTGACACGAATATAGTCCGCGCCTTCTTCCACGGTCGCGCCGACTTTGCGCAATTCGGTCGCCATGGCAGCGATGCGGTCGGTTTCTTTGACGCGCCAACTGGCGATATTGCGCAAGGTGGTTGTACCCTCGGCGAATAACGCTGCCACCGCCAAGGTCATCGCCGCGTCGGGAATATGATTGCAGTCCAAATCAATCGCGGTCAATCGCCCCGACGCAGGTGCTGCTGCCGACATCCAATTGTCGCCCATCTCAATCTTCGCGCCCATCAACGCCAAGGCATCGGCAAAACGCACATCACCTTGGATACTATTGCGCCCTACCCCTTCCACGCGCACCGCACCGCCGCCAATTGCGCCCGCCGCCAAGAAATACGAAGCCGAGGACGCATCGCCTTCCACATACATGATTTCTGGCGACACATAACGACTACCCGCCGCCACGGTAAAGCGTTGCCAACCGTCGCGTTGCACCACCACACCAAAGCGCGCCATCATCGTCAAGGTGATGTCGATATACGGCTTGGAAATCAGCTCGCCGACCACTTCCACTTGCACCGTGCGATTCAACAACGGCAACGCCATCAACAACGCCGTCAAAAACTGACTAGACACATCGCCCCGCACCTTAACACTCCCCTCGCCCTTTGGGAGAGGGGCAGGGGGTGAGGGAAAACGCCCCTCGCCCACTGGGAGAGGGGACGGGGGAGAGGGAGCGCGTATCGCCAGCGGCGGAAACCCCTCATTCCCCGTATATTCAACATCCGCGCCCAACGCCCGCAACGCCTCGACCAAATCGCCAATCGGACGCTCGTGCATCCGCGCCACGCCCGACAATTGATATTCCCCACCCGCCAACGCTAACACCGCCGTCAACGGACGAAACGCCGTACCCGCATTACCCAAAAACAACGCCGCTTTTTTTACTGGAAACACCCCGCCGCAACCCGTCACATCAAACGCGTGCGTGCCGCGTTGCACCACCTGCACGCCCAATGTTTGCAACGCCTCCAACATCCGCGCCGTATCATCCGACAACAACACATCCCGAATCTGCGTCGTCCCCTGTGCTAACGCCGCCAACAACAACATCCGATTGGAAATGCTCTTCGATCCTGGCAACGTGATGCTGCCCTGTGCCGACAATAACGGCGGAATATCCCTAAACTCCAATTGACTCATAAACTTAAACCTTGATAAACCATTAAACGCGCCGCAACGCGCCAGAAGGGCGCGATGATAGCGCAAGGTGGATAAATAGAAAAATGCCTGTTGATCATCCTACATCGTCCTACTAACGCTTATTGAGCTTGAAAAATTGCAACGAAAATCGACAGGCTGGTGAGGTGGTTACATCATGCGGTTTTCCAGTAATTCCTGCTCAATCTCTTCCCGTGACACCACCGCCGTGCCTAATTTTCCGACCACAATCCCCGCAGCACGGTTGGCAATTTGCATGGCGCGGGGCAAAGGCGCGCCGCTTGCCAGCATCACCGCCAAGGTGGCGATCACCGTGTCGCCCGCGCCGCTGACATCGAACACTTCGCGGGTATGGGTGGGTTCGTGCAGGATTTCGTCGCCACGGAACAGCGTCATGCCGTCCTCGCTGCGGGTCACCAATAAGGCTTCCAGTTGCAAGGCAAGGCGCAATTTTTCGGCTTTGGCGCGCAATTCTGCTTCATCTTGCCAGCCGCCCGCCACTTGGCGGAATTCGCTGCGATTCGGTGTGAGCAAAGTCGCGCCTTGGTAGCGTTGATAATCGTCGCCTTTCGGGTCAACCAACACAGGCTTGCCAGCCGCCCGTGCCAAGCGAATCATCTCCGCGATATGCGCCAAACCGCCTTTGCCATAGTCCGACAAAATCACCACATCCGCCAATGGCAATTGCGTGCGGTAATCTGCCAACGCCGCATTCAACACCTCATGGCTGGGCGAGGTTTCAAAGTCGATGCGCAACAACTGCTGATGGCGGGCAATGGCGCGCAATTTCACAATGGTGCTGATGCTGTCATCGCGGTGGAGTATGGCGATTAAGTTGTTGTGTTGGCATAGTAATTTTTCCAAACACGCCCCCGCTTCGTCATTGCCGACGACCGACAACAACGTCGCCTGCGCCCCCAACGCCACGATATTCCGCGCCACATTCGCCGCCCCCCCAGGGCGTTCATCCACCCGATCCACCTTCAACACAGGCACGGGAGCTTCAGGTGAAATGCGATGCACCTCCCCAAACCAATACCGATCCAACATCACATCACCCACGACTAAGACGCGGGCATTTTCAAATGGGGGCAGGGTAGTGGTTAGCTGATTCATTTTGTCTTCTTGTGATTTATTGTTGCGTTAAGGCTATGCTATTTTGGGGTTCTATTTTTTACGTAGTATTCTAAAGAAGATTATTCTTGTTTTTGATTTTCAAACGCAGCGTCCGCCAGATCAATGATGGGCTGCAATCCAGAAATGAGATTTTTGGGGTCAGGCATCGTGGCATTGAGTAATTCTTCCACTTTCTTACTCACGGCGGTATCTTGGGTTTTTACGTCCGCCATCACGATTTGGATAAGCTCATCCTTGCTAGGCCATGTTGCTAATAGTTCAGCAATTGCAATTAGACCAAGGTTGTTACTTGCCTCCCGATAAAACTTTAAAAGAGCACAGTCTGTGACGGCGACAGAAAAAACCATCTGCTCAATTGATTCATAATCTTTAATTTCCTCATAGCCCTCCTGATCTTCCCTGCAAATTTGATACTCATTTGCATCATCAACAAAAAAACTTTTTACATTTATTAAGATCTCTTCAGCCTTCGGTTCTTTATTGCTATGGAAGTTTGGAAAAACCATCCAGCCCAAAAGCATTGTAGATGCCTCATAATCACTCAGATGATTTTCCTGATTTATATTTTTAAGTACAAAGCGGATATAGGATCTTTTTATGCGATCCCTATGTAAAACATCATGTTCTGCATTTAGCATCCGAGTAGCGTCAAAATAAAGATGAAGAAAACTACTTACTTGATCGCAAATTTCTTTAAAAGCATCTTGTTTCTTGTATGGATTTGACAATAAAAATATAACCTCTTGCCACTTCTTTATATCGGATTCGTATTGGTCAGTCCACTTCAAAATATCCTGAATGTCACCCTGAATATCCTGTTGCTGCTTCTTTGTTTCTTTAGATAAAGCTAAAGTGCTCTCGTGGTTGTTGGATTTTGAAAGAATATCGAGATCTGTTTCTAACGAGCATATTTTCTGCCTACCCTTCAAAATAGTGCTAGAACGACGCTCTATTTGGTTATTTAGCGTTGATATGATTTTTCCCCGTACTAATTGAAAACTAGGCGGATTCGTCTTGCTTTTAATTAAATTTTCTCCACCGTTTAATAAAAACCATACTGAAATTGATCTTTCGATTGACAGTAATAGCTGTTTTCGAATTTCAGGGATAGCATTTACGATTTTTTCAAAATATTCTTCATAAAGCACTTCAGTGGGTGTTTTAAGTACATCAGAATCCTTTTCACCATACCAATTTTTTATGTCCTCCTCATCCCATTTGGTTATGGCAAGTTTATCAATTGACAGATTCTTGAGGTCTGTTGCAATGGTCATGTGTGCATCAGTAATGCAACTGGCAAGGTCTTGTAGGGTTTTAACTGTATCCAGATAAATTTCTCGCTTTGCTTGAAATATCTCCCTGACTTCTGTCCTTTGCTCCTGTTCGTCCATGCGTTGCCCTAGCTTAATCACCACATAAGCAGCGGCAAAAGTGACGGGGAGGGTAAACAAAAAGGTGATGATGCCAACAATCGTCTGTCCATCTTCGAGCACAAAACGCTTGGAAACAATCGCCCATATCGCCGCAGTGGAGGCAATCACCGCCACCAGTATGGATAACGCCATCCATAACCAAAATTCTTTTAGGACACTTTTAGCTTGAGGTTGGCTCATGGAGTATTTCCTTTTAGATTCTGTAGATTATAGATTGGCGATGATGCATGCTTATTAAGCGGCGATTTCCTGCGCAATCGCTTGCAACGCTAACAGCGGATCGGGGGCTTGGGTAATGGGGCGACCGATGACGAGGTAGTGCGAACCTGCGGCGAGTGCTTCACGCGGGGTCATCACGCGGGATTGGTCGTCTAGGCTGGCGAGGGCAGGGCGGATGCCAGGGGTGACGAGGCAGAAATCTGCGCCGCATTGAGTGCGCAGTAAGCTGGCTTCTTGCGCGGAGCAGACTACGCCGTCTAAGCCGCTGTCTTTGGCTAATTGTGCTAAGCGCGAGACCATTTCGGCTGGCGTGGCGTTGAGTCCAATGTCAGCTAAATCGGCTTGCGCCATGCTGGTCAACATCGTCACGGCAATCAATTTCGGCTGATGCGCGCTGTTGGCAACGGCGTTCGCCGCTGCTTCCAACATGCGCCGTCCGCCTAACGCATGGACATTGACCATCCACACCCCCAAACGCGCAGCGGCGGCACAGGCGTGCGCGGTGGTGTTGGGAATGTCGTGAAATTTCAAATCTAAAAACACGTCAAAACCGCGCTGCATCAGCTTTTCAACCAATGCGGGACCTGTGGCGGTGAAAAGTTCTTTGCCGACTTTTAAGCGGCATAAAGTTGGGTCGAGGCGATCCACTAAGGCTAATGCGAGTGCGGCTTCAGGGTAATCAAGGGCGATGAGGATTTTGTGCATGGTATAGAAGGCGCGTTAAATAAACGTGGTGAGAGCTTTTCAAGTATAACCTAATCCCCCCTTTTGCAGAAAATAGGGACAGCAAACAAGCATACTTTTCGATGGAGCCAATAAACAGAAGCAAAAAACGTCTTGTAGTTGACGTATTTTTGACAGTACGCTAAATTTTTAATCTGACCGAATTAAATTTTACAAATAAAACAGTTAGTTAACATCGTGGCTTAATTTTTGCTTGTCTTAGAAATCCTGTGCATTTTGTGCGCTATTCGATTCGTACCATCGTACAGTTGTTTTTAACAATGGTTGGAGGAAAATCATCATGTCTGACATTACGGATGAATTCGTTGAAGAGCCGATTCCTTTTGAGATTTTCAATGGTTTTCGCCTGATTGATGCGCATTTGCAAGAACGCAAAGCAATCGAAAGTTATGTGCAAGGGGAAACAGACGACTGCGATGTGCGGGAGGATGTTTGCCATCAGGAGTGCTTGTTTAGCAAATGGTTTCATGGTGCGGAGGAAAAAGTGCCTGATGACCTGCCGCTATTCGACCAGCTTTGTCGAGATTGTGATGCGTTTTATGAGACTGCCATGCAGGCGGCCTTGCTTAAAAAAATAGGGGATGAAGCGTCCGCACAAGTTATTTTGGACGATCATTCCAAATATGCTGAATCGTCCGCTCGCTTTCAAGAAAGCATCCTGACCTTGCATGACAAGCTGCATAAGCAATATCGCCAAGAATAAATCCTGTTGGCGGGTCGTGTATCAAAATATCCACCACATAGCAACCGCCGATTTTGAAGGTAAAAAGGCGGATTGCCTTGCGACGAATCCGCCTTACAAATTTTATTCAATTTCAATGCGTTACAAGCCGTACTAAGGTATTGCGTACAAGTAATTGGGTGTTGAGTTGTTGGTCGCTAGTCGTTAGTTTTTAGTTCCTGGAGTGAAATATTTTTATCATCTATTTGAATATATTGTAAAAAATATAGTAAGGGCAGCTTTCCCACATTAACTAACGACTAGCGACTAGCAGCTTAAAATACCCGAAAATTTAGGTACGGGTGCTTAAAGACTTCAATCCCCTTAAGACACAAACCCCGTCCATTTGTGATTACGCGGGCTACTGGTTTTGTCTATTCCTGCTAGCACTTCTCCCATCAAGAAATATCCCAACTTACGATAACTCTCAAACTGTGCGTCATCAAAGAACTGATCGGGAGTGGGTTGATGGGGAAAGCTGGTATTTTTAGCGGCGTAATTCAACACATCTTCAGGCAGATGCCCCATCAAACTGGGCTTGATATACAGCAAGATCCCCGTCATGTCCTCTGCTGAAGCGGGATGATGCCGAGGATAATACACGTCCCCCAATGCCCAGCAACGCTCACTGTAACCCGTCGCAGGATTTAAACGTAACGCGTCTAAATCAATGTTAATTTTCACCCCAAAATCGGTATAGCACTTGCGGGTTAAGTTGGCAAAATCCTCAAAAACCCGCTTGCTATCCGCCCCCGCATCCACCACCATGATCATCCTACAACGACGACGCACCAGCTCATACACCCCTAAGTTTTCAAAGTGTCCACCATCGCTCAGATACACAAACTTCTCACTATCGCTGCTCATCGCGAACAGTTCTTTAAACAAATACCACGCCCCCATGGTCGGACTACTTTTGGTAATCACACTGTTGTTTTGATACACAGGATTAGGACACCAATGCCCTAAGCGCACATTAAACACCGTGAGCATAAAAGCGGTCACGGGCGAGGTGTGGTAACCCATATTCGGACTCGCCGCTGCACCTGAGGCGGCCATCGCCGTTCCTAACTTCACGCCGCCCATGTAGGTATGGCTATAACAATAGCCGCCGCGTTCACGCTTTTGACTTTCTTCCTCTTTGCCATATTGATACGAATAACCGCAGGCAATGGGCGAAAAGGTAAATGAAGCGGCTTTGCGGTCTTGCCAAGCCAACTCATTTTGATGCGATAAATTCAGCGTGGTATTCAACAAATGCAGCGGACGCTGCATCATGTGATGCAGCTTAAGATCATCACAAGGATCAAAACCCGTGAACGGATGCGCATCGCGTTCATGACTGGCATAGCGACTTGCCCCCAAATAACACCGCGCCAAGCGGTTGCGATAAAAATAATGAATCGAAAATAAATTCACATCTAATCGCCACGCCAGCACCAAAAACCCCACACCTGCCGCCAATAGCATATAAAACAATTCGACGATGGAGGCTTGATTTTTCGCCTTAACCGTTTGATTTAAGTAATCGTGAAACGAGGGGACGCTCACCTGCTTAGTACGCATCACCCTGCCATGACCGCCTCGTTGTACGGTGGGCGTGTATTGTGTGGCTTGCACCACTGCCGCGTGCCGCTGAAACACCAACCGATGGGTCGCAACCGACATCATGGCAATCATCCCCAGCACCAACAAATAAGGTGCAGCAATCACAAACCATTCTTTCCAGCCCTTATTGCCCTTCGCACCCGTGCTTGCCCCATTGGCAAACCACAGCCCTGCGACCGTCGGAACCAGCCAAGTAATCCCCCCCGCCGCCACATATTCGGTTTTTAACACGTCAAACAAGGGCGGTGCATACACCAGCAAAACATAAATCGCCACCCACACCACCGCCACCATCAGCACCACACCGCCTAAGCGCGCCCACCATTCAAATTGACTGATGCGAAACAAACGCGCCATCAACCCTTGATGCAGCACCAAGGTCACACAAAAAATGACCAACATCAATGGCGTGCCAAACCCCGCCGCCCACCAATCACGTCCTGCGGTGGGCAAATTACCAATATAGCTTGCTAGGGTATAAATCAACGCGCCGCCCACCACGCCAGCAATCATCGGAGCCAACCAAGCTGCCCAGCCTGCATACCACTGCGAACGGGTTTGTTCACACGGCGTATGTCCAAATACGCTTTTTAACACCCCGTTAATCAAGCTCGCCCCCCACCAAGGCACGGTATAAAGCATCGCAATGTACAACGTCCAATCCGCCATCGGTACTAATTTTTGAGGCAAACCCAATACGTTCCATTGCGCAAAATGGGGTAAGAACGCAAAAATTTGAGACGTGTAATGATACAAGCCTAAGCTCAACGCATAACAACTAATGACCGCTAAGCTCACGACATACAAGGGAATTTTAACGCGAATATCAGGAATGACTTTCGGCAAATCAAGTGCCGAAACAAAAATCGCCGAGGTCATGCAAAACAAACCGATCAAGGTTAAATTCTGGGTAATAACCGCACTCATGGGATAAGCGGGCTGGGTGAGCAACAAAAAAGTCCATTGCGGCAACAGCAACGCTAAAAAGAAAAACAGCACCAACAACAATTGGTTCAGCAAGGTATTCCGCATCCAAAACGCAATGGTCGCGACAAAATCCCCCGAAAATCCCATTTTGGGCGACAGATAATTGCTATAACGCCGCAACCACGCCACCACTTCAGGCTCACAGCCTGTCTCATGCGCGGTGTGCCAATTGCGTTCTAATTGCAACACACCTGGTGCGGGATCGACCGCAACCGCTTGAGGTTGATTCGCGGTTTTTTTAAACAATTGCCGCCAGCGCGCGCCTGTTGAGTGCGATGCTGACTTTTCAACTTTCGCTTGCTTAATCCATGGCTTACGATGCACTAAACTGGAAAACCACGAACCAATATAACCGCCGCCCGACACCGTGGAAAGATAATCAAACGAATCTATCAAGCGTTGTTCCGCGAGTTTTTGCAATACCCCCAAACAAAAAGTCGCACTCCGAATACCGCCGCCCGAAAATGCCAACCCTTGCAAATTCGCCTGCCACGCCCGTGTTTGCGCATCGGTCTCGCGGGAAGAAGGAGTGGCATTTTTCTCACGTGCAATGGCATCTAACTCCTCGTGCAACACATCCGAAAAGTCCATCGCCTTATTGTTTGGCTGCATTTTTTGCTCCTCAATTCAATCTACCATAAAAAACCAGTTTTCAAACGGCACGATAAATCACCGAGAAAATTGAGAAACGGATTGTAACACCGTGAGGATATTTCGCGCAGCAATCTAATGTTTAATGTGGGGGAATGATGGCAAAAAAGGGCGGATTGCCTTGCGGCGAATCTGCCTTACGGATTGAAGGGTTCATCCTCTTCCGTAGCCCATATGCAATACGGGTAGGTATACGGGATTTGATGTCATGGCATAACGCTTCCCGTATTGCATACGGGCTACTTGCATTCCAGATTCAACGTGCGGTGTGATGCTGCGCAATCTCGAAGGTACAAGTTGATAAGGCTTTGATAAGAAATGCCCATCCCTTCGGAAATGCCCTTGAAGTAGTTGATACACGCCTCATCCAGACGAATGGTAATTTGCTTTTTGAGTTGCGCGGTGTAAGGGTTTTTTGTGGATTTTGAGAAATCGTATTCGGCTCTCATCATTTCACCTTTGGTAAGCGACGGATGCGTAGGGTGGTTTCGCGCAGCAAACCACCGATAGCGGTGGGAGAGGACGAATCCGTCTACGGGTTAAATCAGAATTATTTGTTTCGAGGGCTCAACTACATCATCAAAGTGATAAATTTTAGAAGGGCGGCGAATACAGCCATCCTTGGAAACAACAATAATATTTTTAGCAGTATGTAATTGTTTGGTTGCTGTCATTAAGTGATTTTCCGCTGCTGTAGATTCACTCACACATCCTTGAAAAAGTTCACCAATGCGAATGGGCTTATCAAGTGCAAATATTTGTTTTCCAAAATGTTCACTTACGCCATCAATACAAGCTTGTTTCGATGATTCTCCGAATTCAAAGGTTTTTTGGCCTGTATAGTCGGTATCTTTATTAGCGTCATAACCAAACTCAAAAACACCAGGCTCTAATTCATGTCCAAAATCTGTAGCATGTTCCCAATGCAACGATTTCATAACTTCGTGAGCGCGGTAGCGATTTGATAAATGAATTAGCCAATAACCCCATGAATTCGTGCCGTGCGGCTTTACAAAAAACAGCGTCATAAACTGCGCCCCAGATTCAGATTTAATTCCGTGAGCAAGATGCCGCTGCAATACCCTTCGCCACCCCTGTTTATGTGTAGCTTTAAATTCTTTAATTTTTTCCCACGGAATGTACTTGTCCAGCCCTATGTTTTCTAATGGCTTACGATTTGCGGCACGATCAGCCAAATATGTGATCAGATTGTCAACATTGAAGGTCATTATGATTTCTGCACCCTTGATGGTTTGCAAAATACGTGCAATCTGCGGAATGGGAACATCTTTATAGCTATATTGATCAAGGACAAAAATGGCGTGCTCCCCCATTTTTCTCCGCTGAATTTTGTGAGCGATGTCAGGTAAGACCTCAAAAAAACTATTAGTTACGATTTCAACCTTTTGAAAATCAGCAAGGTCTATCGCATTTTCCTGCATTTTTCCATTAAGCCAGTATTTCAAGTAGTTCGTCGTCTCATGCAAAATATCAACAAAAAAGTATTCAACATCAACAGTACGTGGAGTACGTCGATCTTGATTAAGGTGCATTCTCGCCTCACGTACTGCACGCATCATCCGCAACGGTGATCCATCAGTAAGTCCTCCATCTTCCGTTCGATAACAACCACCACCACAAAATCCATCAATCAAAGAAAGCCGTAGCTCAGGAATATGTGCTTGAGCCATGAGTTTTAGAACGTAACGTCTAACGTACTCCTCAACAATTTGGTGTTTAGTTTGACTATGCCTATCTACGATAGGCGGAGGATAGCCAACTTGCCAAAAATATTTGTTGTCTGATGTCATTTAAATTAGTTGCTGCATGGCAGGCATATCATCCCAAGTGCGTCCGTGCAATTGGCGACCATTTTGTTTCTTGGCACGTTTTACGCCATCTGCACCCCAACCACCCCATTGTTTAAAGAAAAAAGCAGAGCCTATCTCTTCACATTGCTGACGAATAGAGTCAACCCATTCGGGTTTCATAGGGCGCGCCCTTGAACCCGACTCACCACCGACTATCACCCAATGAATATCCATAAGGTTAATTTCACCTATATCCTCAAGAAGTGGCTCAACAGATAAAAAACGAATTGCGGCATCAATTTCTCGCAGTTTTTTAATCCGAGGAACGCCATGCTGACGATCTTCAACCGTCACACCAAGCCACGCATTAGGTGGGACTATACGAGTACGAAAATAAAAAGCCATTCGCTCTGCTCTTTTGGTCAGCACTTGAAATGTATGTTGGGGACAACGTGCAATTACATCAAAAACTTGATCAATGTAGCTATCAGGAATGTTTTTGTGAAAAAGATCCGACATCGAATTCACAAAATAAACCGTAGGTTTTTTGCGACGTAGAGGTTCATTCAAACGTTCTGGCAATATCGTTAATTTAAAACCATTCTCGTATCCAGACGTACCCATTGCACGCAAACGCATTGCCATTACTTCCGCATAACAATGCTTGCAACCAGAAGAAATTTTGCTACATCCTACCGTAGGATTCCACGTTGCTTCTGTCCATTCAATACGACTGATTTGTGACATATCTGTTTCCCTCTTGTTTAACCAAGGCTCATTTCAGATTTTCCTCAGCTCATGTAGGACGCAATTTTTATTGCGATACATGCAATTTCTTTTACAATCATATTGTTGGTGCAACACGCTTTGCGTATTACACCCTACGTCACCGCATTAAACACGATAAACTTCTCTAGGGCAATCATCATTACGCAGCCCCTACACCGTCCCCCCCACCGTCAACCCATCTATCCTCACCGTCGGTTGCCCCACGCCCACAGGCACGCTTTGTCCTTCTTTGCCGCAGGTGCCGACCCCAGGGTCTAGGTTCATGTCGTTGCCGATCATGCTGATGCGGGTTAATACGTCAGGGCCGTTGCCGATTAGGGTGGCGCCTTTGACGGCGTGGGTGATTTTGCCGTCTTCGATCATGTAGGCTTCCGAGGTGGAGAACACGAATTTGCCGTTGGTAATATCCACTTGCCCGCCGCCGAAATTGACTGCGTACAGTCCATTTTTGACCGAGGCGATGATTTCTTGCGGGTCGCGATTGCCGTTGAGCATATAGGTGTTGGTCATGCGCGGAATCGGCAAATGGGCGAAAGATTCACGTCGTGCATTGCCCGTCACAGGAACACCCATGAGTCGTGCGTTGTGACTGTCTTGCAAATAGCCTTTTAAAATCCCGTTTTCAATCAAGGTCGTGCATTGCGTTTCGTTGCCTTCGTCATCCATTTGCAACGAACCGCGACGGTTGGCGAGCGTACCGTCATCAACCACCGTCACCCCTTCCGCCGCGACACGTTCGCCGACTCGACCTGCAAACGCCGAGCTGCCTTTGCGGTTAAAGTCGCCTTCCAAACCGTGTCCAATCGCTTCGTGCAACAAAATGCCAGGCCAACCATTGCCCAGCACCACGGTCATATTGCCAGCGGGCGCGGGGGCTGCATCGAGGTTAATCACCGCTTGATGCACGGCTTCGGCGGCATATTGGCGCAGCAGCGCGTCGTCAAAATGCGCATAGCCAAATCGCCCGCCACCGCCCGAAGAACCTTGTTCGCGTTTGCCGTTGCTTTCGATAATCACCGTCAGCGACAAGCGCACCAGTGGGCGAATGTCGGCGTTCATCAAACCATCACTGCGCGCCACCAGCACTTCGCCATAACTGCCCGACAATCCTGCCATGACTTGCACCACGCGGGGGTCAAGGGCGCGGGCGTAGCCTTCGATGCGTTCCAACAGCGCGACTTTTTCGGTGTCTTTTAGGCTGGCAATCGGGTCGTGCGGCAAATACAAATCGCGGTGCGTGCCTTTTTTCAACATCGGCACGCTGCGGTTTTGACCTTGGGTGGCAATGGCACGGGTGGCTTTGGCAGCATCTTCCAGTGCGTCTAGGCTGATGTCGTCAGAATAGGCAAAAGCAGTTTTTTCACCCGACACCGCGCGCACACCCACACCTTGGTCGATGCTAAAACTGCCCGATTTGACGATGCCTTCCTCCAACGACCAGCTTTCCGAGCGGCGATATTGAAAATACAAATCCGCGTAATCCAAGCGGTGCGCCAACATCTGCCCAAAGACACGCTCAATTTTGCCCGCGTCTAGGGAATAGGGTAGCCATAAGGTTTTTTCGGCGGTGGTGAATAAGGAGTCGTTTGGGGTCATGGTGGTATTTGAAAAGTTAAGGAGTAGGTTGGGTTGAGCGTCAGCGAAGCCCAACATTCAGTGCGTGGTGCATAGCATTCGTTGGGCTTCGCCATATTCCCTCCCCCTAGCAGGGGGAGGGTTAGGGTGGGGGTTGTAATCGTCGCACAGATGCAAACTTTCAACCCCCATCCCAGCCTTCCCCCTGCTAGGGGGAAGGAGCAGGTGTTAGCACTGATACAAGGTGCGATGGGTGAGTGCGGGCAAACTGGTGCGCAGACTGGCTTGGTAGCCTGGATTGATTTCCGCCACCACTACGCCAGAGCCACGCGGCAAGCGATCTAACACCCGCCCCCAAGGATCCACTACCATGCTATTGCCGTGGGTTTCGCGACCATTGACGTGATAACCGCCTTGCGCCGACGCAATCACATACGCTAAATTTTCAATGGCGCGGGCGCGGATCAATACGTCCCAGTGCATTTTGCCCGTGGTTTCGGTAAAGGCGGCAGGCAAAACAATGATGTCCACGTCCTTCATGGCACGAAAAAGCTCAGGGAAACGCAAGTCATAGCAGATTGCCAGTCCAACGCGTCCAAAGGGACTATCCACCACCACCACTTGACTCCCAGGCTCTATCGTCTTGGCTTCATGGTAATTTTCAGTACCGAGTTCAAGGTTAAACAAATGAATTTTGTCATAGCGCGCGACTTGTTCACCCGCCTCGTTATACACCAAGCAGCTATTCAATACTTTGTCGGGCGTACTCGCCGCCAAAGGAATCGACCCGCCCACCAGCCAAATTTTGTAATAGCGCGCGGTTTCGCTCAAGAAAGTTTGGATTTGCCCGTGACCTTCTTGTTCCCGTACCTGAATTTTATCTAACTCCGTCAAGCCCATAATGGCAAAAAATT
Source organism: Gallionella sp. (assembly GCA_049276435.1). Classification (GTDB taxonomy): domain Bacteria; phylum Pseudomonadota; class Gammaproteobacteria; order Burkholderiales; family Gallionellaceae; genus Gallionella. Next base: position 8,347 of record JBASWK010000018.1, on the reverse strand, counting down.
CGGGCAAAACGACGAGTCGCGCACCTTGGTCAACGGCTTTGGCAATGAGGCGACGCGCTTCGCCCAAATTGCCTGATACATTAGGCCCAGAAGCCATTTGAATGGCAGCCACTTTATAACTGGACTGAACACGAGGGATGGATTGACCGTCTGGCATGATTTCCTTTCTATTTACGGATGATGGACTTGCATTATTGGGGGACAACTGGGGGGAGATGAGACGCAGGCTTCATCGCTTGGACGGGGGTTTGCCCCACTTTCACCACGACAGGCTCACTCCATGTCCCGCTGATATTGTATTGAAATGACACCAGCTTATCGAAGGGATTGCCCAATATTTTGGTGAAAATCAATGCCCCGACCCCCACGACAGGCCCCCCTGCAAAACCGCTGAGCAGCGATACACTTTCGCCTATCGCAGGCAACACCTCGACCCGCAACTGCTGGGTTTCATGGTTTAAATCGACATTGCCCCACATGGTGACTTTGGCGGCAGATCCGTCAAGATGCAAATCTTGGGTACGCATCACCCCCTCTTTAATCAAGGCATTGCCATTGATATTGTCGAACTGGAAGCCATCACTGAATATGTCGGTAAAGTCCAATGAGATATGGCGCGGCAAGGCTTGTAAACTTAACACCCCCAATAGTTTGGCAATACCAGGCTCAATTTTCAAAAAGCGTCCATTACCTGTGTCCAGCTTCAGTGAACCATTCAAAGTCGCAAAATTAAATGCCATCGGTGTCCCCGTCCAAGCTAACTTGGCGGCGAGCGTGCCACTGCCTTTTTCCACGGTTTTAGGGTAACCAGAACGCCCCAACACCTTGCCTGCATCGCTGATTGCCAACACCGCATTCAGTTCCGTGCGGGGATTTACGCCATACCACACGCCGTCTGCCGTCACGCTGCCATCAGGATTGGTGACCTGCAATTGACTCAACCGCCAGTCATTCCCTTCAGGCTGACCTTGCAGCTGCACTTTCCCAATCTGCTTATTTTTAATTTGCAAATGCGCAATGGACACATCCAAAGCAGGCAATTTACCAGGAGATATCACCACCGCCGCAGCGGGGGTTTCAGCAACAGGCGTACTGGGCGAGGTAGGGGCATGGGCTCGGTCGCCTTGCCAATTCAAGCTTTGCAAATTCGCTTTTAACTTAGGCACATCGCCGCCTGACTGCCACGTTAAATCCCCTGTTAACGCAGGACTCGCCAGTTGCACCAGCAACCCAGCGTCAGTTTGATGGGCATTGATCTTCACGTCATGCAGGGCTTGCCCATAGCCTGTTAACGCCCCAACATGCAAGTTTTTTACCGTGACGGGCAAGTTGCCTTTAGCTGAACCTGCTGCCAAGCCCTCCCAACCCTGCACCGAAAGCATAGGCATGTCGCCCGTCACGACCACACCCGCTTGATCGTTGGACTCACCTTGAACACCAAAATTAACCGTGCCTCGCCAGTTTATGGGCGCAGCATTGTCCTGCTGACCGCGCAATTGTGCCGTCAACAAATTGCCTAGCTGTACCGACACGATTTCTTGATCGGGCATAGACACGCGGCTTTCCGTAGTTTTATCGACATGCAGCACCATCGCATCGGTCGCCGCTTTGCCAAATGGGACAGGCAAAGTCGAACGCAAGCCTAACAAATCGGTATGCAGCACCACATGCGGGACTTTATGTTTCACCGCCACATTCACGTCCCACGCGGTTTGACCGTCTAAATACGCCCAAACAGGATGCGGATACAAGCTGCGCAATGCCTCAACACGGCTGTTGCCGCGCACATCGGCATAAACGGCTCCGTCTTTGGTGTACACATCCATCACCGCAACATCCCCCAGTATCTCGGCGGTTGCCCCACGCAGTTGAATGCCATTTTGGGTAAACTGCAATTCACCTTGGGCATGATGTAACTTAGGAATGCCGCCGCCTAAATCCACGTCATGATCGGCAAAGGAATAACGCCCTTTCACGTCGGCAAAATTCTCGCCCACTTGCGGAATACGCACTGAAATATCAAGATGTCCATCGCCATTTGCCACAATGCGATCCGTAAAACCTTGCGAATAGCCTAACACAGGACTGTTGTGCGCTAAACGCAGCAAGTCCTGCGCGTCCGCTGCGGCCTCCCCTTTGATCAGCAATACGGTATCTTTTGCCATTAAATCAGGTAACTGCGCACTCACATTGGTCAAAGGAACGCCATACATCTGGGCATCCAAGGTATTAAATGCCAATTGTTTACCCTGCAACAACAGGTTGCCCGCCACTTTTTCGATGGGTGGCCAATCAGGTGAAAAGCGAATCGCACCGTCTTTCACCCCCGCACTCAACTCAAAAACACCATTGCCATCAAAGGGGAAGTCTTTCAAATTCCCCTTAATCCGCAAATAAAAATCCTGACTCGTTCCCGATAAAATAGCCTCGTGCAGCCAGTCACTCACGGCGCGCGTCACGGCAAACAAAGGCGTGTAGCGCGCAGCTTGATTGACATTGGCGCGATCCAAGCGCACGGTTAAATCTAACACCCCAGGCGAATTCCGTGCGGTGCGATACTGAATTTGTGCCGTACCTGCCAAATCCGCATTCGCCGCCGCCAACTGACTCACATTGAGTGCCCACTCTTTATCTTGATGCGTCCAAGTCAATAGGCTATCAAGCCTATCGACGCTGATAGGCTCGCGCAGTATCCCGACCGCGTTTAACCAAAACTGACGAGATTGCACGCGCACCCGACCGCCTTTATCATCGCCCTCCACCTCGGCGGTCAGGTTTTCAAAGCCTGGTAGCGCGCCGACTTGATGCACGCCAAACTGGTCAAAATCACCTTTAATTTTAAAGTGTTGCAAGTCGCTCGTTCCGCCAGACCATTGCGCATCCAAATTACTGACTTTGCCGTGTGGCGCGAAACGATCCAGCTCGGTGCGCCAGTGTTTAGGAAGCGGGACGAAGTTCGCCAAGCTGACCAAGGTTTCCAATTGCAAAAGATTGGCGCGTATTTCGCCTTGTGCGGGGGCATTGGCTTTAGCATCGACAATCCGCACCACCAAATCTGTGGTCGGCAACGTTGTGCCATTCTTCAAACTCATGGTCAACTTTTGCGTCTTAATCTCAAAGCCCCCGCCAATATCCTGCCACATCGCCCGTCCATTTAGACGATGTAGCACCATTTCAGGCACATCATTTGCCAGCTTAGTGACCACATTTTGCACCGCCAAATCGCCTGTCAAACGGGTGATTTTGCCTTGTGCAATCTGCATCCAACCCCGTAAGCCCCCCTGCCCTTCGCTAAACTCTTGCGGCAAATCAAACCAAGGTCGCCACGCGGTAATGTCCGCATAATTTAACTGGGTAAAAATCTGCCCCTGCCAACGGTTCAGTTGGTCAAAACTGTGTCCCACGAAATCGCCGCGCACATCAAGGGGCGTGGATAACTGCGGATCAGGACTCGCCAGCAAGGCAAAGCGATGGCGGTCAAATTTGCTAGATAGACGCAGGTTGACGGCATTTAACACCAAAGGGGGGGCGGCGCGTTTGTCATCTTGCCAGATAATTTTAGCGTCCCGCACCACAATGTTGGATTGGTGCAACAACCAATCTGACATATCGTTGTTATTACCCTGTTGTGCCAGCGCAATGCCGCCTATAAAAATTTTCCCGTCGCGATCACGGGTAACCTGTAATTGGGCATGGTTGATTTCTAACAGGTCTAAACGCACTTGCAAGGTGGGCAGCGATAACCAAGAGAGGCGAAGGTTGATTTCTGGCAACACCAAGGCGGCGCGATGTTGCGCATCAAACACCTGCACTTGGCGCAACGTCATGCGGGGGTCCACCCCGTGCCAATCCGCTTCAATCTGCCCTATCGTCACAGGCGCACCGATGGCTTGCGATACGCTGTTGGTGATGCGCTGATGATAGTGTTCTATATTAGGCAACAACAAATAACGCAAGACCAAAATCGCCGTCGCCAACAATAAAGCAGCAGCCATGACGACCCGCGACGCCATGCGCGCCAGCCATTTAAAACAGCTCCAGAGTCGAGCCAGTAAAGTCAATTTGGACATTCAGTGACAAAGATGGGTTAATGACAGACGCGGCGAAATAACGAACGCTTCACCCAATACGGGTGAAATCAGCCCACTTGTTCGACTTAAAACCCGTGCGCCAACTGTGCTACGATACCCGCCGCGCATCGTGCAGACGCACATTCTAACTTGAAGCCTATCACTATGAACACCCAAACCACCGCTTTCGTTGACTTTCCGCATTTATTGAGCAAAACCCAGCAATGCAGCCGCTATGCCAAGCGGGTATTAGCGGCGGATGCCCAGCTCTTGGCTTGGTTGGAAGCGCATTACCACACGCCGTGTGGTCGCGCTGAAATGCTCATGTTGTTAAACGGATTTGGTTTGGATTTGAACGATGAAAGCGCGCTGGAAAAAGCCGTGCGCAAGCTACGCCAACATGTCATGGTGAAGTTGATTTTGCGAGACGTAAATGGTTTGGGCGACTTGGATGAGGTGATACACGCCATGACCGCACTGGCAGAAATTTGTGTGCAACACGCGCAAAGCTGCTTGATGCGACTGTTGCAAACCCAGTTTGGCGAACCTATCGGCGAACAAACCCAAACCTCGCAGTCGCTGTTGATTATTGGCATGGGCAAACTGGGCGGCGGCGAGCTGAATGTTTCTTCGGATATAGACCTGATTTTCATCTATCCAGAAGATGGCACAACCAACGGCGCACGTCAAATTGACAACCACGATTTCTTTACCCGACTGGGACGACGGCTGATTAAGCTTATCCACGAAGTGACGGGCGATGGCTACGTATTTCGTGTGGATATGCGGCTACGACCTTACGGCGACAGCGGCCCTTTGGTGATGAGCTTTGCCGCGTTAGAGCAGTACTTGATTAGCCAAGGACGCGAATGGGAACGCTATGCGTGGATTAAAGCGCGGGTGATTTCGCCCGTTGACCATCCTGCCACGCAAGAGTTGATGAAGTTAACGCAACCATTTGTGTTCCGCAAATATATGGATTTTGGCGCCATTGACTCCATGCGCAGTTTGCACAGTCAAATTCGTCAAGAAGTGCAACGACGTGACCGCTCCAATAACATCAAACTCGGCCCTGGTGGCATACGCGAAATCGAATTTACCGCACAGGTTTTTCAGCTCATACGCGGCGGGAGCGATGCCCGATTACGCATTTACCCCACCCGCAGTGTGTTACAAGTCTTGGCTGCCGACGGTCAACTCAGCACCGACACGGTCACGCAGCTTATCGCCGCGTACAACTTCTTGCGCAATCTGGAACATCGTTTGCAGTACTTGGATGACCAACAAACCCAAGATATTCCTGACTCGGCGGACGATCAAGCGCGCTTAGCGTTAGGGATGGGTTATGCGAATTACGCCGAATTATTGACCCAATTGGACAGTCATCGCACTATCGTCAGTACGCAATTTGAGCTGATTTTTGGGGCGCAAGAGGCGGTGACACAAAATATCTGGCACGAAGATATAGACGAAATCGAGCTTCATACCGTACTGACTAAGCTCCACTATCACGCCGTCGCCGATACGGCACAGCGTCTGCTGCAACTGCGCCATGGCACACGCTATCGCCAACTCCCTGAACCCAGTCGGCAACGTGTCAATAAGCTGTTGCCGCAATTTATCACCCTGAGCGCGCAGCAAACCGAACCCGATGCCACGCTCGCCCGTATGCTCACCCTGTTAGAAGCCATTAGCCGCCGCGCCAGCTACCTCGCCTTTCTATCCGAATATCCACTAGCCTTGCTGCGACTGGTCACACTGGTGGCCGCCAGTAGTTGGGCAGCAGAATACTTAACCCTGCACCCTGCCCTATTTGATGAATTGCTGGATGCGCGAGAAATGTACTTGCCGCCCGATTGGGTGATGCTGGACGGCGACATGAGCAGTCGCTTAGCGCAACATCACGATGATCTTGAGCGACAAATGGATGTGCTGCGCCATATTCAACAAGAGCAAATTTTTCATCTTTTGGCGATGGATTTACAAGGTCTGCTGCCACTAGAAACCTTGAGTGACCACCTGAGCGATCTGGCCGATTTGATTTTGCGCCACGCTTTGCGTCTGTGCTGGACACATGCGCGTAAACGGCATTGCGACCAACCCCACTTCGCCATCATCGCCTACGGCAAATTAGGCAGCAGAGAATTAGGCTATGCCTCTGATTTAGATTTGATTTTCTTGTTTGATGACGAACACCCCGACGCGCAAGAAAACTACGCCCGATTAGCGCAACGCATTAACGTGTTACTCAGCAGCTACACTACCGCTGGTCGTTTATATGAAACTGATTTGCGCTTGCGCCCGAATGGTGAAAGTGGCTTATTGGTCAGTACGGTTTCCGCCTTTGCGGACTACCAACAATATCACGCGTGGGTATGGGAACACCAAGCCCTCACCCGTGCGCGTTTCAGCGCGGGCAATGCCGAAGTGGGGGCCGCTTTTGAAGCCGTCCGTCGCCAAGTGTTGTGTCGGCCAAGAGAGCTGTCCACCTTGCGCGAGGAAATTGTGGCGATGCGCCAAAAAATGCACGACGGCCACCCTAATACCAGTGGAAAATTCGACATCAAACACGACCACGGCGGCATGGTGGATATTGAATTTATGGTGCAATACCTCGTCTTGGCTTATGCACATTCATACCCACAACTCGCCGATGACATTGGAAATTTAGCCTTACTCCAACTCGCAGGACAACTAGGCTTAATTCCCGCTGATCTTGCCGAAGCCACGCGCGACCTCTACCGCACCCTGCGCCAAACCCAACACCGTTTGCGCCTCAATCAGGGCGGACATTGCCGTATCTCGCACGGAGAAATCAACACGGCGGCAGCGATCAAATTATGGGCGGGATTGTTTTAAATGCAGTACGGGATGAAAAATGGCGGATTACCTAGTGGCGAATGCGCCTCGGCGCGTTATGTATTAAAATAACTGCACGATGACCAGACCTTTACAACTTGAACTTGCCAGCGCGCGCTATCACTTCACGAGGCGATAGACGCAAGAATATCTATCTTTCTGATGCAGAAATTGAAGGGATGTGATAGTAAAAGACCTGACCCTTTTTTTCGTTCTTGCTTTGGAGGAGGGGATGCTTTGCACTTAGATGAGATTAGGAACAGAGAGGCGGGAATCAAAAATTGCCTTTGTATCCTGAATGCTGGCAAGTGTGTACCCTAATCCCATAACTCAAAAAAACTGAAAGTAACGTCATGGAACTTGATCAATTAGAACGGCAAATTGAGGAGGTATTTCCAGAAACCCCTCTTCCTGATGGTGAGCACTTGGCTCGTATGGGGCGTTGGTTTGATGAGTACGGGGAGCTACACGAATATATCAACCCAGAAGCATTGCGTTTTCAAGCGTTCTTTCAGGGAAATACATGGCATGATTTAGTTGGAGAGCCGTTGGTAAGTTGGGGGGCGGCAGCGTTTTCTGGTTTGAACTTTTTAAATACACGTGCCCGTGTCTACTACCTTCCAGCCTATATGCAGACAGCCATGCACAGCTATCATGAAAATTTTGATCTAGTCGAAGGTCTGTTCAATAGTCTCACGCCCCCCAAGTTGTTTCTCAGTGAAGAGGAGCGGGAAGATGTTTTTGCTTTAATTGACAAGTGCGGTGATTTATTACCTGTGGAACTACAAAAGAGTCTTAAAGAAAAAATTTTTAAGCGTGCCGATTCTTCTAGCAAGCCACAGCAAAGAGATGCTATGTTGCACAGCGTTGAGCAGGATTTCGAGGATTTCATGAATGCATTAACCCCAGCTCAGAAGCTTGTAATTCGAGAATTTATTTTGTACATGCGCAAGACTTATCCAGTTGAAGATTTGGCAGCCCGCATAGGTCACAATCTTTAATTGCGCCGTCTGTTTACACTCAAGGAATAAACACCTTTTATTGGTTCGTCATACCAAGGAACGTCAGATTTCCTGGCGTAATGATGGACATTGACCGCTATACCAGCATCGTGATGGCGAAGGATGGCAGCCCAACGGTGGGCTATGTGAAACAAAGCGGGATGCGCTTATCGGCTTATGAACACATCATCCCAGAAAAGCTGTTCACCGACCCACTGGATCCTAACCGTCCGCAAGGGGTGAGCGCGATGAAGGCTTTGGCACTGGCAGCGAGCCAAGGGCAGAAGATATGGCTCTATGTGAAACACCGTGGGTAGTCGAATTTCAATTTTCCGCATAGGAAAAAAATCATATTGATAAAATTGTTGATATTTCGATAGCCTCTGGCGCGTCTTTTTGCGAGTTGAACTTTGCTGT
>JBASWK010000017.1:0-7478 GCA_049276435.1 Gallionella sp. | reverse complement strand
GCTATCGCGCAATAAATTGCGCTCCCACATAGCGTTTAGTTTGCAATGGCAATAAAAAACACATATAACTCAATGATTATTAAATAAATTAAGATGTGTAGATACTTATGCCTTGAAGGGGAGGGAGTTTTGTTTCACCCACTGTAAATCACATAGAACCGTCCATTTTGATCCTAGATACGCAAATTCATATGCTTGGGCGTGAAGAAGGCAAGCTTGATCGCGTTTTCCGCCCCACCAACTTAACTTGTTTTATGTAGATACCCGACAACGCGCATCGACAAGCTGCATGCGCTTGCCCGTATTCATGTGTTCCAACCAACACGCTTGCCCCTTAATCAGCAGTCGAAATGTGTTTGGTTTTTCCAGCACGCGTCCTTGTAATAATTGTCCCGATGCGTCAGTACGAGGAACCCGTTCAATCGCCAGATAACTACTTTCAGTCAGCGCATTGTCAGCCAACGTGACGCTGGCAACGCCGAGCATTTTGGCAACCGCCGCACTTAATTGTTGTTGCACCTGCGCGGTGGGGGCGACCAAGACGGCCGTTGTTTCTAACGGCACGGTTGACGCTTGGCAGGCAGCTAGGATGAGACAGGTCAACACCGCACCGATATACCGAGGCGTTTTCATCATAGCGGTTTAGTGAAAATACGCATTTCTTTCATGCGGGAGCGAATCAATTGCACTTGATCTGTTGCGCCACCCGCTTTCAAACCCGCACTGGCGGCGATGGGAGCCGCACAAATACCCGTGGCGCGGTAATTGAGTGCCGCAGACAATTGACCTTCAAGTGGGTCACCTAATTGCCGCGTAAAATCATCTGCGACGGGACAGGTTGGCGTAAAGCCATCTGGATAATCGCCAAAGTTTTTTTGGTTAACCCCTTGAAATTGAATGGCGAAATAAGTGGTTCCACAATTGGGCTCTGGTACAAAACCATAAGGTTTACCGCAAGTGGTTCCCCCGATTAAGTTCACTTTGACATTCACCCCTTGCAGACCATTGATAATGGATTCGCTAGCAGAGCATGTCCCAGCCCCTGTCAAAATGGTCACTTGTTGCAGCCCAAGATAAGGGAGAGGCGTATTTGAAGGACCAGAAAATCCTAGGCTATTGCTGTAGAAAGGAAAAGCGGTATTGCTGGCTATTTTGTTGTTAAATTGCAAGCGTTCGAATATTTTACCATTCGTGGTCTGAGGACCTGCAATCATGTAAGCCAGTTCGCTGGCGACCGCGATTAAGCCCCCACCGTTATAGCGTAAATCGAGTACCAGATCCGACACCCCCGCAGACTGCAATTGCGTGATCGCGGCAATTAACTGGGCTTCTGATACGGCATTGTGGCTATTAAACGTCAGGTAGCCCACGTTGCCTGTTGCGGTTGCAATGGTTTTGACATTTTGCACGGGGGCCGTCGTGACATTGCTGGCGGCCATATTAGCAACAGGCAAATTGATGCCATTACGTTTAAAGATAATTTGATGCGTTTGTCCTGCTATGGTTGGGTATAGTCCTGCATTGAGTGTATTGACGCTCGCTTGATCGTTAGCATTAATGAAATCGACCCCATCCACAAAAGCCACTTCATCACCACGCAAAATACCCGCAATAGCCGCAGGAGAGTTAGGTTCAACGACCACCGCAACCCATCTACGCGGGATGGTCTGCGCCAGTGCAGCAAATTGAATGCCGTAACCGAGTTCAATGCCCTGATTCAGGGCATTCCACGTGTCAGTTGGATAGGTGAAGTGGAATTTGTCTTTAGGACGATTCGTCACGGTCATCGCGGGGGTTTTTAATACGTTGAAATAATCAATTGCAGTGGGATAACTGGCGGGATTCAAATTATTTGGCACTTCTTGATACCAAAGATATGTTTCATCAATCCACGAGCGTAACCACGATTTTTCATTGGCGAGCGTGCCTTGTTGATCGGGATAGGATTGATTTTGATTAAAGGGATCCGTCCCTGTACGAGGATTGGCACACAAATTAACCAAGGTGCTGGATAAAGGGAAAGTACTTGGGGTGATTGGGGTGATTGGGGTGAGCGCACTGCCGCCCCCTCCCCCACCACCGCAACTACTTAACGCCACAGAAATTGCGATAAGACTCAAATGCGTAAAATTTACAAACTTATTGTCGAATAGTTTTTTCTTCATACGTCCCCCTATGGTTGATGAGAAGTATCTTACACCTTAAAACCACATTGTAAAACTCAAAAACGTAGGGTGGGCTGACAGTTTTAAGTGGTTGCGTACAAATAATTGGGTATTGAGTTGTTAGTCGCTAGTCGTTAGTTTTTAGTTGACGGAGTGAAAGGTTTTTCTCATCTGCTTGAATACATTGTGAAAATTATAGCATCAAGCAGACTCACCGCATTAACTAGCGACTCATAACGAACGACTAACAGCTTAAAATACCCGAAAATTTAGGCGCGGGTGCTTATCGTCTGTCCACGCGGTTGGGTATCCACGTGAACACAAAAACGTGCCCACCCTACACGGCTAATCGCCACAATGAAGTCCGTTCTGCGGCGCGGGCGGCGTGTAACGGATCGGTCGGGTCAGCGGCTTTGCTGTGTTGCGGGCGAACTTCTATGCGCTCCACCACCTGTAAACCCGCCGCCGCAATCCAGGTCAGCAAGGTTTCCCGTGTGCGCAAGCCCAAGTGTTCAGCAATATCGGACAGTATCAGCCAGCCTTCGCCATTGGGCGTGAGATGTGCCGCCAATCCCGCGAGGAAGCCGCGCAGCATTTGGCTATTGGGATCAAAAATCGCATATTCAATCGGCGAGCTGGGGCGGGCGGGAATCCACGGTGGGTTGCACACGATCAGCGGCGCACGCCCTTCTGGAAATAAGTCGGCTTGTTGCACCTCAACTGCCCCAGCCAAACCCAGTTGAGCCAAATTTTCACGCGCACAGGCTAAGGCGCGCGGGTCTTGGTCGGTCGCAATCACACGCTTTACGCCACGACGCGCCAATACGGCCGCCAATACGCCAGTGCCTGTGCCGATGTCAAAGGCCAAGTCTAATGCAGGCAACGGCGTGTCATTCACCAACGCCACATATTCCCCGCGCACAGGCGAAAACACGCCGTAATGCGGGTAAATGCGTCCGCCCAACACGGGGATTTCCACCCCTTTTTTGCGCCATTCTGACGCGCCTATCAGCCCCAATAGTTCGCGCAACGACACCACAGAAGACGTGCCGTGTTCTCCATACACGGCCTGACAGGCGGCTTGTACATCGGGGGCGCGACGCAGCGGAATGGTGTAATGCCCATCCAGCGGAATCAACAGCATCCCCAAGGTGCGCGCCCGTTGCGATTGTGCTTGGCGATGCAAATTAAACACTTCGCTAGGGACACTCGCGGCTTTACGCGGTTTGTGATCGGCACGGCGCGACATCGCCACCAACAATTGCCGCGCATTCTGAAAATCGCCGCGCCACAACAACGCCGTACCTTCGCACGCCAAGCGATACGCTTCATCCGCCTTCATCGTGTCGTCCGCCACTTTCACCCGCTTAGGAACTGTCACGCCACTTTCCGAACGCCAATGCGCCGTACAAGTCTTACCTGCTTCTGCCCAGCTCATCATGGTATTCATACATTCCTTTTATTTAACCGCCGTTCACCCACATCGTTTGACTGTACCACGCTTTTAGAACATCCCATTAAGGTATTGTGTACCAGTAATTGGGTATTGAGTTGTTAGTCTCTAGTCGTTAGTTTTTAGTTGCTGGAGTGAAATGTTTTTATCATCTATTTGAATATATTGTAAAAAAATATAGTGAGGGCAGCTTTCCCACATTAACTAACGACTAGCGACTAGCAGCTTAAAATACCCGAAAATTTAGGTACAGGTCTTACAAATACAACTGACGCTCACGTTCAGCATCGGACGGTTCAAACCCACGCGTTTCATAGTGTTTAAAGATGGCGGCGACCACGGCTTGCGGCTCGTCTATCAGTTGGATAAAGCTCATGTCGCTAGGATTGATCACTTTTTCGGCGATCAGGGTGCTGCGAAACCAGTCCATCATCCCGCCCCAAAACGCGCTGCCGACCAGAATAATCGGGATGCGGCGGGTTTTGCCTGTTTGCACCAACGTGAGGGCTTCCATCAATTCGTCCAAGGTGCCAAAGCCGCCTGGCATCACCACATACGCGCTGGCAAATTTCACAAACATCACTTTGCGCGAGAAAAAATGCTGAAAGGTATGGCTGATGTTTTGATAAGGATTGCCCGCTTGTTCGTGCGGCAATTGGATATTCAAGCCCACGCTAGGCGATTTACCGTAAAACGCACCTTTGTTAGCCGCTTCCATAATGCCAGGCCCGCCGCCCGAAATCACCGCAAAACCCGCGTCGGATAATAAACGGGCGATTTCTTCTGCCAGTTTGTAATGTGGGTGGTCGGGCTTGATGCGTGCGCTGCCAAAAATGCTGACTGCTGGATGGATGTGGTTAAGTCGTTCGGTGGCGGATACGAATTCTGACATAATGCCGAAAACCCGCCACGCTTCCTTAGAGTTCCAGCCGTCTGGCATCGCGGGAGTGGGCAGTTTGGATGCACTATTCATGTCATTACCTCGTTGAATCAAAATGAAAAAATTATTATTAGTCGATGGATCGTCTTTTTTGTACCGCGCTTTTCACGCCATGCCCGACATGCGCAGCCCCAAAGGTGAACCCACGGGCGCGATTTACGGCGTGTTGAATATGCTGCGCCGCTTGCGGCAGGATTACCCGTCCGATTATAGCCTGTGCGTATTTGATGCCAAAGGCAAAACCTTCCGCGATGATTGGTTTCCTGAATACAAAGCCCATCGCCCGTCCATGCCTGAAGATTTAGTGTTGCAAATTGAGCCACTAAATCAATTGATTGCCGCGTCGGGGTGGCACGTTTTGGCGTTGGCGGGTGTGGAAGCGGACGATGTTATCGGCACGTTGGCGCAGCAAGCGGCGGCGGACGGGGTGGATTGCGTGGTGGCGACGGGCGACAAAGATTTGGCGCAATTGGTGAATGCCCACACCACGCTGATTAACACCATGAACAACGAAACACTGGACATCGCAGGCGTGATTGCCAAGTTTGGCGTGCCGCCAGCGCGCATTGTGGACTTTTTGACCTTGACAGGCGACACGGTGGATAACATCCCTGGCGTGGATAAAGTCGGGCCGAAGACTGCTGCTAAGTGGTTGGCGCAGTACGATAATTTGGATAATTTGATTGAACACGCGGCGGAAGTCGGCGGCAAAGTCGGCGAGAATTTACGCACCGCCTTGGACTGGTTGCCGTTGTCGCGCCGCTTGGTGACGATTAAATGCGATGTGGAACTGCCGCACCGCTATGACCAACTGGGTGCGTTGCCGACTAATCCCACCGAGTTGCGCTATTGGTTTGAACGGCTGAATTTTAGAACTTGGCTGCGGGAATTGGGCGAGGCGGGGAAAGTTGCCGCTCCTAATGAACCGTTCGCCCTCGTCCCTTCGACAAGCTCAGGGCGAACGGATGCGCAAGCCGATCTATTCGCCGCGCCCCCCGCGCCGCACCCATCAGGCGATTTATTTGCCGAACCCCCGCCGACCACGACCACGCATTATCAAACCATCCTCACCGAAGCCGATTTAGACGCTTGGCTTGCCAACATCCTCGCGGCAGATTTGGTGTGCGTGGATACCGAAACCACGGGGCTGAATGTGATGGAAGCGCAATTGGTGGGGCTGTCCTTTGCCCTTGCCCCGCACCAAGCGGCGTATTTGCCGTTGGCGCATAACTACACAGGCGCACCGCAACAACTTGATTTAAATAAAACTTTAGCCAAACTCAAACCATGGCTAGAAAGCCCGCTGCACGCCAAGCTGGGGCAAAATCTCAAATTCGACGCGCATATTTTCGCTAATCACGGCATCACCTTGGCGGGGATTGCCGAGGATACGCTGCTGGAATCTTATGTTTTAGAAAGCCACGAATTGCACAATATGGACAGCCTCGCGCTGCGGCATTTGAATATCACGACGATGACTTACGCCGATGTGGTCGGCAAGGGTGCGAAGCAAATTTGTTTTGACCAAGTGGATTTAGACACCGCCACGCGCTACGCAGCAGAGGATGCCGACATCACTTTGCAATTGCATCGCCATTTCACCCCGCTGATCGCCCACGAAGCGGGCTTGCGCCGCGTGTATCGCGACATCGAGCTGCCCAGTTTGCGCGTGTTGTGGGTGATGGAACGCAACGGCGTGTTGCTGGACAGCGCGTTGCTGCGCGTGCAAAGCCGCGAGTTGGGCGAAAAGTTGTGCGCCTTGGAAGCCCGCGCCCACGCCCTCGCCGAACAGCCGTTTAACCTCAATTCGCCTAAGCAACTCGGCGAAATTTTATTCGGCAAACTCGGCTTGCCCGTGGTCAAAAAGACCCCCAGCGGCGTGCCATCCACCGACGAATCGGTGTTGGAAACTTTGGCCCTCGACTTCCCGCTGCCCAAATTATTGTTGGAGCATCGCAGCATGGCGAAGCTGAAATCCACCTATACCGATAAATTGCCGCAGATGGTCAACCGCCACACGGGGCGCGTCCACACCAGCTATTCCCAAGCCGTCGCCATCACGGGGCGGCTGGCTTCCAGCGACCCCAATTTGCAAAACATCCCCGTGCGCACCGCCGAAGGGCGACGCATCCGCGAAGCCTTTATCGCCCCCGCAGGCAGCAGCATTATCTCAGCCGACTATTCGCAAATTGAGCTGCGCATCATGGCGCACCTGTCGGGCGACGCAGGCTTGCTACACGCCTTCGCCCACGGGCAAGACGTACACCGCGCCACCGCTGCCGAAATTTTTATGCTCGCCCCCGATGAAGTCAGCAACGAACAACGCCGTTACGCCAAAGTCATCAACTTCGGGCTGATTTACGGCATGTCCGCCTTCGGACTCGCCAAACAACTCGGCATCGAACGCAGCGCGGCACAAGCCTACATCGCCCGCTACTTCGCCCGCTACCCTGGCGTGGCGGACTACATGGAACGCACCCGCGAACTCGCCAAACAACAAGGTTTTGTTGAAACCGTGTTCGGTCGCCGCTTATGGCTGCGCGACATCCACAGCTGCAACGGCATGAAACGCCAAGGAGCCGAACGCGCCGCCATCAACGCCCCCATGCAAGGCACCGCCGCCGACCTCATCAAACTCGCCATGATCGCCGTGCAAAATTGGCTAGAAACCGAACAAATGCAAAGCCGTTTGATTATGCAAGTGCATGATGAATTAGTGTTGGAAGTAGTTGATAGTGAAAAAGAAAAAGTGATTGCGACATTGCCGAGCTTGATGTGCAATGTCGCGAAATTGGATGTGCCGTTGTTGGTGGAAATTGGGATGGGGAGGAATTGGGAAGAGGCGCATTGAGGGTAGCGTAGGTGGAATTCATTCACATAGTTTTCGTAGGTTGGGTTGAGCGTCAGCGAAGCCCAACAT
>JBASWK010000016.1:0-11826 GCA_049276435.1 Gallionella sp. | reverse complement strand
CTGGCAAAGCTGCTGACTTTGTTCGGCAAAGACTTCAGTCCCGCACTGAGCTGTTCACTGGCATTCATATGCTCTTGTACCAATTGGTGATAACGTTTGACCAAGCGTGGGTCTCGTTCTAATAGTGTTTTTTTAAAGTCATTGCCTATATTGCACTAACTTTACAGACTTGTGTAGATACCTATGCCTTCAAGGGGAGGGTTGGGGTGGGGATGGGGTATAACCGCCGCGTTCTGTAAAACCATCCAGATAACTTCGACCACCGCATCGGTCATCTGGCAGCGCAGTGTTCGCTGAAGCTGCCTGCCGATGATCGTGCTGTTTGTTTGGGCTTTCATTTTTACCCCATCCCCACCCCAGCCCTCCCCTTGAAGGGGAGGGGGTCTTGTTTCACCCGTTGTAAATCACATAGCAGCATTTTTGTGCGTCGGATTGAAACCCGACCTACGGAAATCCTCATTTCATCCGCGCAATCAAGGCGTTAAGTTGTTCAGCATTTTGATAGCTAATCACCAATTTGCCCGCGCCTTTGCGGGTAGATTTAATGGTGACGGCGGCACCGAGTTGTTCGGTGAGGGCGGTTTGTAGGCGTGCGGTATCGGGATTCGGTTCGGGTTTAACAGGCGGAGCTTCGTTTTTCAACAAGCGTTGCACCAATTGTTCGGCGGCGCGCACGGTGAGTTTTTCCGCGACAATCTGCTGCGCGGCGGTGTGTTGCATCTCGCCTTCCAAGCCCAACAAAGCGCGGGCGTGTCCCATATCCAGCTTGTTTTCCAACAACAGGGTTTGCACGGGTTCGACTAATTTCAGCAAGCGCAACAAATTACTTGCCGCGCTGCGTGACCGTCCCACGGCTTCGGCAGCGGTTTGGTGCGTCATGTCAAACTCATCAATCAGCCGTTGCAAGCCAGCGGCTTCTTCCAGCGGATTGAGGTTTTCGCGCTGAATGTTTTCAATCAACGCCATCGCCAGCGCGATATTGTCTGCCACGCTGCGCACCAACACAGGCACTTGCGCCAAACCCGCGAGTTTGGCAGCGCGCCAACGCCGTTCGCCCGCGATGATTTCATAATCACCGCCCAACAACGGACGCACCAAAATCGGCTGCATCACCCCCTGCGATTTAATCGAAGCCGCCAGACTCTCCAGCCCAGCAACATCCATAAACGAACGCGGCTGATACTTGCCCGCCCGCAATACCGAGACATTCACCTCGCGCAGCACGTCCTCTTTTTCGCTGGCATTCCCTGCCAACAAGGCATCCAAGCCACGCCCTAAGCCTTTGTTTAATTTAGCCATGATGTCTTTCTATTTAAGCTGTTAGTCGTTAGTCATTAGTCGCTAGTTAATACTGAGAAGCTGCCAGACGCTATGTTTTTTACAATATATTCAAGCAGATGAGAGAAATATTTCACGCCACCAACTAGAAACTAACGACTAGCGACTAATAACTCAATACCCGATTATTTGTACGCAACACCTTATGTGATCTGCTACGCCGTCGCCAATTCACGGGCAGCTTCTGCTAACACCTCTTCGGATACGCCGCGTTTCTTCAAAGCTTCGATCAAACGTGCGGTTGCGCCCACGGTATAACGTGCTTCATCATTGCGCAGCCCTTCGCTGATATACGATTTCAACAGCGTTTGGTATCCCGAAAACCCCTTATGCGGCGCGATTTCCTTCATGGAATCCACCACATCCACGGGGATACGCAAGGTGATGGAAGTCATGGGGCGGTCTTTTTGTAAGCGGATTTTTAAACGATCAGTAAGCATAATGTAACTCCTCGTGAGGTTCGGCGCGACGGGCAGAAATGATGCGGATGAACATGGCTTCGACTTCGATATGCACCACATACAGCAGTCGCCCCATTGCATCAAAACCGATAGCAGCATCCCGCATTTCGTGGTTGCGCGACGCATCCATCAGCACAAAAACAGGGTCAAAAAAGACCGTTGCAGCTTCTTCAAAGCGTACACCGTGTTTGTGCCAATTTTTCTCGGCTTTGTCGGCATTCCAAACAAATGACTCGCCGTCAATTTCAAAATGAATGTTCATGCCGACTCATTCTAGTTTATGTATTTACTTTGTCAATGCGCTTTGCGAAGGTGTTTCATTAGCCCTTATTCAACATCTCCCCCGCCAACGCCAAATACGCCAGCGTGCCTTTGGAATGTTTGTCGTGGTACAGCACGGGTACGCCGTAGCTGGGGGCTTCGGCGAGGCGGACGTTGCGAGGGATGACGGTGCGATACACTTTGTCGCCGAAGTGTTCTTGCAACTGGGCGGACACTTGTTGCGCCAAGGAGTTACGCGGGTCAAACATGGTGCGCAACAGCCCTTCAATTTCCAATACGGGGTTAAGGCGTTCGCGTACTTTGCGGATGGTATTGACCAAATCGCTTAAGCCTTCCAGCGCGTAGTATTCGCATTGCATGGGGATCATCACGGTGCGTGCAGCACACAATCCGTTTAAAGTCAGTAAGTTAAGTGCTGGCGGACAGTCGATCAAGATATAGTCATATTCAGATTCAACCAGTGCCAAGGCGTTGCGCAAGCGCATTTCACGCGCCTCAACTTCCACCAGTTCAATTTCTGCCCCTGCCAATTCTCGGTTAGACGGCAACACATCGTATTTGCCCGTTTCGCAGCGTTGACGCGCTTCTGCGGCCGTGGCTTCATTTAGCAACACGTCATATACGCTGGTTTTAAGCTCGCGCTTTTCAATGCCAGAACCCATGGTGGCATTGCCTTGCGGGTCTAAATCGACCAGTAAAACGCGCTGTTTGGCGGCGGCAAGGCTGGCGGCAAGATTCACGGTGGTAGTGGTTTTACCCACCCCGCCTTTTTGGTTGGTGATGGCGAGAATTTTGCTCATATCGGTTTACGGGTGAGGAGTGGCAATGACCAAACTGCGCGCCGCGTCTAGGCTCGGCACGTGCAAGGTGTGTATTTTATCAATAGTGCAATCGGCGGGGAGATTATCCAGTTCATTTTCAGCATGCCCTTTCATCGCCGCCCAATGCCCGTTTTCGGCTAACAAATGCCGCGTACAACGTAAAAAGTCGCCCAACTCGGTGAAGGCGCGAGAAATGATGCCATCAAAGCGGTTTTCGGGTTGAAAATCTTCCACGCGGGCGCAATGCACGTGTGCATTTTTCAAGCCCAGTTGAATAATCGCCTGCTGCACAAAGCTAGTCTTTTTACTGTTGCTGTCCAACAAAGTAATCGACCAATCGGGGCGAACAATCGCCAACACCACCCCAGGTAGCCCCGCGCCGCAACCCACATCTAACCACCGCCCTGCCCATAAATGCGGCAATACCGCGAGGCTGTCCAGCACATGATGACTGACCATTTCTTTCGGGTCTCGGATCGCGGTAAGGTTATACACCTTGTTCCATTTGTGTAATAAATCTAGGTATGCCAATAACTTAGCCTGTTGATCGGCTGTCACGGCAATACCGATTTCAGCAATGCCAAGTTGTAATGATTTTGCGAGTGGGTGCATGGGATGATTTTTGAGTGGGCCGATACGGTGGAATAATTGTCATCCACAAAGTGTTTTAGGCGACGTAAAAGTCGCGACCAAGATTGATTACCAAATGACGTGAATACCGTAAGGGCTAAACTTACCGTCCTTGCCCACCAAAGCCATGCCTTCGCACTGGGCTTGCGCAATCAGCAATCTATCGAACGGGTCTTTATGGTGAGACGGCATATTGACAATAATTTTTGTATGCTCAAAAGTAATCGGCAAAATCTCAATGTTATGTGCCGTTACAAGTGCTTTTAAATTTTCAAAAGGAACCGTAATTTGCAGTTTTTGCAGGCTAATCTTGATTGCCATTTCCCAAAAAGTAACGATGCTGACAAAGCACTGGTTATTTGCGTCACTGATCGCCAACTTTGCGGGAGAGCTTAACTGAGCATCTCCTTCCACCAGCCAAATGAGCGAATGCGTATCAAGCAGCAATCTCATTACATATAATCCTTAAATTCATCTAATGGCGCATCAAAATCATCCGCCATGATAAATGTGCCTTTAGCAAATCCAAACTGCGGGACTTTTTTAGCGACCGTTTCACACGGTCGAATCGTTTGCGGCTCAACACCGACTGCTTGGCTAATTCTCGTTATTTTTTGTTGCGCATCTCCCGCGTTGGCATGAGCAGGCGCGATAAAAAAAACGCTGGCAATGAGTCCTAGCTGAATAGCTTGTTTCAGTATTCTATACACGACAGATTCAGTTTTATCGTTGACCTCATAAAACTCAGGCTCGCCGTCTATTTGGCTCATCAAACCTTTATCCAACAGGCTTTTATCGCCCTCATAAATCACCGCAACTTTGCTCATCATCGCACCTCATGTTCCATTCTCATGCTGTAATCCAGCATTTCAAAATCATAGACCAGCGTTGCTAATTCCTGCTGTTTGTTTCTCACCAGCAAAGTATAGCTAACCTCTTGTTCATCCAATTTTTTAGCCACTCGCGCAAAGGACTCAATCATTTCTTTGGAATGCGTGCTGGCAAACACTTGGCAATTGGTTTGCTTGGACAGCGTGAGGATAATTTCCCACAGGCGATCTAATTGCGTGTAATGAATGCCATTGTCCATTTCATCTATGAACAAATAGCCATTTTCGCAGGCGTACAGCGCACAAATCATGGAAATATAGCTTTTTAAGCCATCGCCAAATTCAGTGATGTCGCGGTATTCCCCGCTGGTTCGACATTGCGGTTTGTCACCGATGATTTTGAAGTTATCAATGCTGTTATCGAACTCTTTAATATAATCATTGAGTTCAGATTCTTTGTCACGAATTTGAACGGGTTTGTAAGCAAGACTTAGCTGCTGATCCGACCAACCGAAGTTATCTATGAAATGAATTCTATCATCCCAATCAGCAATGAAATTAAACCCTGCGGCGTTAATGACGTGTTCTTCATCATTGAATCGGTAGAGATAGTTTTTAACTGCATCTCCTGCTTCTATCTCGAATCGGTTTGCAACGATATTGGATGTGGCCGCGTACTTTCGCGTTGAGTTTAACAATGCAAGATTGTCAACAGGCTTGCCAGTCAAGTTCAGGTTTTCACGGGCGTACTTTATCCAACCAAGCGCGCTGTTCATTTTGTTGACGTTAGTACCCGCCACATTGATAAGCACCGCCTCCACCAACGCTGTTTTCCCAATGTTATTTTTCCCACCAATCAAATTAACGCGTTTAAATCCCGAAGTCTTGAACCCCTTGAAGCACTTAAATTCTTCAATTTCGATTTCGGTTAAAAAATGAGCATCCATTGCGTCCTCGGCTTTCAAAACAAATTAACGGGTGGAATTTTCCCATAAAACCCGCATCGACTTACACCATCCAACGTCACGCACCCGCCCCTTGAAATCCACGCTTCAAATGCACCAACAACAACGACATCGACGCAGGAGTCACGCCTGAAATCCGTCCCGCTTGGGCGAGGGTTTCGGGTTTGTGGAGGTTGAGTTTTTGTTGCACTTCAATCGACAGCCCGCGCACTTGGCGGTAGTCCAAATCCGCTGGCAGGGCTAAGTTTTCGTTCTGTTCGGCACGTTTGATTTCGTCTAATTGGCGGTCGATGTAGCCTTGGTATTTGGCTTTGATTTCGACTTGTTCCGAGACTTTGGGGTCGGCGACTGCTTCGCCCGCGTTGGGTAAAGTCATTAAACTTTGATAGCTGACATCGGGGCGGCGCAGCAATTCGTACAGCGGATATTCGCGCTCAATCGCTTTGCCCAGCACGCGTTCGGCATCTTCGGCGGGCAGGTTGCGCGGGTTGACCCAAGTGCCGCGCAGGCGTTCTTCCTCAATGGCGATGGCTTCGCGTTTTTGTTCAAACGCTGCCCAGCGCGCATCATCCACCACGCCGAGTTTTCGCCCAATTTCGGTCAGGCGCAAGTCGGCGTTGTCTTCGCGCAGTTGCAAGCGGTATTCGGCGCGGCTGGTGAACATGCGGTAGGGTTCGGCAACGCCTTGGGTAATCAGGTCATCGACCAATACGCCGAGATAGGCTTCGTCGCGGCGCGGACACCATGAATCTTGTCCTTTGACTTGCAGCGCGGCGTTTAAACCTGCCAACAAACCTTGCGCAGCGGCTTCTTCGTAGCCCGTCGTGCCGTTGATTTGCCCTGCGAAAAACAGCCCTTGGATGGCTTTGGTTTCTAAAGAGTTTTTCAGTCCTATCGGGTCAAAGTAATCGTATTCGATGGCATAACCAGGGCGCAAAATATGGGCGTTTTCCAAGCCGCGTATCGAGCGCACCAAGTTCCATTGCACGTCAAACGGCAAGCTGGTGGAAATGCCGTTGGGATAGATTTCGTGAGTGGTTAAACCTTCGGGTTCGAGGAAAATTTGATGCGAAGATTTATCGGCGAAGCGGGTGATTTTGTCTTCAATCGACGGGCAATAGCGCGGGCCGACCCCTTCAATCACGCCTGTAAATAACGGCGATCTGTCCAAACCGCCACGGATGATGTCGTGGGTTTGCTCGCTGGTTTCGGTAATCCAGCACGGCAATTGGCGCGGATGTTGCGCGGCGTTGCCCATAAACGAAAACACAGGCACGGGCGTGTCGCCGTGTTGTTCCTGCATCACAGAATAATTGATGGTGCGCCCGTCGATGCGCGGCGGCGTGCCTGTTTTCAAGCGTCCGACAGGCAAATTCAATTCGCGCAGCCGATGCGCCAAACTGACCGAGGGTGGATCGCCCGCACGACCAGCGGGGTAATTGGCTTGTCCGACGTGAATCAGTCCCGACAAAAACGTGCCCGCAGTCAACACCACGGCGTTGGCGCGGAAGCGTAATTTCAATTGCGTGACGACTCCGACCACGCGATCTTGTTCCACCAGCAAATCATCGACGGCTTGTTGAAACAGCCATAAATTAGGCTGATTTTCCAAGCGGTGGCGAATCGCGGCTTTGTACAAAATCCGATCCGCTTGCGCCCGCGTGGCGCGCACCGCAGGACCTTTGCTGGCATTCAAAATGCGGAACTGAATCCCGCCTTCATCCGTCGCCGCCGCCATCGCGCCGCCCAACGCATCGACTTCCTTGACCAAATGCCCTTTGCCGATGCCGCCGATGGAGGGATTGCACGACATCTGCCCCAAGGTTTCGATGTTATGGCTTAACAACAAAGTCTTACAGCCCGCCCGCGCACTCGCCAACGCCGCCTCCGTCCCCGCGTGTCCGCCACCCACCACAATCACATCAAAAGTATCAGGAAAATTCATCGCTATCATGCTTAACCAAAGAGCGCGCATCATACAACAGCTACCCCAAACTTTGAATTTTTAGCGATGCGGTGAGGTGTGATTAAGCGGGTTTTCAAATCCGCATGTCAACTGCGAAAGGGGCTTTTATCGTTTACAATACGCTATGCACAACGAACCCTCTCCCCCACGAAAACTCCAGTCAGGTAATCTGATCCTCATCGGCATGATGGGATCGGGTAAAACCACGATGGGACGCGCCCTCGCCAAGCATTTGGGCAAAACCTTCGTCGATAGTGACGAAGAAATTCAATATCGCACAGGGGTCACTATCCCGCATATTTTTGATGTAGAAGGCGAAGCGGGCTTTCGGGTGCGAGAGGCACAAGTGATTGCGGATTTGGTGTTGCGCGATAATTTATTGCTGGCAACAGGCGGCGGCGCGGTACTCACCGAACACACCCGCGACGTGCTGCCCGCCAACGGGATTGTGATTTATCTGCGCGCACAAGTGCATGATTTGTGGCTGCGCACTCGCAACGACAAAAACAGGCCCTTGTTGCAAACAGGTAATGCACACGCCAAACTCAGCCAATTATTTGAGCAGCGCGATCCTATTTATCAACAAGTCGCCGATTTAATCGTGCCCAGCGGCAAGCAAAGCGTGCATAGCATGATGCTATCGTTGATTAACGAAGTGGAAAAGTTTAAAGGTAAGCATGAGGGGTGGGAGTAATCGTTTGGATGTAGGAGCGCAATTTATTGCGCGATTGAGCGATGAAAACCATCGCGCAATAAATTGCGCTCCCACATCAAATGCACCAAAACTGAGAAGGGGACTTATGAATTTTGGATTGATTTCCCCCGCGCCTTGGCGAGTGCGTGCGGTCAGTGCGCTGCCTAATTATTGTTTGTCGCTAACTTGCCATGATGGAACCAGCGGAATCATTGATATGGCGGCGTTGGTTCATAGTGCCGATGCGGGCATTTTTGCGGCATTGAAAGATGCACCGTTTTTTCAGCAAGTGCGCATCGAGCAAGGCGCATTGACGTGGTCAAATGGCGCAGACCTTGATCCCGTGTGGGTGCATGAAGCCCTCACTGAACACAAACGCTGGGTTGTGCCTAGCTAAGGAAATATCGTCATTCCGACACGCCACGACACGGGGCAGAATCCAGTTGCTTCGGCAAAAATATGCTGCTCAAAAAATAGTCCCACAGGTCTGGACACTGTGGGACGGTCTCGGTTTCATTGGGCGCGCATTCCAGAGCGCAATTGCTAACCGAGTGCTTTTGAGTATAGGGGCGATTAGCCCAGAACGCAACTACTTGTTTAATTATTAAAATTTCAAAACTCTGCTCCTTCCCCCTAGCAGGGGGAAGGCTGGGATGGGGGTTGAATGGTTCGTTACCAATTGACGATTTCAACCCCCACCCTAACCCTCCCCCTGCTAGGGGGAGGGGATATAGTAAGGATGTTTTATGCCTAGCAGGGAACAAAATATCGCAACTGTCAGTCTGGTTTTTAACCCGACAATGGAAAAAATATGCAAACACTCACCGTAGGTTTAGGGGATAGAAGTTATCCGATCCACATAGGCAGCGGCTTGTTGTCGCAGGCTGATTTATTAAAACCGCACATTCCGCGCAAACGCGTGGCAATCGTGACGAACACCACCGTCGCGCCGCTGTATTTGGCGCAATTGCAGCAGACCTTGGACAGCATTGGCGTGTCCAGCATCGCGGTGATTTTGCCCGATGGCGAGGTGTATAAAACCAGCGACACGCTGAATTTAATTTACGACGCGCTGTTGCAAAACCGTTGCGAACGCAGCACGCCGTTGATTGCGCTGGGCGGCGGGGTGATAGGCGATATGACGGGCTATGCGGCGGCGACCTATCTGCGCGGGGTGCCGTTTATCCAAATTCCCACCACGCTGTTGTCGCAAGTCGATTCTTCCGTCGGCGGCAAAACGGGCATCAATCACCCGCTGGGCAAAAATATGATCGGCGCGTTTTACCAGCCGCTGGTGGTGTTGGCGGATACCGACACGCTGAACACCTTGCCCGACAACGAATTAGCAGCGGGCATGGCGGA
The DNA here is from genome assembly GCA_049276435.1 of Gallionella sp. Lineage (GTDB taxonomy): Bacteria > Pseudomonadota > Gammaproteobacteria > Burkholderiales > Gallionellaceae > Gallionella. The sequence continues at coordinate 2,477 of JBASWK010000016.1, read as the reverse complement.
AGTCATCAAATATGGTTTGATCCGCGATTTGCCATTTTTGGAGTGGTTGGAACACAACATGGACGCGCTGTTAGCCCGCGACACCCCCGCCTTGCAATACGCCATTGCGCGCAGTTGCCAGAATAAAGCGGAAGTCGTGGCAGCGGACGAACGCGAAACGGGCGAACGGGCGTTGTTGAACTTGGGGCACACCTTTGGTCATGCCATTGAATCAGGTATGGGCTATGGCAATTGGTTGCACGGCGAAGCGGTGGCTGCGGGGACGGTGATGGCGGCAGATTTGTCGCAGCGGTTGGGTTGGATAAATGATGCTGATGTCACCCGCGTGCGCGAGGTATTGGTGCGCGCTCACTTACCTGTCATCTCGCCTGATTTAGGCGTGGAAAAGTATTTGGGCTATATGGGGCTGGATAAAAAAGTCGAAGCGGGCAAGATGCGCTTTGTGCTGCTAAAAAGCATCGGACGCGCCGTGGTGTATGGCGACGCACCTGCGGCGATGTTGGCAGAGACGTTAAAAGCGTGCGTTAAATAACTTAACTTAATGATTTTAAATTAAAATTATAGAAAACCCACTCCTTCCCCCTAGCAGAGGGGGAGAGCGCAGCGAGGGGGTCACTGGGATGGGGGTTGAAAGTTTGCATCCGTGCGACGATTTCAACCCCCACCCTAACCCTCCCCCTGCTAGGGGGAGGGAATGTTTTGGAGGAAATTGCAATGAACCTCGCCCCCTACGCCGTCACCGCCGCCAATTCTCGCGGTCGGAAAATTGCGGAAACGCCGCCCGCTGGACGCACGGAATTCCAGCGCGACCGCGACCGCATTATTCATTCGGGCGCGTTTCGGCGGTTGGAATACAAAACCCAAGTGTTTGTGAATCACGAAGGGGATTTATTCCGCACGCGGCTGACTCACAGCATTGAAGTGGCGCAAATTACCCGCTCGATTGCGCGGCGTTTAAATTTAAATGAAGACCTCGCCGAAGCCATTGCCTTGGCGCATGACCTCGGACATACGCCGTTTGGGCACGCGGGGCAAGACGCGCTGAACGCGTGTATGCAAGAACATGGCGGTTTTGAGCATAATTTGCAATCGCTGCGCGTGGTGGATGTGTTGGAACAACATTACGCCGAATTTGACGGGCTGAATTTATGTTTTGAAACCCGCGAAGGGATTTTGAAACATTGCTCACCCAAGGCGGCGGCAGAATTAGGCGAGGTCGGCGAACGCTTTTTGCAATCGCGCCGTCCGTCCTTGGAGGCGCAAATCGCCAACCTTGCCGATGCCATTGCCTACAATAATCACGACGTGGATGATGGGCTGCGCTCTGGCTTGATTACCTTGGAACAACTCGCCGATGTGCCGCTGGTGCAGCAACATATCCAACAAGTGCGCAAGTTATATCCCGACTTGCCCACCCGCCGCGTGGTACACGAAACCGTGCGCCGCATGATTAACACCCTGGTCGCCGATTTAATTCAGCAAAGTCAGACGAACATCGCCGCGCAATCGTTGACCCGCTTGGACGACGTGCGCGTAGCACCACCCCTGATTGCATTCAGTGAAGCGATATTTGCGCAACACCATGCGTTGAAACAATTTTTGCGCGTCAATATGTATCACCACTACCAAGTCGAACGCATGAGTCACAAAGCGCGGCGCATTATCAGCGACTTATTTGGCGTGTTTATGGAAAATCGCCATCTATTACCGCCACAATTTCAAGCCCAACCTGACCACGCCCGCGCCGTCGCAGATTACATCGCAGGCATGACCGACCGCTATGCGATGGGCGAGCATCGACGGATTTTTGAAGTGACGTAGGGTAAATTCACGCAGCAATCCACCGTTATCATGCTCGTTGGTACGATGCCGCTTTACTTAAGCACTGGATTAGATTGCACTTTTAGCGGCTTTATTTGCTGCGATTTTCTTTTCTAAGCTGAACTGAAATGCACGTCGCTGCTTGGTTATTTCATAAAGTACAATGCCTGACGAGGTACCCAAATTCAGGCTTTCAATAATTCCGCACATGGGAATGTTTACGCATAACGCACTTCTCTGGAGAGCAGTTTCGCTGATACCAATTCCCTCATTGCCAAACCAGACCGCCAGTTTTTTATAGGGTGTGTAGTCATGTTCGTGAAGTACCACGTTTTTGTGCCCCTTCATGTGAGGGGATGTAACGACAGAAACAAAGCCTTTCTCTTCCAAGTGATTCATGCAGCTTTCAGTGTCTTTAAACTTTTTCACGAAACTCCATTTAATAGCGGATGCTGAGACTCCACTAAGTTTTGGCTTTGTGCGCATTTCTTCCCATTCATCAGGCAATAAGTTCTGGTCAGTGACTACATAGGGATTCAGAACCCATATAAATACCATTTATAATGCTTCCATATTGAAAAAACAGAGGTGCTATTTATGAAGACAACAACTTTGGTGCGGAATGGGGTGACTGCGGAAATGGTGGGCTTGATTTC
>JBASWK010000015.1:0-1966 GCA_049276435.1 Gallionella sp. | reverse complement strand
GATGTCAACACGGGCAGGTTCACGGGGTTGGATCCGTTTGCGGGAAATCCCAGCCAGCCGATTACGCTGAACAAATACGCGTATGCGGGGGGTGATCCGATCAATGGGACTGATCCGAGCGGGTTGGTGACGTTGGGGGAGCAGGGTGCTGCAATGGATATGAGCGCCAGCCTCCAACAAGCCGCTGTGTTTGCGGGAAATATGCTCAATGCGTATAACAAGGCGCGAGCCATTGTGGACGTTATTCTCGCCGTTCAACAAGTCTTTACTTTTATCGATACTATGGGAGCTAGTGGCGGGCTTGACAGTATTTTGCCCAGAAGCTATCCATTTAGAGTAGATTTTGATTTGGCAGCTCAAGTATTTGCTCGCGATTCACATAAAGCCATTGGAATAGGACTGGGCGATTGGATTGCAGGCTATATCAAAGATGCACCGAGGTACAAATCACCTTCTGCCTACATCGTCTATTTGCCAACATTGACCCCTGCACCTAGTGTTCGATTCAATACGGGCGTAAAGATTAATGGGAAGCCGCTCCAAGTCGGTGCTGGTGGGCCTGGTAGCAAAACTGGAAGTCTTACTGGGGTTGGTTTGGTTATGGGAAAAGAAAAAGCCTTATATCGAATGGATATTGGCAGAGGAAATCCTAACCACGTACAAAGATCAAGCGAGTTGGGAATATTTGACGCAACGGGTGGGGAGCAATTTAGTTTCCATGTCTATAACTGGAAAGACGGGGGGCCAAGATGAGGAATCAGGAATTTTATCAAAGTCACAATTCAAGCGAGGAAATTATTTGGCAGGTTATTTCCTTCTTCGCCGCAGATTCTGAAATACAGGTTGAGGGACTCGGAACAAGTTCATACGATTTCTTCTATTCAAATGATGACTATTTTAAGAATAATGAGAATTATCTAATTGGTCTTTATATGAGCTACGTCACATATTGGGGATCGTTTAAAAGCTATGATGATGATTATTTTTTCGATGAGCAGAGCGTAAATTTCGAGCTGAAAGCTCAGTTAGACCTAATGTACTGGGCAACTGAGAAGCGAATTTACAATTTTTGGACGAAACATGCTTTGCGTGAGTCACCGATTTGGCGAATGGTTAGAAAAATGGCGGCTATATTGCTGGAAAATGCAGGGCTTCCCCCTGAATTTCCTAAGGCACCCCTTTGTATTGAGGATATTGTGGAGGCACCAACAGACCAGAGTATTCGTGATCTGCTTGAAGAAACCTGAGTTTGCAAAATGGCAAAACAGAAGCACGCAGAAGCATATCGATGGGGTCAGTGTCCAATACTGCTACCGCAAAATATAAATACTTAACAATCAATATGATACAAATAAATGTCAATTCATTGCCGATGTTTTGTATAGCAATTTGAAGCCGAAATTTGATACTAACATGCTTAATCTAATTGATTTTCGCGTAAAGAATTCTTGGTTTTGATGGGCAGATTAATGTGCAACCCATTGATAATAAATCATTAAGCCAGGTATGGTGCGCTATGCACACGCGGATAAACCGTTTAATTTCAATGTGATGTGAAGTTTTCGGTGCGCACGGCGCACCCTACTCTCTTCTATTTGTTTTGTATTCCGAAGAACGTCAGCCGAGTAGGGTGGGCACGGTTTTTGCCCACGCGGATGTCCAACCGCGTAGGCAGACGATAAAACCGTCAGTCCACCCTACGTTTTGAAAGGGACGTAGGTGCGATTAGTGAGTAGGGTGCGCCGTAGGTGCGAATTCATTCGCACGATGTTGATTTATAAACAAAAAACCGTGCGGATAAATCCGCACCTACGCCCCCTCGCGTAGCCCGCAATCGTTTGACGCGTTGAACCGCCTGACGCAAGACAGCTACACCGATGCGAAGAACCCGACCCAGCCCAGGGTCACGAGCTATGGGTACGGCAGCACAGGTAATCGCACCAGCAAGACCGAGACCCAAGGTTTG
>JBASWK010000014.1:0-27207 GCA_049276435.1 Gallionella sp. | reverse complement strand
TCTTGTTGCCATTAAAATCGGTGCGACTGGCGATGTTGGCGTTGATGTCGTAGGTTAAGGCGGAGCTGGATGCGCCGCAACCGCTGCCACCAGGTTGACTGCTGCCTGCATTTCTAGCGATGCCTTGTACCGTTTGGAAGTTCTGTATGCGCACCGCACCTAGGGCATCGGTGATGATAGTGTTATCTGGATTGAAGGTCAAGGTGACGCGGTCTATACCACTACCTGTTGCGCCATGTTCGCTGCTGGTGGCACGACCTGCGGCATCGTAAGTCCAAGTGGCATAATGGTCGCCGTTCTCGTCTAGGATGCCTGTCAGGGCTTGGGGGGGGGCTGGGGTACCAGCGTATTGCTCTCCATATATATATTGTTTAGTCTTACCATCTGGGTAGGTGACAGAAACCAGATTGTCGATCTGAGAGTAATCGTAGATATTATCGTTATAAGCATAACGATAGACACCGCCTGCGGGGTCGGTCATTTGCGCAATGCGAGCAGAGACATCGTAACTTAAGTTGATGCTGTGACCAAATGCGTCGGTGATGCGAATGAGCAACCCAGCGGGAAGGATGGCAGGAAATGGGTTTCCTCGTATATCGTGCAGCGAAGCTTGTACACCCGTTGCGTCTATCATATAGCCGCCATTCGGACTATTGGGCGTACCGTCACTATAGGTCAGAGTGAGCGTATTGCCGTTTCGATCGGTGACGGACGAGAGTTTACCTGTCGCGCTATACTGTTCCACTTCTTGCGCTGTAGTGGTGTAAGTCCACCCTGTGACATTGCCTGCCCCATCGAAACTACTCACTAGCCGATCTTTGATGTCACCATCAGGCACCCAACCTGCTCCGTTACGGCTAAAGATGTACGTTTTACCGCCGCCCCGAGACACGTAGGCGGCGGTAATCGTGTTGTTCATAATCGCGGTGCCACCCATTCCTAAACGGTACACGACACTACCCGCTGTTGACGAAATACCAAGATTACCTGTTGCAGGGGCTGGTGTGCTAGGGGGTGGCGCGACCACACCTTGAATTGAACGATCCCAATTTAACTGCCAGACGCTCCGTCCCAGCAGGGGCTTCGGAGAGGGTCTATCGTATATCCCCACTCGCACGGTACTGGTCTGACCACTCGCGTCTACTTGGGTTTGCACGCCTAACAAAGGACTTGGTGTAGATTGAGGAATAGTGTCGTATGCAACCGTGCTACTGTAAACTCGAACAAAAGATAAACCCGTGGGTGATTGGTAATCAACCTCAGCTTGGACTTTATAACCACTTTCTGCATTGACAGGGTTGCCCGCAGAAACTTGATTATCTTGGCATTTGGGTTCGCCACATCCTTTGGGGTGCTTTAATAGACTTGGGTTGATACAAGCCGTTTTACTTTCGTTTGCCACTAAACCCGCATTACAGGTACACATTTCGTCAGTAGTATTAGCAGAGGCTCCTGACGGACAGTCTGGAGCAAGACACGCCTCCCCCCACCAAGGATCACTGATGTAGGGGTCATTGCAAAAGCACTCGTTCCCAATGAGGCTGGCATGGGCAGGACAAAATAGCGTTCCAGTTACTGTTGCGCCTAGAGTTAGATATTGAGACCTGCACTCTCCAAAATCCATCGCCCCTAAACCAGCAGCAATTATTGGTCCAATTGTTGCCGCAGTGGTCAGTCCCCAAGAGGCGTAGCACATATCTACTGCCAATATACAGGCACCAAGTGCCGTTGTGTCGGTTGCTACAAACCGAGGAGTTTTGCCAGCAGGGAGAGGGGAAATAGAACACGCATTAGGCAAATCCACAGTGAACGGCGGACCTGTCAAAGTAGAAACATAACCCGAAGGGAACACTTGTGAACTAAAACTCAGTAGTACAACGAACACCAAAATAAAAAACCTGCGCATTCCCCAATCTCCTATACGTACATTGCCAGATGCCATTTAAACAGTATGGAATTATTGCATGATTTTATAAGCCAAACCACCCATTTTCCAAAATTTAGCCGATATTTTTTATATGCTTTGCATGTCCAGCACCCAACGCCATGAAATATCCTAATACTCAGGGGATCACTTACTGCGAAAGTACTTTTCTCTGATCGTTTGGGGCATAACTAAAAATCCAAGCTGAATAACTAGCCGCCCCTTCAAGTACGCGATTGCTATAATCAAATCCGCTAGTTTTTAAGGGTTGTTTATTAGACAAGCTGTAAACGCCCATGATGCCGCCTTCAGGCGCGATAGCCAGCCCCCACTGCTGACTGTTTGTGATGGGGTCGCGATAGATTTTGCGCAAATAGTGTTGTGTGGTGTTATATCGAGTATCTAGCAACAGATCATCTAACTTGTTCGGGTAACGTTTGACCGCTCCAGGTGTTCTTTCGTAATACAGCATGATGGCTTGGCGAAACTGATTACCGATAAACAATAACTCTTGCTCTCTTGCGCGCTGACTTTCTTGGCTCCAATTGATGCCCACCGTACTCAGTACCACACCTGAAATTGCAATCGCAAATAGTATCGCCAGATAGGTAAAGCCAGACTGCGGTTTCCAAAACATCGCTTCAGATTTACCAGTCGCCATAGGCAGTACCATCACTGGCACTGCCTTGCGCGCCACTCTTAATGTCAAAAATACCGCCTTTTTCCGTTGTCGCGGGAGGAATGAGTATCCAGTTCGTTGTACTTTGTGCCACAGGATCATACGGGATTTTACGTAAGTATTTTTTACTGACCAGCTCGTCTAGTGTGTCTGGGTATTTCCCTGTATCAGCATGGTATTTATCCAACACCTCGCGCAATAAAGTCAGATTTTCTTTGAGGACAGTTTCCTCTGCCTTGGTGATGCTATGAAAATAGCGCGGGGTCACGATTGACAACAAGAGTGCAATAATTGTCATCGTCACCAATAATTCGATGAGGGTGAAGCCTCTAGGGGGCGAGGTTGGTTTTAGCATGATTACCACTCTCGATAAGGAATGCCGTTTAGACCTGTGCTGGTGCTTAATGAGTACACATCATAAACATCACTTCCTTCACGCGGTGCGTCTGCTGGGCTGTCGTAGCTACGCTTTCCCCAAGAGGATTCGGCATCAGGGGCATTTTCGGCGAAAGGGTCTTGGGGAATGCGGCGTAGAAAATAAATTTTTTGGTGAACAGGACTGCGTGCATCCACTACGCCTTCGGCGAGCATGGAGAGTTTTGGTGGGTACCCTGACTGATTCAATGATTTCGGTATTTTCCCTTCATCTACCGCTTGCTTGTAAGCGTCAATTGCCAGACGTATCTCACGCAAATTATGCCTGAGTTCTTCTTCTTTAGCGCGCTGTTGGGATAACGCGGAGAGTGGTAATGCCACAGAAGCCAGAATTGACACGATCACAACCGTGACCAGCAGTTCGATTAACGTAAAGCCAGATTGTTGTTTAGCGGCCATCATCGCAAGCATTAAGGCGTGATTTCTATTGCCGCGACGGGCAAATCATTCACAGGTAACACGCCACCTTCTGCATCTGAGAAGTTGACCGCATCTACCCTTACCTGAGTGTTGCTTGTCACATTGACAATAGGTTGAAAGGTGACGTTGGCGAGGGAGCCTTCCCCACCTACACTTCCTTGCCGAATCACGCTTAGGTTAATACGTCCGAGCTTATCTTGAGTTTGCTGTAAGAACTGCGTTTTCCCATCCGACTTTTTGAGAAAATCACCTTCTGTAACACTCACCACTTTCAGTTTGGCAGGATCAAACGAAAGCATCAATGTGACATTTTGTACCCCTTCAGCGATGAGATTGACACTTACGACAAACGGTGCGTTAGCTCGCACCTGAGTCGGCACATTTAAGGATAATTTAACGTTACCTAATGCAGGTGCTAAAGGAGCTAGCTCTTGGTTCGTCGCATCTGCAACATCCGAAGCAATTGCAGCTGCTTCTCCTGACTTTTGTCCACTGGGGGAATCAGCGGGGTTGATTTCCATCCTAGCAAGGCTAATTGAAGCGTCAGTGCCAGACGAAAACTCTTCCACAGGTGAATCTGGATGTACGATGTTGCGTACAACATGAGGGGTGATTAGTAAGACGACTTCAGTTTTGGCAGCAACATCTGAGTTGCTAGAGAACAAACGTCCCAAAAGGGGAATTTGTCCTAATACTGGTATGCTGTTGGCGGTCTTTCTATCTTCTCTGTTGATCAAACCCGCCAGCATCTGCGTCTCTCCATCTTTAAGACGCAATGTGGTCGTGGCACTACGCGACCCGATTTGATAAGTGAGGCTACCATTTGTATTTTGAATTTGTTTAGCAATATTGCTGACCTCAAGAACAACTTTGATTCCTACGTCATTATCAAGATACACCGTTGGTTCAACATCTAATTTGAGTCCAACATCAAGATAACTGACCGACTGAGATATTAACCCTGTTGCTGTAGTTGTATTCGTAATAACGGGTACTTTATCTCCAATGTGTATATTGGCTTTCTCATGGTTTTTGACCCGAATTTTGGGATTAGCTAACAGGTTGGTATCCCCGTTTTGGTGCAAAAAATTGATGGTGAATGCGGGGTCAGAAAGTGAGACTCTTACTAAACCAGCGTTGCGATTGATCAGTTCAGGCAACATTAAAGCACCTGGTGTGCCAGCCGCCCCCACCACGCTGAGGCTCATTTGACTGGGATACTGAACACCGATGGTATCCAGTAAATTTGTTCCAACCTCCAACACTTCAACTTCGAGCATAACTTCTGGCTCTGCTATATCCTGAGCCGCGATTAACCGTTCAGCGACAAGAATAGCATCAGGCGTATCCCGCATCACGATCAGGTTGAGTTTGGTATCGACATACAAGTCGCGACTTTTGAGCATCCCCTTGAGCATAGCGGCAACGTCTTTAGCGCTGGCATTGGTTAGATAAAAATTCCTGACCTGAAGCTCCTGAAAGTCTTTGAGCTTTTGTGCCGTACTTGGATAAATAAACAGCGTGTTAGCATTCAAAACACGTTGTTCCAGTTGGTTCGTAACAAGTATGAAACGAATGACATCCTCGATGCGAGCGTCTCGTACCAGTAGATTCGCGCGCAAGTCAGGGCGAACATCCTTGTCAAAAAGGATGTTGATGCCAGAAATTTTGGATATAGAGTCAAACACCGCCAAAATTGGGGCATCCTTAAACTCAATCGTAATGGGACGAGTTAATTTTGATTTGATGATTACCCCTGATTGACTGGCTAATGCCTTTCTTGATTCAATGGTTTTGCGTAGTGCCAGCGCAATCGGTTGCGAGGGGGTTTCTGATAGAACCAAACGAACTTTATGAGCGGCACCAGCAACATCATTGTTTTCCAACTGCAATTTAGCTTCGTCCAGCAACTGCGCGTGCTTCTCGTCGGTAGCAAGGGTACTCAAGCCTGTTTTAGCACGAAAATTATCTGGGTCTATTTTCAAAATACGCTCGTAATAAATTCTAGCTTCAGCCCATGCGGCTTTATCTTTAGCGGCATTTGCGAGTGCTAACCACTGAAAAATGATAGCTTCACGGCGTTTAAAATACTGGACACGATATTCACTATTGCTTGGATCTAGCTTGTAGGCTTGGCTCATTTGCATCAAGCCTTCTTCTACCTTCCCTGCATCAAACTGTCGCACCCCATTCTGAAAAGCTTGTTGAGCAGCACACCCAATAAGTAGTAGCATCAACAATCCAGCCAGTAAATTACGTATCATAGTGCTATCTTTGTGCTTGAAAAGAGAGAGGAAGAGCCATGGTTGATACCGAAGTATTCACAGCGGCATTTTTCGTTGTCGCGGAATGGAACGCAAGTGTCTGCTGAATGTTCATTGGGAGATAAGTCAATAAAACGTCGTTCTCAGTAAATTTTTCTACTCTATAACTGCCATCAATTACATCACCCGTTTTGACAGCATATTGACGACCATTTTTGGACAAAAACAATACTGCTTCATTTTTGTCAATCATTCTGCCGATAAAGCTAAATGGCAGAGCTGGCGCACTAGGTGGCGGTTGTAACGCAGCAATTGGCGTTTGCTGTAATGAAATAGCTTGCGTTTGGGGGGGCGGCGTATACCAAGTTTTAGACTGAAACAATCCACTACGTTCGACATTATCCACAACGGCTCGGCGGATAATGGACAGTTCGACGCGACGCATAGGACGTGTTTGTTCTGGCAAATCAGCAGCGGATAGCGTATTGGTTGAATGTGTCTTCTCTGTTGCATCGACCACATCTGAGGTCACACTATCTGTGTATTTGGCAATACTGATAGAAGATGCCGTTCCTAAGCAAGAAATCAAAACAAATAGTCCCCACTTATTAAATCGCACAAATTTCTCCCCCAGCAAATACTCGCCCATTAAATTTTTTTAATTTTACCACTAAAATACGGCAATCCCCCTTAAAATTAGTTACTTTTAACTACACTTCATCCACGCATCACTTTGCCCACAGGCACGAAACAGTATCGTTTGGGCAAATCGCCATTGACTACTCGCTTATGGATTTAAGGCTACCCCATGTAAAAAGAGTGTTAAACGAATCTCTGCTGTTAGGATAAGATCGCTGATTTTATCCCGTTGAAAATTGATTTGATCAAGACTAATCGCTGGATTCTTTGCCAAAACATGTGAAACAAAATAACGTATCTTGCCGTATTCCCCTTGTATTGAAAAAACCATTCCATATTCCAATATAGGGCTGTCCTTATCGTTCAGTTTGTATTCAACCTGTTTGAGTTCCAATCCGCTTTCTTCCGCAATAGAATCAATGGATGCGAGGATATCCGTTACATCTCGCTCGACGGGTAGGGACTCAAAAAATAAATTCAGCTCATACTGATGCTCACTCAAATCTGAAGAAACGTTCCGTTTCGTTGCTATTGAACGTGCCTTATCAAGCTGGCTTTGCATAGACTTTGTTTTTTGTTCCAATGGCATCAATACCATCATCAGGAACATCCAAGCCAAAATAAGCAATGCGATCCCCATTATTCCCTGCCAGCCTAATTGCTCTCCGAGGAGATGAAGTTTCTGTTTCATGCTGGCTGAATCCATTTCATTGACAAAGTGAAGCCGAGTGGATGTTGAGGGTCGTCGAATTTTATTTCTCGATGCAGTAGAAACACCTCCGAAAATGTCTGCGCGGCTCTTAATCGTGCAATGAGGGTAAGCACTGACGCATAGTCCTTTGCTTCACCTGTTATATGTATTCGCCCATTTTGCATATCTGGCTCAACGGAGAGAATCGCTACATTTTTTAAATTAGCCGACTCAAGACCAGAAAAAAGCTCACTCCACGGGGTTGCAAGATGCCTGACAATTTGTTGAGCAGTCTCGAAGTCCTTAGCTGAAAAATTGTAGGTCACTTTTTTCTGAGCCCGATCAACATGTGGCACTGAAGTTTGCAGCTTGTGATTGATCACCGCTTGCTCATGCCTTAGCTGTTTGTATGACTGCCCCATTTCAATCATCAGTGCAATGCCTGCCAGCAGCAGCAACCAGCCAGCCCGTCTATTTTGAGGCTCGACAGATTTTTGGTAGTCAAGATCAATTGGTCGCATCACTATTTCCCACTCATTGATACGGCACTTGATCCGCGAAAAAATGTTGGTATTCATGTTGGCGATACCACGTTCAGCATATTGAATTCATACGGGGTATTCATCTTGAATAGCACAGATAAATCATTGTGGGTTGTGGTACATAAATACACCACTCGACAGGGTTCAGGTAATAAACAGGCTAAATTTTCACGGTCAAGTAACAAAGGAATTTCATGCACATCGTGATGATACACGCCATTAAAAGCGATGAACCCGCCTTCATTCAAGAGGGCAAAAAGGGAGTACTCAGGTTCGTTAATAACCAGCCACGCTGGCTTATTTTTGATCATTTTGCGATGGAGGTTGAACACGGGCATTAAATAAGGTACGACTGACACCAGCTTGCGCTGATTGATCGCGCAAGCTTTTCTTAATCCGTCAAGCAGTGTTTGCTCTATTGCGCTGACCAGCCAAGGAGAACCCGCTTTGCCACGCTGTAGGCGTAATACCCATGTCTCAGCGGTTGTTCCGTGTATCTGGATAAGTGAATGTCTGGCAAACGCCTCCTGCTCGGCATAGTTTTGTAACTGTACGGGAAATGAAATGGCGGCATATCGAACAAGACTATTTGACAGTACGACACTCACTTCAACATTCTGCCACGCCTGTTGTGCCAGTAGTTGGGTGAGTCTATCCGATACTACCTGACTGTATCGTTGTTTGCCGCCGTGAGGAATATCTTCTTCGTAAGAAGCGATTTGTTTTGGCTTCAGACCACGCCCCAGCTTCAACAAACGAATACGTTGTTGTTCTATCGTAATATAGAGACGATTACGCCACGAAGGTGACACGATTGATCTCCTCCAGTGTTGTAATACCTTGTTCCACCAAATTGAGTGCGACTTCTCGCAGCAATCGCGTGCCATTTTTCTTTGCTGCATCTTTGATCTGTCGAATAGAAGCGCGACTCGTAATCAATTCCCGCAGCTCATCGTCAAGCAACAATATCTCCGCGATTGCCTTGCGCCCAGCATACCCCGTGCCTCGGCATTGACCACATCCATTTCCGTGTACAAAGCGGTAATGTTCAACCTCATTTCGATTCAATCCAGAATCATTTAGCTCTTCGTCGCTAGGTAAATACGGTTTAGCACAATGCAGACAGCTAATCCGCACTAACCGCTGTGCCAATACCCCATTCAGTGCGGATACAAAACTGAATGGGTCAACCCCCATATGTACAAAGCGATTGATGACATCAAACACGTTATTGGCATGTACGGATGTAAAAACCAGATGGCCTGTCAATGCAGATTGAACCGCAATGTGTGCTGTTTCCGTATCGCGAATTTCACCCACCATAATTTTATCTGGATCGTGGCGCAGAATAGAGCGCAATCCTCGTGCAAAAGTGAGTCCTTTTTTCTCATTAACGGGGATCTGCAAGATGCCTGGCAACTGGTATTCGATAGGGTCTTCTATCGTGATAATTTTGTCCAACCCCTTGTTGATCTCGGTCAATATCGCATACAAAGTGGTGGTTTTGCCACTCCCAGTTGGTCCTGTCATCAACAACATCCCGTAGGGTTCGCTGGCAAGACGGCGAATCTCTTTCATCGCCGTAGCCTCGAATCCCAAGCTATCCAAGCTGAAACCCCTTAACTCATCGGACAGGGATTTTTTGTCCAAAATACGCAACACCGCATCTTCTCCAAAAATGCTAGGCATGATGGATACTCGAAAATCCACCTCCCTGCCATCTAGCATTACTTTGAAGCGACCATCTTGTGGGATACGATGTTCGGCAATATCAAGTTCCGCCATGACTTTGATGCGCGAAACAGCATGTTCGGCCGTTTCACGCCCCCGAACTTCACCAATTCGGTTCAATACACCGTCGATACGATTTTTAATTACCAAACCTTGTGGCGTACACTCTAAATGGATGTCACTGGCTCCTGCCTTCAACGCATCGTAGAGTGCCGAATTAACCAATTTGACGACGGGGCTGCCATCTTCGCCAATGGAGCGTAGGGAAATATCGGGCTGAACGACATCCCCATCCTCCGTGCCAGAGGTGAGCAATACGTCATCCACCGCCCGAATAAGATGTTCTTGCTGAGATAGAAACGCCTTAAAGTCAGCATGATGCACTAATCGCCAAGCGGCTGGTTGCGAGACCAAACCTTGTGTCCATGCGCGCAAATTGTGATCAAAGGGGTCAAAAAACAAAAACAGGATATCGTCCGCCTCATCTCGTACCGTCAGACATCCGTGCTTAACGGCATCCTGATAGCTCACTCTATCGAAGACAGGTTGTAATTGATGCAGTGTTGCCATATTTATGGCGGGGCAATGGAATAGTGAGGCCAGTTGTTCAACGAATTCGGTATTGGTAAGCGCACTCAAACGTTGCAACACATCAATAAGGCGCGTGTTTTCATTGACGCATTGCGCGCGTGCTTGGTGGATGAGTTGAGGGGTAATATCTGGCATAAATAGAGAATTTAGATCATTGAATACTGCTCGCCAATTCAAAGATCGGCATGTACATCAGCACCACAATCAAGCCGATGACAATACCGATAAACGCCATCAGCAAAGGCTCGAATAATTTGGTAAACCAATCAATCCAACGTGCCAATTCCTCATCCATAAACTCGGCGGTACGTTCCATCATTTCGCCCATTTGTCCCGTCCGTTCACCCACACGCAACATACGCGACGAGACGGGCGTACCCAGTGCGTTGCTATCCATTGCTTGAGAAATAGTGATACCTTCCCTGATGTCACATCCAGCGCGGGATAGTTTGCTTTGCAATTCACTCCCCAGCAAGCCTTTTGCCATGTCAATCGCCGTGACCACAGGTATCCCGCCGCGCAACAGCATCCCCAATGTACGATAAAGGCGAGATAGCTGATATAGCCTTACCCGCTCACCAATAGTGGGTATACGTTGCAGGGTTCGCATCAGCAAGGTGCGAGAGTCAGGCTGACTCAACCAATAGGTTGCTAAACCAATTAAAACCACAATACCGCCTATTACAAAAGTTGCGTGTGCAGCAACAAACTTCCCCCATTCCAGCATCACGCGAGAAAAAAATGGAATTTCTCCACGAATATCCTCGTACACACGGCTGAAACGTGGCACAACATAGAACATCAGAAATAGACTCACCAGTCCACCGACCGCAATCAACAAGGCAGGATATACCGAGGCACTGACAATCCGTTTTTTAATAATATCCGACTGTTCTTGGAAATGTACATACCGACCCAATGCTTCGACAAGACTCCCCGTGCGTTCGCTGGCAGTAATTGTTGCCGCATAAAAGGGTACAAACACATGGGGGAATTCCCGCAAAGCATCGGATAAAGACTTTCCCTGATAAAGGGAAGTGCGTAGTGATGCCAACAACAAGCGATTAGACGGATTCAATTCTTTATCAACCAGCGTATCCATGACTTCAGTCAAAGATAGCCCTGCTGACAGCAACGCCAGTAATTCCCGACTAAACAGCAGGACAGGAAATTTATGCTTACGGCGAGATCGCCTTAAGCTAAATTGCAGCGGCTTGATCGACAAAATGGTACACCCTTGCAATTCGGCATGGGTGCCGATGCCGAACTCATCAGGAGACTCGACCTCTAGTGTCAACAAGTCATTGCTGCCCTTAATTGCTTTGACGAGATAACGCATCACTTACCAATTGGTGATGTCGGCATCTTCGCCCGTCCCGCCCGCCTGACCGTCACGACCATACGAAAATAGATCGTATTCCCCGTGCTGACCAGGTTGGCGGAATTGATAAGGATTGCCCCATGGATCGGGCGGTAATCCTTTTTTTAGATAAGGGCCATCCCACTTTGCTTCATTGGTAGGTTTATTCGACAGCGCGCTCAATCCTTGCGCGCTGCTAGGATAATGTCCCGTGTCGAGGCGATATTGATCAAGTGCCTTATCAAAGGCATCAATTTGCGCCCGTGCGACTTTGATTTCAGACTTGCCAATCTGGCTAAAATACTTAGGTCCGACATAGCCAGCCAGCAATCCGATAATGACGATGACCACCAGTAGTTCGAGAAGAGTAAAACCCTTTGCGCGACGCATACTCATTATTTTATTTGCCCCCATAAAAGACCCCGCCATTCTAACATTTAACGAACAACAATGGACACTATACCTCGCCTCGTCCAGCAATTCTCATTTTGACCGTGAGTACGACAAATTCGTACAATTGCTTGTGAATAAGGCTGGGTTTTCGCCCTTTCGGGCGATGTACGAATTTGTCGTACCCACAAAACCCCACTGTTTAGTCAAAATAAGAATTGCTGGATTGCCAAGGCGTGCGATTACGCTACGCTAATCGCACCTACGTCATTGTTTTTGCCACATTGACTGCAAAAAGGGCAGGCAAGTAGGTCTGCCCCTACGGATGTTGGGTACGCATGACGCGGGTTTCGTAGGCGCGATTAGCGCAGCGTCATCGCACAAACGCCTTAAAAAACAAGCCAAAAAGAGCCCAGTACGGGGTTGCCGATACTGAGCTTAAGCACAACAGATGTTTATTAAGGGGAGGAATAAACACCTATCGTCATCATCTGCCTTTGCCTTACAACACTCTGTTCGATAACGCACAGAAGGGGAAAAGCCTTTGCTTATTGCGTATTCCGACCGATGAAACGCTAGGGGAGCAAGAAATAACTAACATACCTTTTGTGGAGAAGGGTAAAGAGGGAAGGGAGAAGGGCAAAACCGCCTATCCGAACAAGGGACGCGAGGTTTTACCCTTCCCTCTTATCCCTTCCCACTTCTCATTTCAATGGGTACATTTTGAATTTCCAACTCCCTAGGCGATAGGTGATTCAATCTTGTGCGATCTATTCTGTGTGCGTTAGCGCACGTAAGTTATTCTCCTTGTGTGCTATAACATCCTTCAACTTGATCCATTCTTGAATGTTGGTCATTCCGCTTTTTATCGTTGCTTATGGTTTGCTACTGAATAGGAGAATGGTCGCTATGATGCTTTTACGGCACGCCCCTAGTCAGAACCATCTCCTTGCTGCACTGCCAGCTGACGTATTCGAACGCATTTCGCCTCATTTAGAACTGATCGCGATGCCCTTAGGTGAAGTGCTCTATGAATCTGGCGGGCAGTTGCAGCATGTTTATTTCCCAACAACCGCTATCGTCTCTTTGCACTACATTTTAGAAAATGGTGCGTCGTCCGAAATCGCGGGGGTGGGTAATGAAGGCGTGTTGGGAATTTCGCTTTTTATGGGCGGGAATACGACCCCCAGTCGAGCGTCTGTTTATACGGGGGGATATGGCTATCGTTTGAAGACCCAGCTGATGATGGCGGAATTCAATCGTGCAGGCAATATGATGCGCCTGATGCTCCGTTATACGCAGGCACTGATTACCCAAATGTCCCAAACCGCAATATGTAACCGCCACCACTCCGTGGAGCAGCAGTTGTGTCGCTGGTTGCTGCTGACCCTTGATCGCCTGCCGAGTAATGAGCTGACACTCACGCAGGAGTTGATTGCGGGGATGCTCGGTGTTCGCCGCGAAGGAATTACCGAATCGGCTGGCAATTTGCAGCGTGCAGGTTTGATTCGTTATCGTCGAGGACATATCACGGTGCTGGATCGAGCAGGCTTAGAGTCCCATACCTGCGAGTGTTACCATGTGGTGAAGAAGGAATTTCATCGTTTGCTCAGTGAGGCAGGCAGTCGTTACCCGCTGATGAATCCTCAAGGCGTTGAAGTAATCAATCCACCCGCAAAGGCTATTTGGCGATGATGCAAACTTGGTTTTTATATCTGGCTGGTTCGTATCCTGCGCGCAGTGCGATCCATTTCCGTACCCTGACCTCCCGTACTCGAAAGTAAGCCATGTCCGACCTCATTTGCCATTCTACCCTTTGCAAAACATCCCATACCTCGGCGGAAAGCTGCATTGAAATTCAGCGTCAAGAGAGTTTACTTAAAACAGGGGCGTTACAAAACGCCATTCTGAATAGTGCTAATTTTTCGAGTATCGCCACCGATGCGGCGGGGGTCATTCAGATTTTCAATGTCGGTGCAGAGCGCATGTTGGGGTATGCCGCCACCGACGTGATGAACAAGATCACACCTGCCGACATTTCCGATTCGCAAGAAGTCATCGCGCGCGCTGAAGCATTGAGCATCGAACTCGGCACGCAAATTGAGCCAGGCTTTGAGGCGTTGGTGTTCAAGGCATCGCGGGGGATTGAAGATATTTACGAGCTGACCTACATTCGCAAAGATGGTAGTCGCTTTCCAGCAGTCGTCTCAGTTACCGCATTACGGGATGAAGAGGAGATGATTATCGGTTATCTGTTGATTGGCACGGATAATACCGCTCGCAAGCAAGTTGAGGCCGAGCGGCAACATTTGCTCGACACGCAAGACGAAACCAATAAGACCCTGCAACAGACCAATATGACCTTGCAGCTGAGCGAGGAAAAGCTCAGTGTGACGCTCAATTCCATCGGTGATGCGGTGATTGCGACGGATGCCAAAGGGTGTGTGACGCTGCTCAATCCTTTAGCAGAAAAGCTGACAGGCTGGATGCAGGCAGATGCCATCGGGCGATCCATAAACGATGTTTTCCATATTTTTCACAAGGAAACGCGTCTACCATCCGTTATTCCTGTGATGGATACCTTGGCGAAAGGAACCATACATGGCTTGGCGAACCATACGGTGGTCATCGCCAGAAATGGTAGTGAGTGTGATATTGCCGATAGTTGTGCGCCAATACGTGACCGTGACGGGCAAGTCATCGGTGCGGTATTGGTGTTTCGCGATGTGACGGGGGAATATGCGGCGCAACAGGCTTTGCGCGACAGCACCGCGTTAATCCAGACCATACTCAATACGGTCGTAGATGGCATCATCACCCTTCGCGCCAATGGTGGGTTGATTGAGACCGTTAATCCCTCGGCTGAGCGCATGTTTGGCTATACCGCTTTGGAGCTGATCGGTCAGAAATTTAGCCTATTGATCCCAGAACTGGATCAAGGACAGGGCAAAGGGTCGCTCGAATACTACAGTGCCAGCGATGAGGCGCGCGCCAATGGTTTGAGTCGTGAAGTGATGGGGCGATGCAAAGAGGGGCGGTTGTTTCCCTTGGAAATGGCGGTAAGCGAGATGTATCTGGGCGGGCAGCGTTATTTTACGGGCATTTTGCGCGACATCACGAACCGCCGTCAGGCAGAGGAGCGGCTACGCTGGGCGGAGGAAAGTTTCCGCTTGATGGTAGACAGTGTCACGGACTACGCCATTGTGATGTTAGATCCCAATGGGCTGGTGGTGAGCTGGAACAGTGGTGCGCAGCGCATCAAGGGCTACCGAGCCGAGGAGATTTTGGGTCAGCATTTTTCACGGTTTTATCCTCGTGCTGAAATTGATGGCGATGTTCCGCAGCGGGATATGGACATTGTGACCGCCGAGGGGCGATTTGAAGACGAGGGTTGGCGCGTACGCAATGATGGCACGTCATTTTGGGCGAATGTGGCTTTTACCGCGATACGAGATCAAGACGGCAACTTGCGTGGTTACGCTAAGCTAACCCGTGATATGACCGAACGCAAACGGCTAGATCAGGCACTGTACGAAAAAAACACTGAGCTTGAAAACGCGAAGTTATTAGCGGAAAAGGCAAACTTGGCGAAGTCTATTTTCCTGTCCCGTATGAGTCATGAGCTACGCACCCCGCTCAATGCTATTTTAGGTTTTGCCCAGCTGCTAGAGATTGGGTCGCCCCTGCCTACCGCTTCCCAGTTTTCAAGGCTGCATCAAATCGTTAAAGCAGGCTGGTATCTGCTGGAGTTAATCAATGAAATTCTAGATCTTGCGGTGATCGAATCGGGCAATCTATCGCTCTCACGAGAACCTGTGTCGTTGGCGGAGGTGATGCGCGAATGTCAGGCAATGGTCGAATCACAAGCGCAAAAACATGCTATCCACATGAACTTTATGCCCTTTGATACGCGCTGGTTTGCCAATGCGGATCGCACGCGGATTAAACAGGTTTTGATTAACTTATTATCCAATGCGATTAAATATAACCGTGAGCGAGGCTCGGTGGTGGTGGAATGCACCATCAGTAGCTCGGATCGTATTCAAATCAGTATCAAGGACAGCGGTGAGGGTTTACCCCCTGAAAAATTGCTGCAACTGTTTCAGCCTTTTAACCGTCTGGGGCAGGAAAACGGCAATGAGGAAGGCACAGGCATTGGTTTAGTGGTGACCAAGCAATTGGTTGAGTTGATGGGGGGGACGATTAGTGTGAAAAGCATCGTCGGCGTCGGGAGTGAGTTTTTTCTCGAACTTAACCGTGACGAGATGCCACAATTAGCGAGTGCTGACGCGCTGTCAGTAGAACAAACCGTACCCGCCTCTGTGCTACGGCTGTCGCGCACCTTGCTTTATGTGGAAGATAATCCAGCCAATCTGATGTTAGTCGAGCAAATCATTGAGGGATATCCTGATGTACGTATGTTGAGTGCTGCCGATGCCTTAAAGGGAATCGCATTGGCGCGCGCCCATCTGCCCGATGTGATCCTGATGGACATCAACCTGCCAGGGATGAGCGGACTGGAGGCACTGAAAATATTGCTTAACAATCCCATCACGATGCACATCCCTGTGATAGCCTTGAGTGCAAATGCCATGCTGCACGATATTGAAAAAGGAATAGAGGCGGGATTTTTTCGCTATCTGACCAAGCCTATCAAAATCAATGCGTTTATGAGCGCGCTAGAGGATGCCTTCACCCTGTCTAAAATGAGACGCCCCAACGTAACTGGAAAACCATCATGATTCGCAACGAGGAAATTCTAAATGCCCGCATTCTGATTGTGGACGACCAACAAGCCAATGTGATTTTGCTCAGTGAGTTATTGCGCGATGTTGGTTATAGCTGCATTGAATCAACCATGAACCCCTTTGCGGTCTGCGCGCTGCATCGCAAGAACCACTATGACCTGATTTTACTGGATATGCAAATGCCTGGCATGGATGGCTTTGAGGTCATGGAAGAGTTGAAACAAGTTGAAATGGATAGTTATCTGCCTGTATTGGTGATTACCGCACAACCCGATCACAAATTGCGTGCCTTGGTTGCGGGGGCGAGAGATTTTGTCGCCAAACCCTTTGATTTGCTAGAAGTACAGACGCGTATTCGCAATATGCTGGAAGTGCGTTTGTTGTACCAGCAACTTGAAAATTACAATAAGCTGCTTGAACAAAAAGTGCAGGCGCGCACGGCTGAACTCAGTGCCAGTGAAGCGCGTTTTCGTCGCCTGACCGAGTTATCTAGCGATTGGTATTGGGAGCAAGACGAGAACGGTCATTTCATTAAAATTTTTGGCCCTGTGCTAGAAATGCTGGGCATTCAGATTGGCGAAGCACTTAGCGAGTCGAGTGAGGGTTGGATTGAGTCCGAACGGCAAACGCTCGCCGCAAATTTAGCTGCTAGAACCCCCTTTTTGGATTTTACGTACAGTCGGATTAAAGCCGATGGAACACGACAGTATTTGATGGTGAGCGGCGAGCCGATGTTCAACGCATCAGGTCTATTTACGGGCTATCGTGGTGTTGGCAAGGATGTAACCGACACGATACAGTTAGTCAGCGCGCAAAAAACGGCTGACTTTGCATTGTGACGGATGAATTGGTGATTGGTGATTGAACATCAATATCTACACCACTTTAATTCCCTCTCCCGCAAGCGGGTGAGGGTGAGGGGCGTTGAATCCTAAATACGGGTGCGATTCAAAGTGATGTGTCGTAGGTCGGATTAGCAGCTTCATCGCGTAACCCGACTTTCACGTGATGTCAGGTTGAAATTCGACCTACGGATGATTTTATTTTCCTTATTTTGAGAGCCGCATGATGTTAGACAATACGCCTCCCCTTGTTATTTTCGCCATCGGCAACGAATCGCGCGGCGACGATGCGCTTGCCCCGCTACTGCTGCGTTCACTCCCTCCCGCGCTCGCCGCCCGCAGCGTCCAATTTGAATGTCTCGAAGAATTTCAATTGCAGATCGAACACGTCCTCGACCTGCAAAACAGGACGACGGTGTTGTTTATTGATGCAGGCATGGACACGCCAGCACCCTTTGCCTTTTACCGCATCCAAGCCGACCAAGACGCGATGCTATACAGCCATGCCCTCACCCCCGCCGCCCTACTCAAAGTTTATGCCCAGTGCGAACCCACCCCACCCCCCGCTGCTTTTGTCTTGTGTATTCGAGGGGAAAGCTTTGAATTAGGCGAGCCGCTGTCTGCCCCCGCCACAGCAAATTTAGCAGTGGCACAGGTATTTTTGCAAGGATTATTAAACGCAGAGGAAGTGGATTGGGCGCAGCATTGCACTTAGGTTATTGATCAAAAATCACATCCCGATTTATAGCAAAATACAGCGACGATATTCCTCGGAATAGTCCTCAAGCCCGATAGCAATTGAATCGATTGCGTTATTCACAAGCAACTGTACGAATTTGTCGTACCCACGGTCAAAATGAGAATTGCTGCCTACCCTCCTTCACCACCGCACCACCGCATTCAAAGCAAACCCCTATCCCCACAAAATTCCCCACACCAAAATGTTATGATTACCCGTCACGACAAGGATGGGCGCGCGGCGCATCAATTTGGGGAGCTTGAAAATGTGTGAGTTATTGGGGATGAATTGCAATGTGCCGACGGATATTTGTTTCTCGTTTAGCGGGTTTCAGCAGCGCGGGGGCGGGACGGGGGTGCATCGGGATGGTTGGGGAATTGCGTTTTTTGAAGGCAAGGGTGCGCGGCTGTTTCTGGATCCTGAGCCGTCGGTGAATTCTGCCATCGCGCAATTGGTCAGCCAGTATCCCATCCGTTCGCGCAATGTCATCGCCCATATCCGCAAAGCCACGCATGGCTCGGTGCGACTGGAAAACACCCATCCGTTTATGCGCGAATTGTGGGGACATCATTGGATTTTTGCGCATAACGGCAAAATGCCCGACTTTTACCCCGAACTCAACGGCAGCTTTACCCCCGTGGGCGATACCGATAGTGAGCGGGTATTTTGCTGGTTGCTGGAAAATCTGCGCACGCGTTTTGGGCAAGTCATGCCTGATCGACTTACCTTGTTGCATACTTTGCGCGAACTTACGCTGCAAATCGCCGATCAGGGCATCCTCAATTTTCTGTTGTCCAATGGCGATTGTTTGTTTGCGCATTGCTCGGAACGCTTGCATTATCTGGTGCGGCGCGCGCCTTTTTCGGTCGCACATCTGAAAGACCAAGATGTGACGGTCGATTTCAGCGAACTCACCCGCCCCAATGACCGCGTCGCCATCATCGCCACGTTGCCGCTGACCGATAATGAAACATGGCTGAATATGGCGGCGGGGACATTGTGGTTATTTTACGACGGCGAAGCGGTGGAGTGCGTGGATACTCATCCTGCGGGGCGGTTGGGCGGGTAGTTAGTTCATTGGTCGTACCCACTCGCGGCGACTACAGAAAGTGTTCGGGTGCGACGTAGGGCAGGTTAAATGCCTGTGCCACCGCAGGGTAGGTGATATTGCCTGCGACGATATTCAAGCCGTTGCGCAATGACGAGTTGTCGCGCAGCGCGGATTGCCAGCCTTGGTTCGCCAATTGCAGCAAATAGGGCAAGGTCGCTTGGGTGAGCGCAAAGGTTGAAGTGCGCGGCACGCCGCCTGGCATATTCGCCACGGCGTAATGCACGATGCCATCGACGATATAGATGGGATTTTGATGCGTCGTGGGGTGGGTCGTGGCGATGCAGCCGCCTTGATCGACCGCCACATCGACGATCACCGCGCCTGTTTGCATCTGCTTTAAATCCTCACGCAAAATCAGTTTGGGCGCGGCAGCCCCTGGGATGAGTACGCCGCCTATCACCAAATCCGCCGTGGCGAGTTGTTCCAACAGGGTGTGGCGATTGGCGTGCAGCGTTTGCACATTGGCGGGCAAGATCTCACTCAGGTGGCGCAAGCGTGCCAGCGACACATCCATGATGGTCACGCGCGCGCCCAGCCCCGCTGCCATGCGAGCGGCATGGCTTCCCACCACGCCCCCGCCCAAAATCAACACTTGCGCAGGCGCAACGCCAGGCACACCACCTAGCAACACGCCGCGCCCGCCATATTGCTGCTCCAAGTATTTCGCCCCTTGTTGCACCGCCATGCGACCTGCCACTTCTGACATCGGGGTGAGCAAAGGCAATTCCCCCGTGGGCAACGCCACGGTTTCGTAGGCGATACAAGTAGCACCCGAATCCAAATGCGCCTGCGTCAACGCGCGATCCGCTGCAAAATGAAAATAGGTAAAAATAGTCTGGTTCGCGCGCATGTGTGACCATTCCGCTTCGATGGGTTCTTTGACTTTGACGATTAAATCAGCGAATGCCCAAGTCGCCTCGGCATCCGCTGCAATGTGCGCCCCCGCCGCCATATACTGCGCGTCACTGACACCACTGCCAATGCCCGCCCCTTGCTCCACCCGCACGGCATGCCCCGCAGCGACCAGTGCGGCAGCACCCGCTGGGGTGAGTGCGACCCGATGCTCATTGGCTTTAATTTCTTTAGGAACGCCGATTTTCATGTTTAACCTTTGGGTTGATAGTCGAGTCATCATCTTACCTGAACGCAGCCAAACTCAACCATCGCCCGTATGCAAGACGGGAGTCCTGCGCCCTCACACCCATCCCGTATTGCATACGGGCTACGTATTGGCACATAGTCAATTTACGGGATGAATTTGTCATGCCCACGCCCAAAATGGGAATTGCTGCATTACACTGACACCCTTCATCACCACCGCCCAACCTAAACACATCATGCTCACTCCTGCCGCCCACACCGTCCGTCATTTTCGTGAAGTGTTGTTATGGCCCGTGCAACTCATGCCCATCAGCGCGCAGGGGGGCGTGGAAGCCTATTGGGAAAAACTGGCACTACCGAGCGAGGACAATCCTTGGCGCAAAGTAGAGGATGTGTTTCGGCTAGATTCCAGCGAATTTGAGGAGCGGCATTACAAAGAATTCGTGGCTTTTTTGCCTTATGTGCAACGCTTTATCTATGGCGAAAGTCATCACAACCATCCGCTGGAAGAGGATGATTCCTTGGGCGAATCCGCGATTAAACGCTTTCGGCGATATGATGTTTTTGGCTTGAGGTTAGTGTTGCGCGAGGGCGATGCGCCGCTGATATTGGAAGTGAAAAATGTCGAGTTGCTGTTTTTTGACGACATTCACGTGGCTTTTCTCAAAGTGGAATTGTCCGCCCAGAACCTGCCTTTTGAACAAGCTTGCGATTTGCTCTATCGCTTCGGGCGTGCCTATCCGACCGATTGGGACAGCGAGGGCAATGGCAAACACAACGTGCAGCAGGCGCAATGGTTGGATGGCGATGGCAAGGTATTGGCGACATCAGACTCACACCATCAGGCAAAATTTCTCAATTACACCCGTGAACATCGCTCACCTGGCATCGCCGCACATTGGGATTTCCTGCTGCGTCCCTTGATACTCGATCCCTCCAAAACCGTGGGTGAGTTGCGCTATCGACAAATCGAATACCATCGTATGCCGTTAATGGCGTTTTTGGCGGTTGAAAATCCGCGTACCTTGACGCGGGAAGACTGGTTGCAATTGGGGCTAGTCGCCACTTTGCATCCTGACGACATGCTGCCCGCACATGACCCCGATGTCGCTGAATTTGAATCCCGTTATTGTTACGACCGCTTTTGGAGCAACACCGACACGGGGACAAACACCCGCTTTGTCTGCACGGGACGGGCGTTTATCGTGGTGGGCGATGCACAAAATCCTTATTTTCACGACGAATTGCGCGGTATTTTGGCGCAATTTCGCCACCAATACCTATTGCTCTTTTTGATCGTTCACTTTCACCGCGCCGCCTTGCTGGTGTTTTCCGATCGCATGGTCGATGCTGTGCATGATTTGGATATACGCCTGCCGCAATCTATCTATCACTTTCGCCGCCGCATTTATGCGGGTTTTGAGGCATTTTTACGCTTCACCCATCGCTATTGGTTTCACGAATTATCCGAACGCCCGCATATTCAAGCCCTGTATCGCCTGAGCAGCAAACACTTGGGCAATGATCCGCTCTACCGCGAAGTCAAAGAAGAGCTGCGCGACATGAGTCAATACTTGGACAGCAACAGCCAGCGGCAACAATCCACCACCGTGGTACGACTCACGGTGGTCACGGTTTTTAGCATGATCGGCACCGTGACCACAGGATTATTAGGTATGAACCTCCTCGCCGCCGCCGACGCACCCCTGTCGATGCGCAGCTTATATTTCATCGGCACGATCGTACTGACCACCTTGTTTATGGTGCTGGCGATTTTGAAATCAAAACAATTGTCAGATGTGATGGATGTCTTGGCAGATGACCAAAAAAGTTTTAGCAACCGCCTCGCCGCATTAGGCACGGCATGGCGGCGGAAGTATTGAGATACCGCAAGCTTATTGAATGACTTCTGGTTTGCGACGTATCCTCGCTAATATCTCTTTCGCAAGGATGGAGTTAGCGTAATCTGAAATATGATCGCCGTAGCTGTATAAAAATTTCCCTGCGTCGGTGATGCGGCAGACATCGTGCGCGGTGTCGCACAGCAAGGGCGTGGGGTCATACACGGTGAGTTTGGGATTTTGTTGTTGAAGTGCGGCGACAAATTGGCGATAGGGGCGTGTGCCTGCCAGATGGTCACGATAGCGCAGCGTGCAGCGCGGGTTTTCTTGGCGGCGCAGGACTTGGTTGAGCAGCGGGCTGTCAGTTGCGCCGCCGCTGATGCAGCTACGCGGATCGGGGAAAGTCGGGTTGTCGATGACAAACCACACGCGCTTGCCCGCGTGTTCCAATTGTTGAATGGCGCGGCTGTAGTTTTTCAGCACGTTTTCAGGTACTTGCGGCGCGGTGATAAAACCTGTTGTGGCATCGACGGGGAAAATGCCGCGCAGTGCCACGACCCAGATCACGGTGTGAATGTCGGGGCTGGCGAGGATGGTTTGCAATGCCACGCGGTTTTTGTCTTGTTGTTTGTCCATCACGCCCGCGACGGGTGGCGCGACTGAGCCGATCATCGTCCAGCGTATGTCGGCGGGCGATTCGCGCACCAAACCATACAATAACGCCTCGGCTTTGCTATCGCCCAACAGGGCGTAATTGGGCTGGGGCGCGCTGCGCAAACAGTATTGGAACGGGGCTTTTTGCGCGTCGCTCAAGCCGCATTGGTGTTGCAAACGCGCCCGATCTGCGCCCAATACCAAGGTAGCAGGGTCGCCGTTTAGCATCGACAAAGTGCGGGTTTTGATACCGTCGAATTTACGCACCGCTTCGCCCGCCATCGCCACGGCAAACAGCGCGAGGCACAATGTCCAAATCATTTTTTTCGAGCGGGGACGACTGCGCAAGGGGCGTTCCAACCATTGAAAAGTCAGCCAAGCCAAGCCCACAGCGGCAATGACCAAACCGATGCGCAGCGCGGGCGAGGGGGTGGTGGATTGCATAATGCGGGCAAAAGACAGCAACGGCCAATGCCACAAATACAGCGGATAGCTGATAAGTCCCACCCATACCATGACGGGGTGTGCTAAGACTTGCCGATTCAGCCACGCCCGTTCACCTGCCAGCATCAAGCCCGCCGCGCCCAAGGTGGGCAACAATGCCCATGCCCCAGGAAAAGCGGCGTGGCTGTTGAGCCAAACCATGCCGACTAAAATCAGCCCCAAACCCAAGCCCGATAAAGCATTGCGTTGCACAGGGTTCAATGTCCATTGCTGCACCCGATCATGCGCCAACAGCGCGCCCAAGGCTAATTCCCAAAAGCGGGTAAAGGGCGAATAAAAATCCGCCACGGGGTTGTGTTGCACCACCCATAAGCCATACAAAAACGACGCGCCCAACAAACTGGGCAACATCCACGGCGCGTGGTGCGGTCGCCGCCATAAAAATGCCAAAATCAACGGCCACGCGATGTAAAACTGCTCTTCTATCCCCAACGACCACAAATGCAGCAACGGTTTGGTGTCCGCCGCGCTGTCGAAATAGCCCGCTTCTTTCCAATAAATCAGATTCGAGACAAAACCCGCGCCGCCCGTGATGTGCTTGCCCAGTTGCTCATATTCAGCAGGGGTTAAAATCAGCCACCCCATCGCGAAACACGACAGCAACACCACACCCAAGGCAGGGAAAATTCGCCGCACCCGCCGTGCATAAAAGGTTTTGATGCTAAACCGCCCAGCAGCCAAATCTTCCCAAATGTGCTTGGAAATTAAAAATCCCGAAATCACAAAGAAAATATCCACGCCGATAAAACCACCGTGCAACAAAGTCGGAAAAGCGTGGTAGAGCACCACCGCCAACACCGCGAGGGCGCGTAGGCCGTCGATGTCGGGGCGGTAATCGTTGGGGGATTTTAAAGTGAGCGACATCTTATTGAGGCGGCGCGCTCAAACACGCCGCACCGCGACAAAAGAGATACATGTCGTCTTTGGCAACGGTGATTTTTTTGATTAATTGACTGCCTGAATGCTGTGCTTCGGCAATCAGCAAAAAGCCGTTATCCCACTGCGCGGGCGGGGCGATGAGCGGCGGATTGGGCAGGCGATCTATGTTCATTTGCCCGATGATATTCAAGCCTATCGAGCGGGTGTCATTGACATACACGGGGAAACCTTGGGTTTGACGCGTCAGTTCATGTGCGGCAATAACGTAATTTTCCCCGCGATAATGGGTTTGATAATAGGGAAATAACACCAGTACAAAAATAAATTTAAACGCGATAATGCTCGCAAACCAACGCAATGCCAGTTGCTGCCCCGTTATGCCGCTGCGCCAAATCAGCCGCGCACTGAGCAGGGCAATCAAAGGATAAATGGGGACGAGATAGCGCATTCCGCCTTGTGGTGCAATCCAATAGGGCAGCACCGATAACACGGTAATCCATAACGCCACTTGAAAATGGATAGCCATGGATTCTGCTTGGGTGATGCGTTTGCGCAGCCACAAATATCCCGCCAACACAGGCGCGGGGGCAAGCCATAACAGCGTTTCCAGCGGGTAAGTCAACAGCCGTTGCACATAGCTCCAACCATCTTGCGCCGATAATTTACGCGCAATTTCGCCCATCATCGAACCGCTTTGCCCGCTGACTTGCGGCAAACTGGCGAACCAAAGATAAGGGGTAATCAAGGCGGATACCAAAATCAACAGCGCGGCGGGTGTGAGCAAAAAAGCGCGGTAAGGACGTTGCCACAGCAATACCACTACTGCCGAGGCATAAAAAATATACGCCGTGAACACTTTGGTCAGCAAAGCGCAGCCTATCAGCAAGACCGACAACGCTAACCAAGTTTTGCGCTGTTCAATACACGATACCCAGAGCGTAGCAATCGCGCCAAAGATAAAAAAGCCAAACAGCGGGTCGGTATAAGCCAACCAACCGCGATACAGCAATAAATCTGCGAGGGACAAACAACTTAATGCCGCAAACAAAGCAAAGGACTTATCGCCCCATAGTTTGCGAGTCAGCCAATACAGCCAGGCTGCCATGCCTAGGGTGGCGGCGACTGTTATTAAGCGCGTGACTAATACAATATGTGTCCAGCCCAATATGCTGGCAATAGGCATGACTAACCAGTTGATGAGCGGCGGACGTTGCAAGTTCTGTCCATAGATCGTTTGGATAAACCAGTTTTTGCTATCCCACATTTCCAAAGAGATAACGGTGTAGCTACCTTCTTCTCCCACCATATAAAAACCAAGAGTGGGTAAAAAACTGAGTGCAGCAAGCCATAAAAGTAAGACAGTACGATTCATTTTAGGGGGTATTCGTGGTGTGTACTGTCAAAATTCACTCGTTCCAATTCAACCACCAGCGGCATATTGCGTACTTGGGTATGAATTGAGCCGATATATTCTCCCAGTAGCCCAATAAAAAAGGTTTGAACTGCCCCGAAGAAAAAAATCCCAATCAAAATAGGCGCCATGCCTAGTTGAAATGAGTTCCAAAACAATAATTTAGCGGCTAAGAAACACATCGCAGTCAACAAACTCAGTATCGACAGCACGAAACCACTCATTGCCATCAGCCGCAGTGGGACTTTAGAGTGATTGGTGATGCCCAGCATGGCGATGTCATACAGGGTGTAGAAGTTATTTTTGGTGATGCCGCGTTGTCTGCGTGGCTGTTTGAAAGGCACAACCGCGATGGGGAAGCCAATCTCGCATAACAGCCCTCTAAAATAGGGATAAGGGTCGTTGATCTTGCGTAAAATATCAACGACCGCACGATCAAATAACCCCGCTCCCGTTGCATTTTGCACCAGCGGCACTTCAGAAATACGGGTCACCAAGCGGTAATAGCTTTTCCGAGCAAAAAACATCAGTGAGGACTCTTCACTTTCGGGCTTTACCGCCAAGACGGTTTTGTAACCTTGCTCCCATTTTTTAACAAATTCAGCGATCATTTCGGGCGGGTCTTGCAAATCCGACGCGATGAGAACGCAAGCATCGCCTCTTGATTGCAAAATTGCATGGAAAGGTGAGCGAATATGTCCAAAATTGCGAGCATTGACGATCAGTTTAAGGTGCGGATCCGTGGAGATTTTGTCTTTAATTTTGGCGACCGTTTGGTCAGTCGAACAATTATCAATCAAAATATGTTCGTAGTCGTAGGGGAGCAATGCCATGACTTGGGTAATGCGCAAGCAAAGCTCGTCGATGTTATCCACTTCGTTATAACAAGGAGTGACGATGCTGATTAACTTATTTTTATTCATAGCGATATGCTTTTCTTATAAACCCAGTGATTCATTAAAAACCAACTTGTCAGCACGTTAAGGGGGATGCAAATAATTTGCCCAAGGTAAGGGCTGACATACAGTTGTTCCGTTAGCATATTCAGCAACACGGCATTGGTGACATATACCACACTATATGCGGCAATGAATTTGCCAAACATGTGCCACTCACCGCGCACCTTAAACACCATTTTCCCAAAGCTAAAATAGTTAAAAATGACCCCCATGATCGTCGCCAACAACAGAGCGATTAAATACGGCAAGCCAATAAAACTCAGTAGCGCGTAAAGGCTATAGCCAAACAAGGTGTTTAACACGCCCGCACCTAGAAATTTTAATACCTGACTCTGCCCCATGACGTGAGTCATGCTCGTTTTAACTAACATTCGATATATTCCTTAATGCGATGTTTGCCTCTTGCACAACGCTTTCCAACGCAGTCATGCTAGGCTGATAGCCGAATGCTGCGGCCTGTTGATTGAGTGAGTAGTAATGGGGTTTTCTGCCTGTCGCATTGACCTCTGCTGTTGTATTGATTTCATACTGCAACCCGAATTTTTCCTGCATGGTCGCCAGTAAAGTGGGCTTGTCTACAGCGGCAATGCTATAGCAATCTACCGCTGCATTACCCGCTGGTGCCTTGAGCAAGGCAGTCACGAGACCATAAAAATCTGAGGGGTGTAAATAATCGCGCACCATAAAGTCAGACGAGGTTTGCAACACCGTATTGTCCCGAATGGCGCGCAGGATGTCGGTGATTAAAAAGC
>JBASWK010000013.1:0-5855 GCA_049276435.1 Gallionella sp. | reverse complement strand
TTCCATCAAAACCAATATGGGCATGGAGATGTTGCGCTGCAAAAGCCCAGACGGGGTACAGAAGGAAATAGCCGTCCATTTATTAGCCTACAACCTTATCCGTGGAAATTTGGCGCAAGCCGCCTGTTTGCACCAGAAAATCCCACGCCAACTCAGCTTCAGGTCGGCGGTGCAGCTTGCAACCCAAGCGGCCAAACAGTTCGCCACCTTAGCAGGAACGCAGCTGACAAAAGCCTTGCTCGCATTATTGAAAGCGGTTGCATCAACGGTTATTGGGCGGCAAAAACGAAAGAGCCAACCACGGGCGGTTAAACGCCGACCCAAACCCTTTCCTTTGCTGACCGTGCCAAGAAGCGAAGCATGTCTAAGTATTGGATTTTAATGATGTTATTTTTTGCGGTAGCAGTATTGGTGCCTGATACGACTTTGGTGGATGCGGATGCTTGGTTAATTCGCGCTTTTTTGCGTGAAGGGGAAGGCGATGCTGGGTTGCAATTGCGGCGGCTGCATTTGACGGCGGAGGACGATGGGGTGACACGTTTGAGTGTGGCGGGGGTGTTGCTGTGTACGTTAAAGCCTGTGCAATGGTTGCCCGCTGCGTATATTCAAGCGGTGGCGTATCGCGGGGTGGTGAATGATCCGAACGACCAAGTGGATGCTAAGGATTTTGAAGGTTCGCTGGATCGGCAAATTTGGGATGCGTTTGATTTTGTGCGCTTGAATATGAAAGTGCCTGCTCGCAAGGCGTTGGGGCGGATTGATTATCCGCAATACAGTTTGCGGGCGGTGTTTGAAGCCTTGGTCAATGCGGTCGCGCACCGCGATTATTCGATCTGGGGCGGGCGGATTCGCTTGCATTTGTTCGCGGATCGTTTGGAGCTGTATTCCCCTGGCGCGTTGCCCAATTCTATGACGGTGGAAACCATGCAAGTGATGTCGATGCCGCGCAATGAGGTGTTGTCCAGCTTGTTTTCACGCTACTACCGCGTGCGAGACAGCGGCTTGGGGCGGGAATTTTTGATGGATAGACGCGGTTCGGGCGTGGATGTGATTTTGGCGGAAAGTGAGCAGTTGTCAGGTCGAAAACCTGTGTTTGAAAATCTTGCCGATATGGAACTGCGTTTGACGATTTATGCGGCGGCGTTGCCTGATGCGTAACAATGCAACTTACGGTCAATAATACCCTTGCAAGCACGCGAATAACATGATGGCAAATGCAGCATCTCACCACACGATATTTACAAAAATGCTATAATAATCAAAGTTAATTAGCACGGTATGCCTTTTCGGCATGACGGGAGACAGGAGAAAAATGATGACTGCCACCACAGCAATGACCGAACTTTACGCCCGCCTTGACACGATTGGCATCAAAAAATCCTTTGCGCGCAAGATGCTGCCCGATTGGTGGGATGACTCCATTGCCACCACTGCCGCTGGGTTGCAACAAGCTCAACTGTACTTTGCCAAAGCCTTTAATCTTGAGTTTGCCTCTTTGATGGGGGCGCAACCTGCTCCATGCTTTCAGCAAGTTGCGCATAAATTCAAACTCAACAAAAAGGTTACCGAAGAGCAAGTCTCTGCGAGTGCGCATTACGCGACTGCAACGGCGCGCTTGGCACTGCAAGCCGTTAGACCCGCTTATCAAGCCCCCCCAACGAATCCCATTGCATTACGGGAACGTATTCTTAAGTCAAATAGCTGTATTGATTTGCCTGCATTATTGACTTGGTGTGCTGAATCTGGGATTCCCGTGCTTCACATCGAAAAGTTACCCGCTCGAAAAATGATGGGGTTGGCTATTCGCATGGAAAATCGTTTCGCCATCGTTTTATCGTGGAAAG
The DNA here is from genome assembly GCA_049276435.1 of Gallionella sp. Lineage (GTDB taxonomy): Bacteria > Pseudomonadota > Gammaproteobacteria > Burkholderiales > Gallionellaceae > Gallionella. The sequence goes on along the minus strand of JBASWK010000013.1, from coordinate 4,011 downwards.
CGCATCCTTCAGAGTTGCTGTTCCATCTTGCTCACGAATTAGGGCATATTGCAAAAAATCATCTGAGTAGCGATGGTTTTTTGCTCGATGAAACCATCGGAAAAGGCGACGATGCGGATGAAAAAGAGGCGGATGCTTATGCCATTCGCTTGTTGAATGGCACAGAAATAGGCTATCGCGCAGATGGTTTTCTCAATGCGAGCCAACTGTATCAAGCTGCGCAAACTGTTTCGTTAGCGAAACAGGTGGATGTCGGGCATGTCATCCTCAATTACGGTCACACTCAACAACAATTTGGCGTGGCTAAATCAGCCTTGAAGTTAGTTGAAGGTGAAAGCTGCGGTGCGACGATTGTAAATGCCAAGTTGTTCGCAACTTTAGACTACGAAGCCATTTCTGAAGACCAACTTGCACGCCTGCACACAGCAACTCATTACCCGACACCCGACTAAACAGCGTAAGCCAAATGATTGTCATCGCAGATAACGACATTATCCACAAACTTGCTTTGTGTAATTTGCTGGATGAGTTGTTGGTTTGGCTAGACGTGCCGCCCAACGAAATTTGGGTTTTGCCCGAATTGAAATTTAGGGTGCGTAAAAAACTCAAAAGTCATGCCGATGCGCTGACTGCTTTCAACCGCTTTTTACAAAAAACAGCCGAGATTCCTGCCGCTCTGCCTGCCACATTGCAACAATTTTCAACCTTGGATGTCGGCGAACAGCAATTATTTGCGGTGTTTGTTGAGCAAATTCAGCCGCCGCGTTTGGTAACAGGCGATAAGCGCGCTTTAAAACAAATCACCACGCTTTCCCAAAACGACACGTCACTCCGTGAAAAATTGGCGGGGCGGGTGGATTGTCTAGAAAGCATCATGCTTGGGCTGATTGAGCAAGTTGGCTTTGATGCAATTAACCCGAAGATAGATGCCATGGCTGACAAGGTGTTGGCAATGGCTTTTGGCGTGGGCAGAACACAAGCACACACTGTTGAGGCATTGCAATCTTTTTTGGGAAATCTGCGTCAAGATGCGCCTTTTGTCATCCTGCGTGACGGATCCATTTCTTCACGCCATGAATAAACTCACCCTCTCCCTCATCGCGACTTTCGCTTACAACACGGCGATTGCGGGGTTGTTAACGGCGACGGGGTGGATGGCGGAGTCTTGCGGGTTTGGGTGTAATTTTGTGTTTTCGCAGAGTATTGGGCTTTCGATTGCGATCATCAGTTCGTTGACCTTGGCGCGGATGCCAGCGGGGTGGTTGCGCTGGGCGGCGTTGGCGGTGGTGTTGCCGTTGAGCGTGGCGGTGGGCTTGTCGTTGGGCTTCGCGCTGACGGGGTTGGGCGCGTGGTCGCATCCGCAGATTTGGCAGGCGATGTGGATCGGGCTATTTTTTGGGCTGCTTGCCAGCATCACCTTTTTGTTGGTGGAGCGTATCGGGCTGTTAAATGCGGCGGTAAAAACTCGCCAGTTGCGCCTCGCGGAGCAAGATAGACGGGCGATGGAGGCGCATTTAAAGTTGTTGCAAGCGCAGATTGAGCCGCACTTTTTGTTTAACACCTTGGCGAATGTGAATAGTTTGATCGACAGCGACCCCGTTGCCGCCAGTCGTTTGTTGGACAGATTGAACGACTGGCTACGCGCGGCGTTGGCACAAGCGCGCTGTGATGCGGCGACGTTGGGCGATGAGTTGATGATGTTGGAAAATTATTTGCATATCCTGAAAACCCGCTTTGACGACCGCTTACGTTGGCAGGTGGATTGCACGGATGACTTGCGCGCTTTGCCGTTTCCGCCGATGTTGTTGCAACCCTTGGTGGAAAACGCCGTGCGCCATGGAATTGAGCCGAAACTGGGCGGCGGCGAGATTTATGTGTATATCACCCGCGAGCAAAACGCGCTGCATGTGTTGGTGAGCGACAGCGGCGCTGGCTTGGGTGAGGCAGTTTGCGAGGGTGCAGGGTTGAGCAATGTCCGTGCCCGTGTCGCCGCGTTGTATGGGGAGACAGGGAGCTTGAGTTTAAAAAATAATGAAGTAGGCGGCGCGACGGCGCAGTTGATTTTGCCGATTGACGGAGGGTAGGGGCGGATTACACGCGCCCCTACAGAGATGAAACATGCTGTTTTTAATGAAATTCAACCCCCACCCTAACCCAACCCATTCTAGGGGGAGGGAATACAAATAACACCATGAAAGCCCTTATCGCCGATGATGAAAAACACCTAGCCGACGACTTGAAACGCCGTTTGGTACGCTTGTGGCCAGCGTTGGAGATTGTGGCGGTGGTGCATGATGGCGTATCAGCGGAAGCAGCGTTGCGTGAATTTGCGCCTGACATTGCGTTTTTGGATATTCGGATGCCAGGAAAATCAGGCATGGAAGTAGCCAAATCCGCCCCGCCGCATTGCCGTGTCGTGTTCGTCACCGCATATGACAACCATGCGGTGCAAGCGTTTGAGCAAGCGGCGGTGGATTATTTGTTGAAGCCGATCACCGACAGTCGCTTGGCGCGTTGTATCGAACGCTTGCAAACCGCCGTGCCGCCCGTGAAATCGCCCGAACCACTGCGCTGGCTACGCGCCCAAGTCGGGCTAACGCTGCGGCTGGTGGCGATTGAGGACGTTTGCTATTTCCAATCCGCCGACAAATACACCACCGTGCTGACCCGCGATGCGGAATTGCTGTTACGCACGCCGCTGAAGGATTTGATTCCGCAACTCGATCCGCACGCCTTTTGGCAAATTCACCGTGGCACCGTGGTCAATGTGCGCGAAATCGCCGCTGCTCGCCCAAATTTAATGGGGCGTATGATGCTGACCTTGCACCACCGCCCCGAAATCCTCACCGTCAGCCGCAGCTATGTGCATTTATTTCGAGAAAAGTGACGGTAAAGCACCATTAACAACCGATTGCTTTTAAGCCCGACAGGTGGTTAGGCAATCGCCGCGCAAGCGGGGAACACTCCGCTACAATGCGCCCTCGCGCCAAACAAGGAATTGCCATGTCAGAAGTCTTAACGCGTTATCTGGAAAAACTCATCCACGACCACCGCCGCATTGATGCGCGGGGGGTGATGCAGGTGAATCGCATGATAGAACTCACCTTGGACGAGGTGTTTATTGATTTGACCGTGCGCATGGGCAAGGCGGAAAAATTTGAATTGCCGCGTGAATTTGAACCCCGCGACGATGAAGAGTACGACCTACGCCGCGAACGCTACGCCGCGCCGCAAGTGGAAACAGGCATTTCATCCGCTGAATTATGGCAACGTCATACTGCATGGGTGTTGTTGGGCGACCCTGGGGCGGGGAAAACCACCTTGTTAAAACATTTCGCACTGACTAATTTTCAACAAACAGAACATGAAGGTAAGCGCAGCTACATTCCTCAATTGAAACAAGATGGGTATCTTCCGATTTTTATCCCCCTACGTTTCCTCGCCGCCGAATGGGCGCAGCAATCTTGGCAAGCCAAAGATGCGGTGCTGAATTACTTGGCAAATGAAGGGCTACGCGAAATGGGTTTTGAAGACCCAACCGAGCGCGCCGCCCTGTTTGCCGAATTTAAGCTCGCTTTGAAAAACGGTCGCGCCCTGTTGTTATTCGACGGTCTGGACGAGCAGCGCGATGCCAACATTCAGCGCAACACTGTGCAAGCCATTGAATCCGTACTACAAACCTACCCCAGCAACCGTTGCTTAGTCAGCTCGCGCATCATTGGTTATGATGTCGCGCCGTTGGGGGCGGGTTTTCACACCGCCACGCTTGAACCGTTTAACGATGAACAAATGGCTAAATTTTTTCAGCAATGGATTTACGCCGTGGAGCAACAAGAGGACATCGACCCCGACGAAAACACCAAAAAGCGCGCCAAAGAAAAAGCGGCTCTATGTGAAACACCGTGGGTAGTCGAATTTCAATTTTCCGCATAGGAAAAAAATCATATTGATAAAATTGTTGATATTTCGATAGCCTCTGGCGCGTCTTTTTGCGAGTTGAACTTTGCTGTT
>JBASWK010000012.1:0-12734 GCA_049276435.1 Gallionella sp. | reverse complement strand
CCCTCCCCTTCAAGGGGAGGGTTGGGGTGGGGATGGGGTAGAGATGAAAGCTCAAACAAACAGCACGATCATCGGCAGGCAACTTCAGCGAACACTGCGCTGCCACATGACCGATGCGGAAATACGGTTATGGCATCGGCTGCGTAGTCGGCAATTGGCTGGATATAAATTCCGCCGCCAACATCCGTATCTGGATGATGTGTTGGACTTTGTCTGTCTGGAAAGGTGCTTGATTGTTGAAGTAGATGGCGGGCAGCACTTAGAAAACAAGCGAGATCAAGCACGAGACAGGCGTTTGCAGGACGCTGGATTTCAAGTGTTGCGATTCTGGAACAACCAGGTTTTGCAAGAAACGGACGCGGTGGTCGAGGCTATCTGGATCGCTTTACAGAACACGGCGGTTGTACCCCATCCCCACCCCACCCCAGCCCTCCCCTTGAAGGGGAGGGAGATTGCGCACTTGTGCCACGATGATTCACATAAAACCAATAAATTAGTGCCTCCCTAGCTAAATTGATGACCCCATGCAAATCCTAATCATTGAAGACGAATCCGCCATTGCGGATGTATTGGCTTACGCGCTGAAGTCGGAGGGCTATGCCACGCACTGTTGCACCTTGGGCGGTGAGGGGCTGGCGCAACTGCGCAGCGGCAATTATGCGCTGGCGATTTTGGATGTGGGGCTGCCTGATATGAGTGGTTTCGCGGTGTGCCGCGAGGCGCGCACCTTTACCGATTTGCCTATCCTGTTTCTCACGGCGCGCTCGGACGAGGTGGATCGCATTGTGGGGCTGGAAATCGGCGCGGATGATTATGTGACGAAGCCGTTTTCACCCCGCGAAGTGGTAGCACGCGTGCGGGTGATTTTGCGGCGGCGCGTGCCTCTTGGGGGGAATGCGACGTGGTTTGAGGTCAACGAGGCGAGTGCGCGGATTCGGTTTTGCGGCACAACCTTGGAGCTGACGCGCTACGAATTTTTGTTGCTCAAAATGTTATTGGCTCACACGGGGCGGATTTATGCCCGCGAAGTGTTGATGGAAGCAATTTGGTGCGACGCGTTGGATACCTCTGACCGCACCGTCGATACCCATATCAAAACGCTGCGCGCCAAGCTCAAAACGGTGCGCGATGATCTTGATCCCATCGTCACCCATCGCGGCATGGGCTACAGCGTGGTGAATGGGGTGGGGCAATGAACATTACCCTGCGCCTGTTGCTCGGTTATTTTTTGATTGTGGGACTTGCCGCGTGGTTTGTACTCAATAGCTTTTCGGAAGAGGTCAAACCTGGCGTGCGTCAAACGATGGAAGAAACGCTGGTGGATACCGCTAATCTGCTGGCGGAAATGGCGGCGCAAGACACCGCTGCAATCGACATCTCGCGTTTTTCAGCGGCATTCGCCCGTTATCAAGCGCGTCAGCTCCATGCCAATATTTGGGGATTTAAAAAAGAGAAAACCAATTTGCGGGTGTATATCACCGACGCTGCGGGCATCGTTGTCTATGATTCAGAAAACAAAGCAGTGGGGCAAAATTATGCCAAATGGAACGATGTGTATCTCACGCTGCACGGTCGTTATGGCGTGCGCAGTTCGCAAGAAGACCCGCAAGATGACCGCAGCACGGTGATGCACGTCGCAGCACCCATTTTGCACCAAGGCAAAACCATCGGGGTGCTGACCGTCGCTAAACCGACTTTGAGCGTGCAACCCTTTATTGATCGCAGTCGCCATCGCATTGAGCGGGCGGGCGGTTGGTTGATGGGCGGCGCGTTGGCGATTGGGCTGTTGTTCACTTGGTGGCTGACGCGCTCGGTGGATTTACTGCGGCGTTATGCGCGGGAAGTCAGTCTGGGCAAAAAGACCCCTTTACCCAAAATGGGCAGTAGCGAATTAACCGAGCTGGGTAAAGCACTCGCCGATATGCGCGAAAAATTGGATGGGCGCGAGTATGTGGAAAACTACGTCCATCATCTGGCGCATGAGATGAAAAGCCCGCTGACCGCGCTGATCGGGGCGGCGGAATTGTTGGATGAAAACATGCCGCAAGCCGCCCGCGCCACCTTTACCGCCAATATCCGCGCACAAAGTCGCCGCTTGAAAGATATGCTGGATAAATTGCTGTCACTGGCAAAAGTAGAGCATCGCACCACTTTAGAAAATGCCACGGTCATCAATTTGCGCGAACTGGCAGAACTCGTCCTCGCCGATCACGCCGCAGCGATGCAACAACGCGATATGCGCTGCGAGTTGAGCATTCCAGCCGATGCGCAGGTCATGGGCGAAAGCTTTTTATTGCGCCAAGCCCTGTCTAATTTACTGGAAAATGCTATCGACTTTTCTGCTGACGGTGGACAAATTACCTTGTCGTTGACTCGCGCCGCAGGCAAATACACCCTGATTGTGCGCGATCACGGTAGCGGTATTCCCGATTACGCCCTGCCACGCATTTTTGAACGTTTTTATTCCTTAGCCCGCCCCCATACCCAACGCAAAAGCACAGGCTTGGGGCTGCCCTTTGTCAAACACGTCGCAGAACTGCATGGCGGGGAAATCGACCTTCGCAATCTGCCTGACGGCGGGGTAGAAGCAAATCTAATGTTGCCAGCAGCTTAGTTTCGCTGGCTCTATGTGATTTATATACCCATCGCCTTTGAAGAGTAGGTGTTCCGCCGTAGGGTGGATAAGCGCAGCGCATCCACCTGAATTGATAGGAAAAATGGTGGATGCGCTATCGCTTATCCACCCTACAGAAAACTCGGGGTTTTCAGGTTGGATGGGTATAGTGGGTCATCGTGGCACAAGTGCGCAATCTCCCTCCCCTTCAAGGGGAGGGTTGGGGTGGGGATGGGGTGCAACCGCCGCGTTCTGTAAAATCATCCAGATCGTCTCGACCGCCGTGTCTGTTTCTTGCAAAACTTGTTCCAAAACCGCAACACCCGAAATCCTGCTTCCTGTGCCAGATACGGATATTGGCGGCGGAATTTACTGCCTAAGCCTTCATCTCTACCCCATCCCCACCCCAGCCCTCCCCTTGAAGGGGAGGGGGTCTTGCTTCATCCACTGTAAATCACATAGAACCGTTTCGCTACACATTCACCACACACAAGCGCATCTTCTCCACACATCACGCAGGCATAATGCAATCTCCCTGAACTGCACTCAATAGGAGTCATCATGTTACGCAATCCCTTGTTTTCTAAAATACTCATGGTCTGTTTTCTGGCGGTGTTGTTGCTGATTCCGTTGGGGATGATTCAGTCCAAAATCAGTGAACGCCAGATGCTGCAAACCCAAGTGCAGCAAGACATTGCGCGCAGCGCGTCGGGGCCGCAAACCATCACGGGGCCGTATTTGCTGATTCGGTACAAACTGCGCGAGCGCATCCTGACCAAAGACAGCAATGGCGTGGAAAAAACCACCTTGAGCGAATCCGAGATACAGGAAGTGGTGATTGCGCCGCGCACGCTTAAAATTGACGGCAATGCGGAAGTGGAAACCCGCAGTAGGGGTATTTATCAAGCGCGGCTGTTTAATTTGCGTAGCACCCTAGCGGGCGATTTTGTTGTACCCAGTGGATATGGTATTGACAAACCTTTGGCGGATATTGTGCCCGTCTCGACCGATTTGGTGTTGAAAGTGAGCGATTCTCGCGGCATCCGCAACGCGCCTTTGCTCAATTTGAACGGCAGTTCATTTGATTTTGCCCCTGGTAGCGTTGGTGCGGCAGCGGGTAATGGCATCCATGTCCCCTTAAACCTGCTGGATGCAGCAAACGCCGCCACCTTTAAATTTAGTTTTCCGCTGGAACTGCAAGGCATGACCACGCTTGCGGTCACCCCGCTTGCCAACAACACCGACATGAATTTGAAATCCACTTGGCGGCATCCTTCCTTTGGTGGGAGTTATTTGCCGCGCAGCCGTGCGGTCAATGCGCAAGGTTTCAGTGCGCAATGGCTGGTGACTAATTTGGCGCGTAATAGCAATAGCACGGGGGCGGCGGACACTTTTTCCATTGATTTTATTGATCCCGTCAATATCTACTTGCTGTCGGAGCGGGCAGTGAAATATGGCGTGCTGTTTATTATTTTGGTCTTTACCGCCTTTTTTATGTTCGAGGTATTGCGTAGCTTGCGCATCCATCCCATGCAGTATTTGCTGGTCGGGTTGGCAATGGCGATGTTTTTCTTGCTGGTGATTAGCCTGTCTGAACACCTGACTTTTGTAACCGCCTATGCGGTATCGGGCGTGGCGTGTGTGCTACTCATTGGTAGCTATTTGGCAGGATTGCTGAAAAGCCGAAAATCGGCATGGGCATTTTCTGGTGGCATCGCCTTGTTGTATGCGGTGTTGTATGGGGTATTGCAATCTGAAGACAACGCGTTATTGATGGGCACATTGATTTTATTCACCGCCCTTGCTGCCGTGATGCTGCTGACTCGCCGCATGGATTGGTATGGATTAAGTACGCCGCCCACGGTAGAGCCGCATAAATCTATCTGAATGCGCCTGGTTGGTCGCAAGAAACGAGCTGTGTCCGTGGCTGAAACGGGGGGCTTTAGCTTTTGTGATGGACGGCACCTAATACACAGGCTCGTTTAGCACCCGTCACGCGCGGTAAGTTGGCGGGTTTGCTTTGCTGGTTTTGCTGTGCTAACCAAGCAAAGGCGATCGCTTCCAGATAATCACTATCTACGCCTAAAAGCTGTGTCGTTTCCACGCGGCAATCAGGGAGGCGCGCGCTTAGGTGATGTCTCAACGCGGCATTGTGCGCGCCTCCCCCACATAAATAAACTTCGACCGCCCCCTGACAATACTGTTGAATAGCCTGTGCGATTGTCATCGAGGTCAATGCTAATAAGGTGGCTTGTACGTCAACCGCTTGTTCATTTCCCTGCAACTTTTGACGCAACCAGTCGAGGTGAAATAAATCACGCCCGCTACTTTTGGGTGGAGATAGTGCAAAAAAAGGCTCATTTAACATCTTTTGCAGCAAATTAGGTAGCACCTTGCCCGTTGCCGCCCACGCGCCATTTTTATCATAAGCTTGTTGTAAATGTAGCTTGCACCACGCATCCATTAGCAAATTGCCAGGACCACAATCAAAACCAGCAGTGGGCGTATGGGGCGAGAGGTTGGTGAGGTTGCTGATGCCGCCGATATTGACAATGACGCGATGTATGTTGGGATGACGCAACACTTGGTCGTGAAAGGCGGGGACGAGTGGCGCGCCTTGCCCCCCTGCGGCAATATCGCGACTACGGAAATCACTCACGACCGTCATCTGGGTGAGTTCCGCTAGCAGTGCGGCATTGCCAATTTGTAAGGTATAGCCATGTTCTGGGCAATGACGGATGGTCTGACCATGGCAACCAATCGCGCGCACTGCCAGTCCGCTTTTGAGGTTTAATTTTGCTACGCTGGCGGCATATAAGCGTGCTAATTGATTGCCGACGAGGTGTGCTTGATGTAGTTCGTTGTGACTTGGCGTATGCAACGCTAACAAATCTTGTTTAAGCGTGTCATCGAAGGGGAGGTAGGCGGTTGCCAGTAAGCGGGGTTGGGTGCTGGCTAAATCAACTAGGACGGCATCTACGCCGTCCAAGCTGGTGCCAGACATCAAGCCTATGTAGAACTCAGGCACATTAGTCGAGTTTGGCGAGATTGGTGTTGCGCAACATTTCTAAGCGGGTCAAAAATTGACTGGAGGTGGCTTGGAATGCCACTTGATTGCTTTCATCAATGGGACGCGCATTGGGTAGTGCTACGCTCAGTGGGTCGTGTTGTAAGCCATCTACCTTGAATTCATAGTGCAAATGTGGACCACTGGTCATGCCTGTCATCCCCACAAAGCCAATCACGTCTCCTTGTGTGACACGTTGCCCTGACCTAAATTTGCCAAAGCGTGACAAGTGACCATACACCGTGGTGTATCGGTTTTGATGTTTAATCATCACGACATTGCCATAGCCATTTTGTTGACCGACGGTCTGAACGATGCCGTCAGCCGTGGCTTTAACGGGTGTGCCGATTGCCGCCGCAAAGTCAGTGCCTTTATGCGCACGCCAGCGATTGAGTACGGGATGAAAGCGCGACATGGTAAAACCAGAGCTGACCCGTGAAAATTGGATAGGAGAGCGTAAAAAGGCTTTGCGCGCACTCTTACCTTCTGTGGTGTAATAGTCGCCGTGCTGGTTATCGGTTTGGAAATAAACGACGCGATAAGCACGACCACGGTTAATAAATTCAGCGGCTTGGATGCGACCTGTTTTAACCAGTGCACCATTGCTGTAGGTCATTTCATAAACTGCGGTAAATTTATCACCGCGTTTTAAGTCATGATGGAAGTCAACGTCACCACTAAAAATCTCAGTCAGCTGATTAGCAGCCGCTTCGGGCATGCCCGCCGCATCGGTCGCGGCATACAAACTGGTTTTAATCGTGCCTGTGCGGACAAATAGGCGTTTTTCTAACAGGGCATCTTGAGAGGTGGTGGTCAATACGCCGCCCTTCTTTTCCACAATCATTTGGGTGCTAGGCGTGCCGAGGTAAGTGAGTTTAATCAGGCCGCCCGTGGCAGTGGTTTCGGCTTGCACTTCTTTGCCGACAGAGAGCTTGCGAAAGGACTCCACGTCTTTATTCGTGCGTAAGTATTCACTTGCAAGGTCATCTTTGATATTCAGGCGGGCTAAAAAAGCCACGAGGGTATCGCCTTTTTGTACGCGCTCATTGCGCCAAAAATGTGTTTCGGTCGTCGGAGTGGGATGGATTTCTGGTAGGACGAGGGATTCGGCAATCACTTTGCTGCCGATGGCACTGATTTCACTGTGGGGTACTAAGCCAAATGCGGTGACCACGCTCAATAGTGGGATGGTGGATAGGGAGACTAACCAACGCAACTTGTTTTTGCGTTCTTTACGGAGTGAATTTTGCGGTAACATTCGTGCCTCTCTGAGCTGTTCGTTGTGACAACGACACAAGACTGCTTGTTTAGATGTTCGTGATTTTACCAGAAGTATCGGTTGCGTCAAAACAATTGATACTAATCGAGATGAACAAAGACTCGATCTTGACCATTAGACAAAAGATAAAATAGAACAACTTTCATTAAATGCTTATAAATAACTGTAAAACAACTCAAAATGACTCATTTTAATTCAAGAGAAGCGCTCGATTTAATTGAACGGGGTGCGCACGAAATTCTGTTAAAAGACGAATTAAAGCAGAAGTTAGCGCAAAATCGCCCCCTACGGATCAAAGCGGGATTTGACCCGACTGCGCCCGATTTGCATCTCGGACACACCGTGTTGCTCAATAAAATGCGCCAATTTCAAGCGCTGGGACATCACGCTTTGTTCCTAATTGGCGATTTTACGGGCATGATCGGCGACCCCACAGGCAAAAATACCACCCGTCCACCGTTGTCGCGTGAGCAAGTGCTAATCAATGCGGAATCTTATCGCGAGCAGGTTTTTAAGGTGCTAGACCCCGAAAAAACCGAAATTTGCTTTAATTCCACCTGGATGGATAAATTCAACGCAGCGGATTTAATCAAGTTAGCGGCGACCCACACCGTCGCGCGGATGCTGGAGCGCGATGATTTTGACAAACGCTACAAAAGCAATCAACCGATTGCCATACACGAATTTATGTATCCATTGGTGCAAGGCTATGACTCTGTGGCACTGAAAGCGGATGTGGAGTTGGGCGGTACAGATCAAAAATTCAACTTGCTGATGGGGCGTGAACTCCAGAAGCACTATGGTCAAGCAGCGCAGTGCATACTCACCATGCCTTTGTTGGAAGGCTTGGATGGGGTGAATAAAATGTCCAAGTCGCTGGGTAATTACATCGGCATCACCGACACCCCGCAAGACATGTTTGGTAAATTGATGTCGATTTCTGATGTGTTGATGTGGCGATATTTAGAACTGCTGTCTTTCCGCAGCATGAACGAAATCAACGGCTGGCGTAGTGAAGTCGCAACAGGTCGCAATCCGCGTGACATTAAAGTGCTGTTGGCGCAAGAAATTGTGGCGCGTTTTCACAGCCAAGCCGCCGCTGAGCATGCCTTAAGCGAATTTGAAGCGCGCTTCCGTCAAGGCGTGTTGCCCGACGATATGCCCGAAATTACGGTGACCACCACGGAAGGCAACATCGGCGTGCCACAATTGCTCAAACAAGCGGGATTGGCGAGCAGTACTTCCGACGCGATGCGCAGCATCCAAGCGGGCGCGGTCAAGCTAGATGGTGAGCGCATTAACGATAAAGCCACCGTGATTGCCGTCGGGTTGACCGTGATTGCCCAAGTTGGTAAACGTAAATTTGCCAAAGTGAGCATAGTCGCCGCGTAATGTGCCCTGTGATCAAGGATTTACGGAATTGTCTTGTATGTCTAGCGTCATCCTCTGTTATAATCCGCCCCGTTTTGTAGCAAACTCACGGGGACGACTTGGCTTCGACGTAGGTTGCAAAGCAGCGTAGGGCATACCGAGGACCCGCAACCTCGTAAATAAGCTGGAAAAAAAATAGTCGCAAACGACGAAACTTACGCTTTAGCTGCTTAGTCAGCTAGACCTCACACCACGCTGTTCATGGAGTGGCTCGAAGTCGCAAGATGGAGATGAGTGAGGTAAATACATGAAATCGTGTCGTGCAGGGTTACTTTGTACGAAGCTAAAATTAAGGTGACTCGTTGTGTACCAGCCCGCCAGTTGGCGTGTCCACGATAAAATTAAATAACATGGCTAAGTATGTAGAACTGCCTGTAGAGTGCTTGCGGACGCGGGTTCAATTCCCGCCGTCTCCACCAACAAATTAAAACGACACCCCTGTGGTGTCGTTTTAATTTGTTGATTGAAAAAATGCGCGCACCATGTCCGCGAGACGATGAATAAAGGGGTAAATTGTGGCGCGGCAAGGTATAAGTTGCATCCCGACAAGGGCATATTTTGAATAAGGCAATCCATTGAAACCTAACATCAAAACACCTCGAAATTTTATCAATCCGCTTTTGTCGCGTAAAAGTATTGATGAAGCTGCGTTTGCGCAATTCCAAGCGGCTTTAAGCCATTACCAGCAAACGCTCAACGCGCAAGTGGCGACTAAACAATCTGAGCCGAATATCGTCACCAACGCGCTCAAGCCGTTTTTTGATAGCTTGGGCTACACCACCCAAGCCCATAGCCAAAATGGACAAAGCGGCATGGATTTAGCCATTCTTAAAGACCATCAGCCCACGGTCATTATTGAAGCCAAAGTACCGAACAGCAAGGATATGATTAGCACGAGTGAATTGAATAAAAAGTCTTTTCATGAAGCGATTTTGTATTTCATGCGCGAACGCGAAAAAGGCAACCACGCGCTGTTTCACATTATCGTCACGGATTTTGACCACTGGTTTGTGTTTGACGCAAAAGACTTTGATCGCCTCTTTTGGCGCAATGCTGCCATCAAAAAAATCTACGACACGCACAGCAACCCCACCTTGCTCGGCAGCACCACAAAGGAATTTTACCAATTACTCGCACGCGAACTACCTAAAATAAACGTCGATTTGCTCGACCAAGCGTTCATAGATTGCGCCTATTTCAATCTGCAACAGTCCCACACACCCAAAGAGCGGATTGCCATTTACAAGCTACTGAGCGCGGACAATTTACTCAAAGCATTTAACCCCAACGATGCCAACAGCCTAAACCGCGAGTTTTATAACGAGCTGCTTTATATTTTGGGATTAGAAGAAGCGAAAGAAGGCGGCAAAAAAGTCATTGGTAAAGCCAAACAAGCCCAACATGGCACGTTGTTTGAAAACATCAGCAACAAGCTCACGCAATACCAAAAACCGCACGAATTTGAAGACGTGATTAAACTCATCATTATTTGGATGAACCGCGTGCTGTTCTTAAAGCTGTTGGAATCTCAAATCGTGAAATGGACGACCGCTACCACGAATCAGTTTTTACACCCTGGCAAAATCAAGCAATACGACCAGCTCGAAACGCTGTTTTTTGAAATCCTTGCCAAACCCATCGCTGAACGCAAAATGCACGAATTTGATGCCGTGCCGTATCTCAATAGCTCGTTATTTGAGATACATGCCGATGAAAAAATGGGCATTACCATTGCCACACTAACTGACGATCTCACGATTGATTACCACTCCAAAACTGTCGTCAAAGATGAACACCGCCAGCGCAAAACGGGCAAAGTCAGCACGCTACCGTATTTATTAGCCTTTTTAGACGCTTACGATTTTGCCAACAACAGCGAAGATGAAGTGGTTAGCGATACTAAATCCCTGATTAGCGCATCCGTGTTGGGCTTGATTTTTGAAAAAATCAACGGCTACAAAGACGGCAGTTTTTACACGCCCAGCTTTATCACCATGTACATGGCGCGTGAAACCATCACAAAAGCGGTTATCGACAAATTCAACCAAGCGCATGGTTGGCAATGCAACACCCTCACCGATTTACACAACAAAATTGACGACATCCCCGCCGCCAATGCCCTGATTAACCGCATCAAAATTTGCGACCCTGCGGTGGGCAGCGGACACTTTTTAGTTTCCGCACTCAATGAAATGTTGTGCATCAAAAGCGAGTTAGGCGTGCTGGTCGATGAACACGGCAAGCGCATCAAAGCCTATCGCCTCAGTATCGAAAATGATGAACTGATTATCAAAAGTGATGACGGCGAACTGTTTGAATATAAAAAAGCCAGCGTGGAAAAAACCCGCATTCAAAAAACCCTGTTCAACGAAAAGCAAATCATCATCGAAAATTGCTTGTTTGGTGTGGACATTAACCCCAATTCCGTCAATATCTGCCGCTTGCGTTTATGGGTAGAGCTGCTTAAAAACGCCTATTACAAAGCTGATGGGCAACTCGACACCCTGCCCAATATCGACATTAACATCAAATGTGGCAACAGCTTGATTAGCCGCTTCGCGCTCAGTGACGATATGCAGGCAAGCAACACCCACGCCGAAATTGTGGAATACAAAGCCAAAGTTGCCAATTACAAGCAAAATATCGGCAGCAAATACGACTTGCTACAAGCAATCCATGCCACTAAAAACAAATTTCAACAAACACTCAAAACGGGACACGCCACCACCAAAGCCCTGCATAGAGAGTTGACTGAATACGTTTTGCAATTTGGCTTTGATGACTTGAGTGATGAACTGAAAATTACGGCTTTTATTAACCTTGGGCTGCGAGGTAAGACTGCCGAGCTGTTTGCCATTGCCACAGATAAAGAAGCCAAAGCCAAGCAGCTCAACAAAGTGTGGGCTGCATTAGCTAAAAAGCAAGACATTGAAAACGGACAAATTTATCAAAATGCCTTTGAATGGCGTTTTGAATTCCCTGAAGTGCTGAATGAAGCGGGGGAATTTATCGGCTTTGATGTGGTGATTGGGAATCCGCCGTATGTTTTTGCGCGTGAACACTTTAGCATTGAGGAGCGAAAATACTTCAATAGCCACTACGCTTTGGCGACCTATCAGCTTAATTTATATATTCTTTTTTTAGAGATTGGCACAAACCTTCTAAAACCACGCGGCGGCTTGGCTTACATTACCCCCAATAATTGGCTAACGATTAACAGCGCGCAAAACGTGCGCGAATTTGTGCTGCATCAATCGCACATCGACATTTTGAATTTTTATGCCAAAGTGTTTGACGATGCCAGTGTCGATACCTGCATTCTGCTGTATAGCAAAGGCGATCACGCGCCTAAATTGCGCTTATATGAATCCACAGGTGCGAATGCGACCTCGTTAGTGCATGAAGGCAACCCCGCCGATTTTATGGCGCAACGGGATGCGATTATCAATATTGCCGCCTTTAGAGCGGATACCACACAAGGTTTGTTAAACAAAATTGCCGCAGCGGCACAGCCATTAGATGCGGTAGCGGATGTGAAAGTCGGGCTTGGTGCGTATGGACTTGGTAAAGGTGTTCCAGCTCAAACCGCAACGATGATCGAAAAACGCGTCTATCACTCGCGGCACAAAGAAGGAGATGACTGGTTTCCCTATCTCGAAGGTCGAGACGTTAGTCGTTATCAGTTAGCTTGGTCTGGCGAGTATTTAAAACATGGGCAACATTTACGCGAACCCAGAAGCAATTGGGGATTGTTTTCCACGCCTCGAATTTTAGTGCGACAAATTCCATCGCAACCGCCTTATAGTATTCATGCCTGCTATACCACGGAGGTGTTATTGAATGATCGCAACTCCATGAATATCATTAACATTAAAGAGTCGCCCTTGTTTTTATTGGGGGTGTTAAATTCGCGGTTAATGACCTTTTGGTTTGTGCATCAGTTTGGAAAATTACAGCGCGGCGTTTTTCCGCAATTTAAAATTAACGAACTGGCGCAGTTTCCGATTGCCATTGCCGCCGATACACAAAAAATCGCCATTAGCGAACGTGTCGCAAAAATTTTGGCGGACAAAAAAGCCAATCCACAAGCCGACATCACGCTGCTCAATACAGAAATCGACCAACTGGTTTACGCCCTGTACCAACTCACGCCCGCAGAAATTGCCTTAATTGAAGAAAAATCCGCATAAGGGATCCAGAAATTACAAAAGTACCACTTTAGGATGGATCGTTATATCCCACCAACTTAAAGCATTGGAGCGTTGCAGTCGCCGTTCAAGTTCTATTTTTTCGTTGCCACAAACTTTTACGCCTTTTTCATAGGGCGCATCCAGCAGCCGCGT
>JBASWK010000011.1:0-15488 GCA_049276435.1 Gallionella sp. | reverse complement strand
AGCCCACCATTTCCGCAGTCACCCCATTCCGCACCAAAGTTGTTGTCTTCATAAATAGCACCTCTGTTTTTTCAATATGGAAGCATTATAAATGGTATTTATATGGGTTCTGAATCCCTAAGGTGTTGTGAACAAGTAATTGGGTATTGAGTTATTAGTCTCTAGTCGTTAGCTTTTAGTTTGCGGCGTGAAAGTTTTCTATTATCTATTTGAATAGATTATAAAAAATATAGTATCGGACAGATTTCCTCCATTAAACTAGCGACTAGCGACTAACGACTAACAGCTTAAAATACCCGAAAATTTATGTACTGATACTTATCTGCCTTATTCATCTGTATAAACATGCACAAGCTCGCCTGTTAAGGATCGCCAATGAATCGTTTGGGTTTCGCGGCTGGTGATTTGTAGCACGGCAAGCAGGTCATAACCACCATCAGGTGCTGCGGCAACATTGACGATCATGCCGCTGGCTTGTCCTGCCATGTCGGCACTAAACAGTTCATCACCCGCTTGGGCGAGGCTGTTGATATGGGCGCGGTACATACGGCGTTTGAGTTTGCCTAAGTATTGCATCCGCGCCACAATTTCTTGTCCTGGATAACAACCTTTTTTGAAATTCACGCCACCGATTTGTTCAAAATTGACCATCTGAGCCACGAACTGTTCTTGTGTCGCAGGCAAAATGACGGGAATGCCCGCTTGTATGGTCAACCAATCCCAACAGCCACAGCCCACGGGGATTAAATTCAAACTTTGCCACACCGCTGGCGCATGTTCGGCGCGGATCATCAATTGAAACCGCGTGTCAGTCCAACGGATTAACTGCGTCGTTTCATTGCTCACCACGCCTAAAGGCTCAGTCGGCAAGGTGGTAAATAACGCGGCAAGTTTATCGGCAACGTCTTTGCCTGATACGCCAATGGCGACCAACTCATCGCTCACATCCGTGATTTTTACTTTGCTGCGCAGCACATACATGCTCAGTTTTTTGCGCAGCATGTCCGACAAGCTACGGGGCAATTGCAACACATAATCTGCACCATCCTGATAAACCAGCAAACTCGCCAGCATCCGTCCCTTAGCAGAATTAAAGCTAGAAAGCTGCGCCTGTGCGGCAGACACGGTGCGTATATCATTGCTGAATAGATTCTGCAAAAACGACTGTGCATCCTCGCCCGACACCCGCAGCGCGCCATATTGGCTCAAACTTGCCATCACGCTGCCGTCTGCGCTGGCGCGCAATTCCGCCGTGGGGTGACCAAAATGTTGCACGGTGTCGGCTGCGAGGATCGCGCCACGTTCAGTTAAAAATTGCTGCCAATGTGTATTCATAGTGATGAGTTGGATCGGTAAGGTTGTGTGGTATGAAAGCAAATCTCGCGCCAAGCTCAATTTGAGCAGGCTTGTGCGGGGGATTATAAGGTGAGATGAGGGTGCATACGTCGTTGCGTACAAATAATTGGGTATTTAGTCGGTATTTGGTCGTTGCTAAGGGGGTGGTATGCACGCATCTATATGAATTTATTGTAAAAATTAAATGGTGGGCGAGCAGCTGACTTACCTCACCGTTTTATTTTTGTCTACCTTTTTGCTCGGCAATAAATTAAAAATAGACGAAAACTTAGGTATAACTAATTACCTATATAGTTTTTAAAGGGGTCGAAAATAATATAAATTTAATTTTTACTTTAAAATCAAAGTAGTAGTTGTATATTGGCAACCAATAAATAATGACAAATAGCGGGCAGTTAATGGTTATAATAGAAAAAATTGCACTTGATATAGGGGGGGTTATCTGGGAGAATATGCCATGTAGGGTAATTAGGTAGTTTTGAGGCGGTATTTGTTTTGTCACTAGACTGGATTAGGAGATGGGAATGTTAAAACTGAGTGCGTTAATGTTGTGTGTGTTGTTGCAGATGGGTGTGGCGCATGCGGATGATGTGGCGGTCAAAAAGGATGTTGAAGTGACTTTGCTGCAACTCAAAGTCAGCAAGCGCGCACAAACTGAGGTATTAGAACCCGTCGTGCAAATTAAGCCTGGCGAAGTGATTGAGTATCAAGTGAGTTATCACAATACGACTAAGCGTCCGATTAGTCAGTTGCAAGCCACGTTGCCGATTCCTAAAGAAACCGAATATATCCCGAATACCGCGAATCCCGCTGTTGTGCAAGCGAGTTTAGATGGCGTGAACTATGCCCCTATTCCTTTGCGTCATGTGGTGAAATTGGCAAATGGTCAAATGACCGAACAAGATGTGCCTGTGGTTGAGTACCGCAGTTTGCGTTGGAGTTTGGGTGATTTGTCAGCCAACCAGAAAAAAACGGTTTCAGCACGTGTTCGCTTAGCCCCCATTGGGCTGGCAGGAGCGGGAGGAGTGAAAAAATGAAATGAAGATAAAAGCAGTACTAAGAAGTAGGGGTTGTTAGGTAGGGCAATTTGATTTAAACGCAATATTTTAATTAAAACATAAGGAGTAGGTAGATGAAAAAAACATCAAATACGCCCCCATCAAGATGGTTGTCCGCTTTGCGGAATACCCTTGCTGTGGCGGCGATTGCGGGGCTGGGTATGGGGTCGGCCATGGCGGTCACCCTGGCTGGCACAACGATTGGTAACCAAGCAGCGGCAACCTACACGGATGCTTCATTGACTCCGCGTACCGCAACTTCTAATACGGTGACCACGATTGTGGCGCAAGTGGCGGCATTTACCTTGACTGCTAGTCAAAGTCAAGTGGCAGCACCAGGCGCACCTGTGAACTTTCCGCACACCATCACCAATACAGGTAATGGTACGGATAGTTTTAATTTGACGGCCGCTACCACAGCGGGTGGATTTACCTTAACAACACCTACTTACTATATTGATGCGAATTGTAATGGTGTAGCAGATAACGCAGTAGCAATCACGAGTATCGCTAACGTAGCACCTGGCGCAAGTGCTTGCTTTATCGTGGTAGCGACCGTGCCTGTGACGGCAACGGCTGCGATGGGTGCAGGTACCATGACCTTGGCTGCGACCAGCGTCTTGACCCCTGCTTATGTGCCTACTCCTGCTAATAACGTTGACTCGGTGACTGTATCGTCACAAGCGATCATCAACGTGACCAAGTCGATTAGTTTAGGCAGTGGTCCAGCAGGTACAACGCCTGTGACTTACACTTTGACCTACACCAATACAGGTAATAGTGCGGCAACCAATGTGATTTTGTCGGACTTCTTGCCCGCCACTGCACCGAATGCCATGACCTATATTGCAGCGTCGGCTAAGTTTAATGGCGCAGCCGTGACCGATGCCGTAGATGCTGACGTGTTTAGCTTTGCCGCAGGTGTGGCGACAGCCGTGATTCCGAGTGTGGCAGCAGGTCAATCGGGAACCTTGACGTTTGATGTGACCGTGTCAGCAAGTGCCTTACCTGGTCCTATCAATAACCAAGCGCGTTATTGCTACAACGATGGTCTGGCCGCTGCGGGGAGTGTGAATATTCCTGCTGCTTGTGCGAATACCGTGGTTTTGGCAACGCCTACCGTCGCAACTAGCGCGACAGCAGGTTCAGGTAGTCCAACCAATACAGCCGTCTTTACGGTGTTGCAAACAGCAGGGGTTGCAGCGAATGAATTGTTGGGGAATATCACCACTGGTGGTGTGACTGATACGGTGACCGTAGCAAGTGCGTCGCAAGGTGCAACGGTGGTCTTTACCGATTACATTCACAATAACGGCAATGGCACAGATACCTTTAATCTGTCTTTGACAAACACTTCCTTCCCTGCTGGCACGACTTTCTTGTTGTTCAAAACGGATGGCGTGACCCCTTTGGTTGATACCAATACCATTCCAGATGGCATTGTGGATACGGGTCCAGTTGCGGCAGGTACTGCTTACGCCGTTGTTGTGAAGGCGGTATTGCCAAGTGGGATCAGTGGTGTGGGCGTGAATTACACCAATGTCTTGAGGGCGACTTCATCGTTAAATCCAACAGGTGCTATTGGTGTGGGTTTCGATACTGTGAGCAACGTTTTGACCACAGTGACACCTAATTCGGTGGATCTGACCAATGGTTTGAATGTGACCGCAGCGGTGGTGAATGCAACAAATACCGCTAAGGGTTTGGGTGCTAACACGGGAACTGCAACCCCTGTGCTGGTTAATCCAGGCGCAGCCGCAACCTATCCTTTGTTTGTCAATAACACCAGCCCAGTTGCCGATACTTATGTGGTGACTTCGTCCGCGATGCCCACAGGTTGGACTGTATCGTACTTCTTTGATGCGAGTGTGACGCAAGGTCTGTGTACTTCGTTAGGTGGCCCTGTCACCAATACGGGGGTTGTGAACGGTGTTCTGGCTGCGGTTGTGTCTGACAAAGTGGTTTGCGCGGTGGTCACTTCACCCGCGAGTGCATTGCCAGGCAACAATCCGATTACCTTTACGGCGACTTCACCTACCACAGGCGTGTCTGATACTAAGGCTGAAATTGTGACCGTGAATACGGTACGTTCCATCACCTTGACACCGCCTAATGCAGGTCAAGTTTTCCCAAGTGGTTCAGTGGTTTACACTCATACGTTGACTAATACAGGTAACGTGTCTGAAGTGGCGATTAACATGACAGATCCTCTGTCTGGTGTGGTGACAGGCTGGGCAAATGTTGTGTATCTGGATGCGGTAACGGGGGTTGTGGGTTCACTTGATCCAGCTGATACCATTGTTTCGGGTGCAACCTTGGCGGCTTTGGCACCTGGTGCTTCTGTGAAATTGTTCGTTAAAGTATTGTCACCTGCCAGTGCAGCGGCGGGCGATATCAACACGGCTAGCCTGACTGCCACGGTGACGGGTGTGATTAACACCGTTGCAGCACCTGCGGCAGCGATTGCGGTGGACAATACCACGGTGATTGTGGGTCAAGTGTTGTTGAGCAAAACCCAAGCGTTGGATGCACTGTGTAATGGTGTGGCCGATACTGCGTTTAGCAATGCGTCTATCACGGCGGCAACCGCTGTCCCTGGTGCGTGTGTGATGTATCAAATCACCGCCACTAACGTGGGTACGGCACCTGTCACCACCGTGATCGTGAGCGATGCAACCCCTGCGAATACGACTTACATCGACTACTCAGTCGCGGTGATGCCAATCGCAGCACCTGTATTGCCCGCAGCATCTGTTCCTGCTGCAACGACCGTGGGTACGATCACGGCTCCTGCAACGGGGGCAGCAGGTACGATTCAAGCAACAGTTGGCACCTTGGCTCCCGCAGCCAGTGCATTGATCAGCTTTGCAGTGCGTATCAATCCTTAATTTAGCGGCTTAAATTAGGTTAAAGAAGGGGGAGAACATCCCCCCTTTTTTGACAGTCCCTTGTCGCAGGGGGTTGTCAAAAAAGAATGCTGTACCCACCAATTACGACGCATAAAATTTTAAATTTAATACCATGCTACCTACTTGTTACTATGCTTTAACTCAATTTACCCGTGCGCTTGGGCGTGCGGCGGTTTGGGGTGTGTTGATGATGGTAAGCTGGGTGTCGGTACAAGCGGCTCCTTTGATGGGAACGTTGATTACCAATCAAGCGCAGATAAGCTACAGAGACTCCGTGTCAGGTAGATCTGCATTATTGCTGTCCAATATCGTTGAACTCAATGTGCAGCAGCTTTCCGCCTTTAACCTGACTTCTCCTCAATCTCGTGTGGTCATTCCTGGGGAAACCAGTAATCTGCCGCACCAAATTCGCAATACAGGCAATGGGGTGGACACTTATACGTTGTCTGCGGTGCTGTTACCAGGGACAGGTAATGTCTTGAATATCAGTAAGTTGAGTCTTTATGCGGATGCCAATGGCGATGCGATTCCTGATAACTTCACTCCCATTACCCGTACGCCCGCCCTCCCTGCGGGAGGCGTATTCAATTTTGTGGTCGCCGCTACGGCTCCTGTGACCGCGTTGACGGGGCAAACGAGAGACATTGATGTGAGTGCCATCGCGAGCGCAACTGCCACGCCCGCCCCCATGCAGCACAATGTTGATACGCTAAGCATTTCCTACAATACGACGCTGGCAATCACCAAAGTATTTGACGTGATTTCAGGTCCTTCCCCTCATTCCAATCTCACGGCGACCTTGTCGATTCGTAACACAGGGGCTTCAACGGCCAGTAACGTGACGATCAGTGATGTGATTGGCGCAGTCAATGCCGCACCTGCGTATGATGCCACAGGGATGGCGTACATCGCGGGCAGTGCGATGTGGAACGGCATTCCCTTAAGTGATTCAGGTATTGGGAACCCCGCAGGTATGACCTATACCGCGACCACGGTGGGGGCGGTGACCACCATCAATGCGCTGGTTGCGAGCCTAGCACCAGGGGTGCCCGCGCAAATTACCTTTAAATTTTCGATTTTGCCTAATTTAGCGGCGGGTAGTTTGCATACCAATAATATCGCCAGTGTCAGTGCGGGCGTGGGGGCAAATTTACAGACTTTAAACAGCAATACCGCAAGCTATACGGTTATCCCTTCTGCGCTTGGACCTGATTTGACCTTGACTAAGACGCATGTGGGAACGTTTAACACGAACTTACTCGGTACTTTTAATTTGGGGGTGAGTAATGTCGGTAGGGTTGCTACCACAGGTTTAATCACGGTGAAGGACACCTTGCCCGCAGAGTTGACTTTTGTGCCTGCCAATTCAGGGGGCAATGGTTGGACATGTGGTACGGTGTTGCAAGTGATCACTTGTACGCATTCCACCGTCATTGCCGCAGGCGGCGTTGCGCCTAATTTGCCTATTGTCGTGCTTCCCACGGCAGCCGCCGTGGCAGCCTCTCCTTTGTTGAATAAAGCGGTGGTGTCTGGTGGCGGGGAGACCAATTTAAATACCATTAACAATACGGCGAGCGATACGGTCGTGGTGATCGCAGGAACCCCTGCACCTGATTTGATTCTCAGCAAGACCCATGTCGGTAATTTTACCCAAGGTTTTTCTGGGATATTTAACTTTGTGGTCAGTAATATCGGCTTAACATCCACTGTGGGTTTGGTGACGGTGAGTGATACCTTGCCAACGGGGCTGATTTTTGACCCCGCCACATCGGGTGGAAATGGCTGGACATGCAGTGCGATTTTGCAAGTGGTCACCTGTAGCAATCCCGTGGTGATTGCTTCGGGGGCATCGTTAAGTTTTCCTGTGGGCATTATCCCGAATGCCGCTGCGGTTGCCGCATCGCCCTTATCCAATACCGCACGCGTTTCAGGCGGAGGCGAACCCGCTGCTTATACAACCAACAACAGTGCGACGGATCCGCTTATTATCGTAGGGCTTGCCGCCTCAGTGTCAGGTTACGTTTGGTTGGACAACAACCACGATAAAATTTTTAACGCGGGTGAGATTGGTGCGGCAGGTTGGCAGGCTGAATTGATGGATGCCGCAGGGAAGGTCATTGCGACGGCACTCTCCAATGCTGCGGGGTTATACATCATTGGTTCTATCATGCCTGGGACAGGGTATCAATTGCGCTTTCGAGACCCTTCTACGAGTATCGTTTATGCTTCGCCTATTTTAGGGGATGGCACGGTGATCCCCCTAGGTTCTATTCCGCCTCCAGCAGGTACGGTGGTACTCAATGGTGTCATTACAGGGTTGTCGTTAAATCCTGGCGATAATGTGGTTGAACTGGATATGCCACTGGATCCTAGTGGCGTGGTTTATGATTCAGTCACGCGCTTACCCATTCCTGGTGCAATCGTCACGCTCACTTGCCCAACTTGCACCACGCCTTTCGATCCTGCATTGCATCTTTTTGGTGGGGCTATTAATCAGGTACAAACGGTCGGCACCACAGGTTTTTATCAGTTTTTGTTATTTTCAACTGCACCTGCTGGTTTGTATCAAATTCAGGTGACACCTCCTGCGGGTTATATCGCTCCTTCTGCGTTGATTCCTGCGCAGACGGTACCTTTGACTCCTCCCACAGGGGTAGGGAAGTTCATGGTGCAAGCCCAAATGACTCCTCCGCCTGTGGGCAGTCCGACCCTGTATTATTTTGCCATCAATGTCTTTCCTGGGATGCAGGATGTGATCAACAACCATATCCCATTAGATCCCGTTGTGATTGCGGGTTCGGGTTTGTTAGTCAGCAAAGTGGCTGGACGCACGACCGCTGAGCCAGGCGACTTTATTGATTACACCGTGGTCGTGAAGAACGTCACCACCGTGTCTTTACCCAGCATCACGTTGATGGATAGCCTGCCGCGTGGCTTTACGTATCAACTGGGCACTGCCAGACTAAATGGTGTTGCCGTGGCAAATCCTGTGGGCGGAATGGGACCTCAGTTGACGTTTACCATCGGCACCTTAGCCACGAATACGACCGCAACATTGACTTATCGCTTGGCAGTGGGGATCACCGCCCCGTTGGGGACGGGTACCAACAGTGCGCAGGCAATCAGTGGCATTGCGTTGTCCAATATTGCCAAGGCAAAAGTGCAAATTGTGCCAGGCGTGTTCAGTGATAAAGCCTATATTTTGGGAACCGTGTATATGGATTGCAATAAAAACCATGTGCAAGAACCCGATGAGCCAGGTATTCCAGGGATACGCCTCTATTTGGAAAATGGCACGTATGGTGTGACCGATACCGATGGTAAGTATTCCTTTTATGGCGTAGATCCGCGCACCCACCATTTGAAATTGGATAAAACCACCTTGCCCGTGGGCGCGCAGCTGGAAGTGTTGGCGAATCGTCATGCTGGGGTTGCGGGGGGGCGATTTGTTGATTTGAAAAATTCAGAATTGCATCGAGCCGATTTTGCCAGCGATACCTGTAGTGATGCGGTGATGCAGGAAGTCAAAGTACGTCATAGCAAAGATACGGTTTCAGAAACTGAGCGGGTATTGAATTATCGGCTGAATCCTAATGCAGCGGTGATTACCCCAGCGGATACGCGTGTGCTGCCTGCCAGTGGGGAATTGATTAAAACCGCACCTGCGACGGCGGCGGAAAACTACCAACCTTTGGCAGCAAATTCAGGGTTGAATAGTGGCAATTCTAATTTGCCGAGCGCGCCTATTCGCCCCGTGGTCAGTGTCGATATGGACACGTTATTGCTTGATTTGGATAACACCTTGGGATTCATGGATTTGAAAGACCATGATGTGTTGCCAATGGCGCAAACCGCAGTGCGTATTAAAGGGGTAATGGGTTCCGTGTTTCGTCTGACGGTCAATGGTGTTGAAGTGAGCGATACGCGGGTGGGTAAAAAGAGTAGCGTGGCAGACAAAGCGTTAGAGGCGTGGGAATATCTGGGGGTGGCACTTAAGCCTGGGGAAAATGTACTGACTATCAAGCAATTTGATTCTTTTGGTAATGAACGTGCGCAACAAAGCATCACGGTGATTGCACCCGATCAATTGGCAAAAATAAAAATCGAAGCCGCAGGCTCCATCGAAGCCAATGGGCGTACCCCGCTGCATGTCAAGATCCAACTGGTCGATGACAAGGGGGTTGCTGTTAATTCCCGCACCTATTTAACCTTGGAGTCGGTGCAAGGTCGTTGGCAAGTCCAAGATTTTGATCTCAAGGAACCAGGGATACAGGTTGCCATCGAGGGCGGGCGGGCAGAATTTGATTTGCTACCACCTACGCAACCAGGGCAAGAAACCCTACGTATTATGAGTGGCGTGTTGAAGGGCGAACATCTGGTGGCGTATATACCTGAATTGCGTCCGCTGTTGGTCAGTGGGATTATCGAAGGTGCGTTGAATATGCACAGTTTGAAAGCCAGTAACTTAACGCCTGTGACCGCACAAGATAGTTTCGATCAAGAAATTAAACATTTGTCACGCGGGAATGCGGCGGGCAATGCAGGGGTGCGTGCCGCCATGTTCTTGAAAGGGAAAGTGAAGGGCGAATATCTGCTGACCTTAGCTTACGATTCTGATAAAAATGTCAAAGATAGGCTGTTCCGTGATATTCAACCCGATGAGTTTTACCCTGTTTATGGGGATTCTGCCAACAAGGGTTTTGATGCGCAATCGACCAGCCGCTTGTATGTGCGGGTGGATCAAGGCAAGTCTTATTTGATGTATGGCGATTTTGGTACACGTAGTGAGGTGACCGCGCGTTCATTGTCACAATATAGCCGCTCCTTGACAGGCGTGCGTGAACATTATGAAAACGGCAAAGTGATGGTGAATGCTTTTGCCAGTCGTGACACCTTGCGTCAAGTGATACAAGACATTCCTGCGAATGGCACCTCAGGTCCTTATCAGTTGAGCAATAACGGCGCGCTGATTAACAGTGAAAAAGTCGAAATTTTGACCTGGGATCGCAATCATTACCCCAATGTCATCTTGAAAGTAGAGCCACAAACGCGTTTTGCGGATTATGAAATTGAGCAATTTACAGGTCGTTTATTGTTTAAAGGTCCTGTTGCTAGTTTGGATAGTAATTTGAATCCTCGTTCTATTCGGGTGACCTATGAGTTGGATCAAGGGGGAACAGGCTTTTGGGTCACGGGCGTGGATGGGCAGGTTAAATTGACCGATCGTTTGGAAATTGGTGGGGTCGTGGTGCGCGATAGTAATCCCATGGCACCTGTCAGTGTGATCGGTACCAATGCCACGTTAAAATTGACCGAAAAAACCCTATTGGTCGGTGAAGTCGCGCATACCAACACCCTATTATTGGGCGGCGGTAATGCGCAACGTGTGGAACTTCGTCAAGATGCGGGGGATTTCCAAGGGCGGATTTATAGCGGACGGACGGATACCACTTTTGATAACACCGCCTCCATGTTGAATAAGGGGCGCGTTGAATCAGGCGGTAAAGGGACTTTCCGTATCAACGGGTCTACGCTGCTAACAGGGGAAATGATTAACAGCACAGATCAACTCACCAAAGCAAAGCGCGATGGGGTATTGGTCAAAGTTGAAAAAACTTTAAATGATATTTTCCGTGTGGAAGTGGGGATGCGTGACACCCGCGAAAACACGGGGGTACCCACGGTAGCACCAATACAAGTGACCAGTGCAAGGGTTAAAACGATTGCGCAAGTGCCGAGTATCACGGGTTTGTCGGTCAATGCTGAATATGAACAGGACGTGAAAGACAGCGGTAAAAAAATGGCCGCCTTGGGGGCGGAATACCAAATGATGAATCGCGGTAGACTGTATGCTCGCCATGAATTTATCACGTCCTTGAGCAGTGCTTTTACCTTGAATCCTACGCAACGAACCAACAATACCGTATTGGGGATCAATACGGATTACACCCCGAATACCCATGTCTTTAGCGAATATCGTGCACGAGGTGTGATGGACGGTCGTGAGGCGGAAGCCGCCGTGGGCTTGCGCAACAAATGGCAAGTGGCAGAGGGCTTGCGTTTTAATACGGGGGTGGAGCGCGTGACTAATTTGGCGGGGGGGGCAGGGCGTAGTTCCCAAGCCTACACGGGTGCGGTGGAATATACCCGTGACCCATTCTGGAAAGGTTCTGCGCGCCTGGAATATCGTACCAACGATACCAGCGATGGCTGGCTAAATAGTGTGGATATTGCCCGCCGATTGACGGATAGTTGGACCGTGATTGGCAAGCAGGTGTTTTCGGAAAATGCCACCAAGGGGGCGACAGGTGGTGCGCGCATCTTGCATCGTATGCAGGCGGGGTTGGCATGGCGCGATATGGTTGATCACGATTGGAATGCGTTGAGCAAATTTGAACATCGCCGTGAATCGGATACCACTTCGGCGGCAACCGTCAAACGCGTGATGGATATTTTCTCGGTACACGTTAACTATCAAGCCGATTCAGATTGGCAAGCCAGCGGGCATTACGCCGCAAAATGGTTAACCGATGAAAGTATGGGCTTGTCTAGCCGCAGCAATACGCATTTGGCTTCTGGTCGTATTATGTGGGACTTGACGGAGCGTTGGGATGCGGGCATCTTGGGGTCAGTGATGGGCGATCGGGGCTTCCGTTCGTTGCGCTACGGCATGGGGGCTGAAACAGGCTATTTGCTACAAGAAAATCTGTGGTTGTCTGTGGGGTATAACTTCTTTGGTTTCAAAGATACCGATTTGATTGGGCAAAATGCCACTGACCGAGGGTTTTTTATACGCCTACGCTTTAAATTCGATGAAGACTTGTTTACGGGTGTCCCTAATCGTGTTGAAAGTGCCGCTAGGAATTGCAAACCATGATAAAAGTTAAGCTGTTTTTAGGACGTGGTACGCATAAATTCGCACCCCCTATGGCAATGTTACTGGCGTTGTTGCTGTGTAGTCCCGCCTATGCTTCTCAACCTGATCCTGTGATGATGTCTAACATGGCGGCTTTGCGTGAACGGGTCATCAAAGCGACCGATAGCAATACTCCTAGTCGTCTGGATTTGGCTGCGAGAGCGCAAATTTGGATTGATTTTGCGCAGGAAGAGTTTATCGAATTAGACGACACGGGCGTGGCGGAAGATGCGGTGCAACGTGCCTTACAAATTATAGGTTGGCTGGAAAATAAACAGCCCGAAGGCGCACCTATTCCTGCCATCTTGCGCGGCACGACGCGCGTACGGGAAGATTTATGGACGCGACTGGCCGTCGCACAACAAAAAAACCAGCCTTGCGCCGCGCCCTACTTAGCCAAAGCGGAAATTCACCTGCATTGGGCAGCGCATGAACAGCCTGAGTTAGGCTGGAGACATGCTGCACGCTATCTCCAAGATGCGGAGTCTTTGCTGGAGCAGGCTGAATGTTGCGTGGTCAAAATTCCACCAGTGCCAGTGGTGGTCGTACCCCCCGTAGCAGTACCCCCTGTAGCCGTGCCGCCTGTCGTGGTTGTGCCACCCGTAGAGATCCCGCCTGTGGTGGTGGTTCCGCCTGCGATTCCAGCGGTTGGCGTGCCAGCACCTGCGTTAGATAAGATACCTGATGCCGTCCACTTTGCGTTTGATCGCTACAATATCAGCCCTGAAAGCGAAAAAGTGTTGCAGATTGTCGCACGCACCCTACATGCCTATCCATGGTTAAAGCTTGAACTGGGCGGGCATACTGACCGTCGTGGTAAACAAAGCTATAACCTGAAGCTGTCGCAACGTCGGGTGACGGCGGTGTATAACCGATTACTTGAACTTGGTTTGCCTGCTGATCGTTTCATTACCCGCGCGCACGGCATGAGCAAATTGATGATGAAAACAGATGATAAACTCGCCCGCTCGATAGATCGTCGCGTGGAATTGATCGTCACCAATCCGAATGATCCTGCCGCTGTCATCAAAGTGTACAGCGAAGAGCAAAAAGGCGATTTGCAGCAATAGGGCGATACCTGTTTAATGTGGGGATGCCAGATGCGTGCCTCAAACAAGGATTTTTAATGATGCGATTTTTAAACCCTAAAACCGATTTTGCCTTTAAGCGCATCTTCGGTTCCGCCGAGAGTGGCGATATTTTAATCAGCCTGTTGAATGCGATTTTAGGGTTAAAGCCGCCGTATTCCATCACGGCAGTCAGCATACTCGACCCGTATCTCGCCCCTGAAATTGAAGGGATGAAGGATACTTATCTGGACGTGCGCGCCAAGGACGGGCAGGACAAGGAATACATTATCGAAATGCAGGTATTAAATGTCCCTGGGTTTGAAAAGCGCGTGCTGTACAACGCGTGCAAAACCTATTCGCGCCAATTGGCGATTGGGGAAGGTTATGAATTATTGACCGACGTGATTGCCATTAGCATCACCGATTTTGTGATGTTTGATGATTTGCCCGACTTGGTTAACGGTTATAAATTCCGCGCCGCATCGGGGCAAATTTACAGTGATGATTTGGAAATGGTGTTTGTTGAACTGCCCAAATTCAACAAGCAAGAAACTGAATTAACAACGATTTTGGACAAATGGTGCTTCTTTTTGAAAAACGCAGGCAGCTTGCAAATCGTCCCCCAAACCTTAACCGTTGAACCCCCCATCGCCCACGCCTTCCAAATTGCCAACAAAGCAGGATTGAGCGAAAAAGAATTGGATGACCAAGAACGGCGGCTGATTTTTATCCAAGACCAGCGTGGGGCATTGACTAAGGCAGAACGTATGGGGCGGGAAGCAGGACTCAAAGCGGGGCGTACCGCAGAGAAACTCGACAATGCCCGTTCTTTGTTGGATATTCTGGATGACGCGATCATCGCGCAGAAAATGGGTTTGCCGATTGAAGTGGTGAGTAACTTGCGGATTAATTTGAGGTAAGTTAGGTTTATCCTAGAAAAAGCAGTCTCACGCGGAGGCGCGGAGATCGCGGAGGAAAATCAATACGTTACATTGATCAGGTAATCACCGAATGGGTGAACCATAAATCAACTCTATCTGTTTGTTTTTCTTGGCATCTTCGAATCTTGGCGCGATCAAATGAGGTTTTTAGGTTGAATAAAGCAATTTCTCACAAGGATGATTGAATATAAAATGAAACTTCGCAATGGTGAATGCGCGATCGTTGATATATACCTTGCCGCGTCACGATTTAGCGATTTAGGCGCGTCTCGCGGGATGCGATGCAAGGCGTAAATTGCGCCGTGTGGTCATTCCACACAAGCAATTTGCAACGCAGCAGCGCGCCCGCGAGACGATGAATAAATGGGTAAATTGTGGCGTGGCAAGGTATAGCAAAGCTGCGTGATTATTGTTTGTCTACGCAGCACCCAGAAGGTCGTCATAAGGCGCGGGTATTTTTAGCGGTATTGGGCATGAAGGCATCTGATGCGTACATTTTGCGTGAACTGTTGTTGGTTGCGGCAGGCGTGGGAGACGTGAGCGTGATGAATGAGGATGAGTATGGTTGTCGTTACACATTGGATGTGTGGGTGACATGGGGAAGTCGTGAGGCGACGGTGAGAAGCGCATGGATTATCAAGACAGGTGAGGAATTTCCGCGTCTGGTCAGTTGTTATGTGTTGCGAGGGATGATATGAAAACATTGGAAGTGGTGGCACTCACGCACGATGTACCCGAAAAGCATTTGCGTCGTGGACAGGTGGGTACGGTGGTTGAAGCATTGGTGCAGGGCGTGGTTGAAGTTGAATTTTGCGACTTGGATGGCAATCCTTACGCAATGTGCGCGCTGCCCGAAAATAGTTTGATTGTGTTGCATTACCTGCCCGATGCGATTGCCGCATAAATTCCGTTTCCATTTCAATATGGCAATTAGACGCATGGTGCGCACAGCGCACAGCGTACCCTACGATATTTTAAATTTCACTTTTGATTTTGAAATGGAATAAGTAGGTAGGGTGGATAAGCGTAGCGCATCCACATGATTTAAAAAGAAAAGGGTGGATACCAGAATGGCCCTTACTTAAGCCAAATCATCGGCAAACTCCCTACCCTTCAAGGCATAGGTATCTACACAACTTTTAACTCATTGAAATTTAACTAAAAATCAGGGAATGTAGGAGCGCAATTTATTGCGCGAAGGGTGTTGCAAGAGGCTATCGCGCAATAAATTGCGCTCC
>JBASWK010000010.1:0-29041 GCA_049276435.1 Gallionella sp. | reverse complement strand
CGGCCTCAAACGGTACTATGAACCCCTCCGACTCCCGCTACGGCCTGCTGCGCTTTCGTTTCCTTATACGCAGCAGTCGATGGCCTCCCCACCACCATAACGGGTCTCCAGCACTGGGCAAATAAATCTTCGAGAACATGCCGACCCTGCTACCCCGAGAGAAAATGAATGCCATTTCCGTTATTTCAGCACCCATCCAACGGCCTTCCCCTTCTGACCACAGGGTCAACTTCTCCAATTCGTTTACGAAGCTACATCTAGGTTCACTTGCGTTACGGCCTGCTCTCTTGCTGTTTGGAAACTCACGACCCTGAATTACTCCAGCGCCGCTTCCTCATGCTACCTGTGCGTACGGACAACTCACAGAACGGGACTTCAACCCGCTAGATTTACTGCTGCTACTGCGAACGGTCAGGTCTAGCATCGTAGCTTGAGTGTGTGGGATATGCCGTCAGCTAAGTAGGGTGCGCCCCGTGTACGCGGATAAACCATTTTATTTCAATGTGATGTGAAAATTACGGTGCGCACAGCGCACCCTACGGCGGGCTGGCTATTTGAGCGGATGCGCGCGCCCTGCTTACCTAGGCAATTCCCCCTCACGACAACTCGTCTGGCAGTGGGGAAAGACGATGCAAAAGAAGATTTTCTAAGCGGAGGTGATCCTTGGTTAATTGCCAAGACGGTTATACAATCAAACACCAGCGTCACGCACGAAAAATTTGATGTCCTCCGTAAAAAGAAAATTTCATTCCGAGCGTTTGCTAAGAATTGGGGGCTAGATTGATGTTTTTGATTTAATACAAAAACTTCCTGCAAATTCTACAATCGAATAAAATAAAAACGGACGCTTTATTCTGGTCAGATTTAGCCTTCAACCCCCTCAATTTTCCTGTTTATGATTGTGATGAATGGGAGAGCGGCACATTTTCTTCCGAGCGCAATGCCTAATTTCTCGCATTTAAAAAACTATCTCGCCTATCTTGGCGATGAAAAACGTTATTCGCCGTTGACGGTGGAGAACTACGCCCGCGATATGCGGCGGTTGTTTGAATGTTTGGGAAGCGTGCCATTGCAGGCGGTGCAGTCGGCGCAGATTCGGCGGTGCGTTTCGCAGTTGCATGGTCAGGGCTTGGGCGGGCGGTCGTTGGCGCGGATGGTGTCGGCTTGGCGCGGATTTTTTGCCTATTTGATTCGGGAACACGGCGGTTTGCACAATCCGTGCATCGGGGTGTCGGTGCCGAAGTCGCCGAAAAAATTGCCTGAATACTTGTCACCCGATGAGGCATCGCGTTTGGTGACTTTTGAGGCATTGTCGCCCACGGCATTGTGCGATTTGGCGATGTTTGAGGTGTTGTATAGCTCAGGGTTGCGCTTGGCGGAGTTGGTGAGTTTGGATGTCGCGCCATTGGATTTGCCATCGGGTGAGTTGCGCGTCATCGGCAAAGGGCAAAAAATGCGCGTCGTACCATTGGGCAGTTATGCGATTCGCGCTGTGCAAGCGTGGTTGGCAGTGCGCAGCGAATTGGCGTTGCCTGACGAAACCGCCTTGTTTGTGGGGCAACGCGGACGGCGGATTGCGCCGCGTGTGGTGCAATTGCGCCTGAAAGCGCGGGGCTTGCAACAGGGTTTGGACAAAAATATCCATCCGCATGTGCTGCGCCATTCCTGCGCCAGCCATGTTTTACAATCTTCTGGCGACTTGCGCGCCGTGCAAGAATTACTCGGACACGCCAGCATCACCAGCACCCAGATTTACACCCATTTAGACTTTCAGGCATTAAGCAAAGTGTATGACGCGGCGCATCCGAGGGCTAGGAGGGGAAGGGATAAGGGGGAAGCGTGAAGGGAGAGGGGAGCGAGTGCGCCACGGTTTGTTTCACGTTTCACGTTTCACCCTTCACCCTTCACCCTTCACCCTTCACCCTTCACCCTTCACCTTTCACCCTTCACCTAAGGTGAACTGCTGTTGTGCGACTTGTCTGCCAAATGTCATTTTTCACACAATGTCATCATTCTGTCATAATAAGAAAATACACTACGACTCGCAACACTGACTTGAGATTTGGGATGTACTCCCATCGCGAGCAAAATATCCTAAAACTGACTGGAGATGTTATGAGTAATAATCTGAAAAATATACTGTTGGGGCTGACTGCCGTCGCCGCCCTTACTGGCGCAAACTTAAGCGTGGCCGTTGATATTACAGGTGCAGGCGCTACATTCCCCTACCCTGTCTATGCAAAATGGGCTGAAGCCTATAAAGCCCAAAGTGGCTCAAATATGAATTACCAATCCATCGGTTCGGGTGGTGGTATCAAACAAATCACCGCTAAAACAGTGGATTTCGGCGCATCCGACATGCCGTTAAAACCAGAAGATCTGAACAAAAATGGCATGATGCAGTTTCCTACCGTGATTGGCGGCGTGGTTCCTGTCATCAATGTGAATGGCATTGCCGCAGGACAATTGAAATTAGATGGGGCGACTTTGGCAAACATTTACTTGGGCAAAATCACGCAGTGGAATGATGCAGCCATTGCGGCATTGAATCCAGGTATGAAACTCCCTGACGATCTTATCACCGTGGTACATCGTTCTGATGGTTCGGGTACCAGCTTTATTTTCACTAACTACTTGTCCAAAGTCAGCCCAGACTGGAAGAGTGCTGTTGGTGAAGGCACGGCCGTTTCTTGGAAGGCTGGTACAGGCGGCAAGGGCAACGAAGGTGTTGCGTCTTACGTACAACGTATCAAGGGTGCGATTGGCTATGTTGAGTACGCTTACGCGTTGCAAAACAAAATGTCTAGCGTACAAATGAAGAATCGCGATGGTCAATTCGTCACGGCAAATGAAGACTCTTTCAAGGGTGCGGCGGCGGGTGCAGATTGGAATAAAGCCCCTGGTTTCTACGAAATTTTGACCGACGAACCTGGCAAAACCGCATGGCCTATCAGTGGTGCTACTTTTATCTTGGTACATAAAGTACAAGACAAGCCAGAATCCGCGAAAGAAGTGTTGAAATTCTTTAACTGGGCTTATACCAACGGCGACAAAATTGCAGCGAATTTGGATTATGTCACCCTACCAGACAGCGTGGTGAAATTGATCCAAGCCGCTTGGAAAGCACAGATCAAAGATGCCAGCGGCAAGGCGATGTGGCAATAACAGTAAAAAATAGCCTCCCAAGATGAATAAGCACTTGTTTATTCATTTAAAAAAGGGGCTTGGTCACACTGGCGCGGACTTTTAGTCTGCGCCATGCTGCAAAAAATCTGATTTATCTTTAACCCGACACCTTAAAAACTATGCTGACATTCTCACTTGAAGCACGCCTCAAACGACAAGCAGCGTTTGACTTATTGTTTCGGAATCTCACTCGTATTTCTGCATTTTCTGTCCTGCTCTTATTAGCAGCGATTATATTTTCCTTGGTGTATGGCAGTTTGCCTGCCATACACAAATTTGGCTTCGGTTTTCTAACCAGTATGGAGTGGGATCCTGTCAACGATGAATTTGGCGCACTGGTTCCCATTATCGGCACGCTCGTCACCTCTGGCATTGCACTTCTGATTGCCATTCCCGTCAGTTTTGGCATTGCCTTATTTCTCACCGAGCTATCCCCTCGCATTCTGCGTCGTCCTTTGGGTATCGCCATTGAACTCTTAGCAGGGATCCCCAGTATTATTTACGGCATGTGGGGCTTGTTTGTTTTTGCCCCGTTGTTTGCCGACCATGTTGAACCGTGGTTAAACGAGCATGTCGCGGATATGCCTTATATCGGCGGTTTTTTTGGGGGGCCACCCATGGGTATCGGCGTACTCACCGCCAGCATTATTTTATCCATCATGGTCATCCCCTTTATCAGCTCCGTCATGCGCGATGTGTTTGATGTCGTACCGACTTTATTGAAAGAGTCCGCTTACGGCTTAGGTGCGACCACGTGGGAAGTGATGTGGAAAGTGGTACTGCCTTACACCAAAGTGGGTGTGGCAGGCGGCATTATGTTAGGACTGGGGCGCGCACTGGGCGAAACCATGGCGGTGACCTTTGTGATTGGTAATGCGCACGAATTGAATAAATCGCTCTTGATGCCAGGCAATAGTATTTCTTCTGCCTTGGCAAATGAGTTTACCGAAGCGGTTGGTGATCTATATACCTCATCCTTGATCGAACTGGGGCTGATCCTCTTTTTCATCACTTTCGTTGTGCTCTCCATCGCTCGCTATATGTTATATAAACTGGGTCAACGTGAAGGGCAGGTAAGCTAATATGTTTAATCTTTATACTCGTCGGCGCGCCGTTAACGCCATTGGGCTGCTGGTTTCCATTATTGCCATGTCATTTGGGCTGTTTTGGTTATGTTGGATACTGTGGACACTTATTGCCAATGGACTGCCTTCTTTGACCATGGCGGTGTTCAGTCAAATGACCCCACCTCCTGGCAGCGCGGGCGGCTTGCTCAATGCCATCTGGGGCAGCTTGATGATGACGGTGATCGGCACCATGATCGGCACCCCCATCGGGATTCTGGCAGGAACCTATCTAGCCGAATTCGGGCAACGCGGCTGGATGGCTCCCATCACCCGTTTTATCAATGACGTGCTGTTATCCGCCCCGTCTATCGTGATTGGCTTGTTTGTGTATGAAGTGTATGTGTTTCGGGCCAAACATTTTTCAGGCTGGGCGGGGGCATTGGCGTTGTCAATCTTGGTGATTCCCATTGTGATTCGTACCACTGAGAACATGTTGCGTCTCATACCCAATACCTTGCGTGAAGCCGCAGCCGCCTTGGGCGCGCCGCAATGGAAAGTGATTAACTTCGTCACTTTGCGGGCGGCACGGGCAGGGATTATCACAGGGGTCTTGCTGGCGGTTGCGCGGATCAGTGGTGAAACGGCTCCTTTGCTGTTCACTGCACTGAACAATCAGTTCTGGAGCAATGACATGAATAACCCCATGGCTAACTTACCTGTGGTGATCTTCCAATTTGCCATGAGTCCTTACGAAGACTGGCAAAACCTCGCTTGGGCGGGGGCGTTGCTGATTACCCTCAGTGTGTTAACTCTCAATATTTTGGCGCGTGTGTTGTTCCGCCAAAGTGTGACCTCTCATTAAACCTAAGGCTTGCAAATGAACGCTGACATAAACCCTAAAGTCGTTGTAAAAGACCTCAATTTCTACTACGGCAATGACCGTGCGTTGAAAGACATTAACCTCAACATCGCGGACAAAATGGTGACGGCTTTTATTGGCCCATCGGGCTGCGGTAAATCCACGCTGCTACGTACCTTTAACCGTATGTACCAGCTTTACCCTAAGCAAAAAGCCACGGGTGAAATTATTCTGGATGGCGTGAACATTCTGGATAAAAAGCAAGATTTGAACATGCTGCGCGCCAAGGTCGGCATGGTGTTTCAAAAACCTACACCGTTCCCGATGTCGATTTACGACAACATCGCGTTTGGGGTCAAACTGTATGAAAGTTTGAACAAAAACGACATGGAAGAACGTGTGGAATGGGCATTGAAAAAAGCCGCGCTGTGGACAGAAGTGAAAGACAAGCTGAAACAAAGCGGCACAGGCTTGTCAGGCGGTCAACAACAACGCTTGTGTATTGCTCGCGCCATCGCGGTCAAGCCCGAAGTCTTATTGCTGGACGAACCGACTTCCGCGCTGGATCCTATTTCCACCGCGCACATTGAAAAATTAATCGACGAACTGAAAGAAGACTTCACCATCGTCATCGTGACACACAATATGCAACAAGCCGCGCGTGTGTCCGATTACACCGCCTATATGTACCTAGGCGACCTGATTGAATTTGGCGAAACCAGCACCGTTTTCACCAACCCCACCCGCAAAGAAACCGAAGACTACATCACAGGGCGATTTGGTTAACGCTTTTCTCCCTTCTCCCGCTTGCGGGAGAAGGGTTGGGGATGAGGGCGTTTGAGCGGTAGTAAATCATTGCGTATAAGTAATCGTGTATTTTTATCTAATCAAACCAACCAGCCATTCTCAATTCAAAATTTATCCGCTCAATACGCCGCCCTAGGTCGGGATTTAACCCGACTTTTGACGTGAAAGTCGGGTTAAATCCCGATCTACGTTTTGAGTCCTCCCTTGCCAACTAACGACTAGCGACTACCAACTAACCCCGATTGCGCATGTGATCGGCGACTTTGGCGAAAGCTGTGGATAATTCTTGGCGTAAGTCGGTGTCTGTTATGATTTCGTTCAAGGCT
The DNA here is from genome assembly GCA_049276435.1 of Gallionella sp. GTDB lineage: Bacteria > Pseudomonadota > Gammaproteobacteria > Burkholderiales > Gallionellaceae > Gallionella. The sequence continues at coordinate 22,796 of JBASWK010000010.1, read as the reverse complement.
TGATCCATACACAGCAGCCATTGATCGCGCTCAGCGACCCCGATTGCGAAGGGAAAATGACGGCGGCGTAAAAAGGGTTCGCCAAATTCTTGTACGAACAACGGCGGCCCACCTAACCAACCCGATAAAAATTTAAACAATTTATCCGCCGCGCCATCTAGTGATGCCGCGTGCATTTTGCGTATGCCATAGGCTTCGGGCAATTCATCCATGATTTCGTAAAAACGCTGTACCAGTGCGTGAATTTTTGCATCACCGCCGATGCGTTGGTAATGGCTCAGTACGGGGAGAATTTCTGTCATGTTGTTTCCTAAATTACCATTCTCGGAAAGAAAATCCGAAGCCTAAGGTGGTTTGCTTGTGATTGTAATCTATCAGGCTCTCGCCATAGCCTGATGTTAGTTGAACATACATGCGAGCCGCATCGCCAAAAGCAACGGGCGTGGACCAATCCAGTTGCATAAAATTGCGGTTGCTCCCGATGCGAAAATTGTTGCGCCACAATAAGGACACCGCTTGTAACTTTGTCATGGGTTCCCAGCGCACCACCACATCGCCTAACCCCACATAGCTGGTTAAGTTGGGATTGTCATCGCTCAAGGTCTTTTCAGGGAGTCGCCACCAGCCGCGCGCGAGGATGGAGGTGCTGTTGTTAAACTCCCAGCCCCCTTGAACATAGAGGCGATTCCAACTCCGTGACAACGGCAAGGTATTGCCATTGGATTGATGCGCAAAGCCAACATTGACCAGTTTCAAACCATTGTCCTTTTGGGTGCCAAAGGTCGCAATCACTTCGGGTTCGTAATTGGTTTCACGGAACGGCGATGAATTACGCCCGTTAAAAATCTGCCAGTTTGATTGTTGGGTATAAGCACCCCACACGCGAAAAGTTTTAAATCCCCAAATATCAATATCCGATTGACTGCCAATATCGGCCTTGAAGCTGAGTAAAAATTTAGCTTCTAACGCATCCATGTCAATCGGAGTGAGTGCAGTATGACCCGCCGTGGGTGTACTGGGGAGATTATTGGTGTTGCTACTTTTGCGTAAAATTAAATAATTTTGCCGATGCGGTCTGAGTCGCCCCAATTTGCTTTCATCTAGCGAATTAAGATCGTCCAGATTCCACACGCGTGTTAAGTATGAGCGGGTACTTGGCGATGCAGATTCCTCATCTACCTTAGGCAACGGGGCGGGGGCGGAGGTGTCGGGCGGTGTGGTTGGAACAACAGGGGCAGCAGATGCGGACGATGCGGCGATGCTGATTTGATCATAACACTGCAACCGTGCCTCGGCTTGTTGGGCAAATTGCTGAGCGCAACGCGCAAAATCAGCTTCACTTGAATAAACGGGCGTACTGGCCATTAAACACAGCCCCCAGTAAGTAAGATGGGTCGTTGGGGGTGAAAATAATTTTTTCATAATCAAGTGCTTTTGGCAAAATACCCCCGCTGCGTTGCGTCAATCAGGGGGCTAAATGGAATAAAAATTGAGGATAAGGGCGCGGGTGGGCAAAAATGACCTAGACCGTCTTATGCCTGACATGGATAGTACGCAACGAAACCGCATTTGGCAACGCGGGTGCGGTACGAATTGCCGTGCGTGTGACTCCTCTTGGCGCACTTTGTTCCCTAATTGTTTTGCAAGAAGTTGAGATGAAAAATACATTGTAGAAGTCGCAGCGATATAATGCGACTCCATTTTAATCGCGCTGAAACTTCACACTGATGCCCACAATGAAAAAACTGCTCCTGCTGTTGTTGTTAAGTTTCGCGCCTAGCGTGATAGGCGAGGGGATGCCTGACTTGGGCGATGTGTCACAAGAGGCATTGAGTCCGCTACAAGAACGGCAAATTGGGCAACAAAGTATGTTGCAGATTCGTGCCAGCAAGCAATTCTTTGATGATGCAGAAGTCAATGATTATTTGAATAAAATCGGTTCCAGATTGGTGGAAAAAAGCACCGAACCATCGCAATTATTTGAGTTTTTCTGCATCAATGATCCCAGTATCAACGCCTTTGCCATTCCTGGCGGTTTTGTGGGGGTGAATGTCGGTTTATTGTTATTGACCGACAGCGAATCTGAGTTGGCATCGGTTCTAAGTCACGAAATTTCCCACGTCACCCAGCATCATTACGCCCGTATGCTCAATGGTACGAAAAACGATGGTTTGGCGGTCATGGCGGCCATGGCAGTGGCGATCCTCGCGGCACGCAGCAATCCCCAAGCGGCAACCGCTGCCATGGCAACGGCCCAAGCCAGTGCAGCACAAAAACAACTGGACTTTACCCGCACGCATGAGCAAGAAGCCGATCGTATCGGGATTGATATTTTACAAAAAGCCAGCTTTAGCGTACATGCCATGCCCACGTTTTTGGAGCGACTGCAACATGCCACGCGCTTATTGGAAGGCAGTGCGCCCAACTATCTGCGCACCCATCCCATTACCAGCAATCGCGTTGCCGATCTTGAAAATCGGGTGGAGAAACAACCTTATCAGCTCATCCCCGATAGCATCGAATTTCAACTGGTGCGTACCAAGTTGATTGCCTCTCAAAAAACAGCGGCGGATGCGGTGCGCTACTTTAACAGCGCGTTAGTCGGTAAAGAAAAATTTGGCAATCCCATTGCGCAACGTTATGGTTTGGTGCTGTCGTTATTGCGTCATCACGATATTGCCCAAGCCACACAAGAGATGGCGATCTTGCGCGAAGCACTCAGCCACCATCCCATGATCGAAACCTTGGCGGGGCAAGTGTTGCGTGAAGCACATGACACCACCGCGACGTTGGCGTTTTATCGCACGGCGGTGCAAGCATTTCCCTACTATCGCGCCTTGATTTACGACTATGCCGATGTGTTGTTGCAAAACGATCAATCGGCGCAGTCGGTGAAAATGGTGGGCGAACAAATCACCCGCACCCCAGGGGACGTGAAGTTATACAACTTGCAAGTGCGCGGCTATGCCCAACTGGGCTTGTATTTAGAGCAACACCAAGCCCAAGCCTACGCGTTTTATGGGCAAGGAAACTTGCACGGTGCGATCCAACAGTTGGAATTAGCGCGGCAGGTGGGCGGGAATTTCCAGCAACTTTCAGTGATAGAATCCGACCTACGTGAGCTTCACGAAATCCTTGCCGCTTCCGCCAAAAAATAATGCCCCACACCATGACCGAACTCGAATTTACCCAGCGCGCCGATGCCACTTTGGCGCGGATTGAAGCCATCCTTGAGCAACGCGATGACGATGTGGATTTCCAACGCAGCGGCAACGTGCTGGAAATTGAACTGGAAAACGGCGCAAAGCTCATCCTCAATCGCCATGATGCCAACCAAGAAATTTGGCTGGCGGCTAAGTCGGGCGGCTTTCATTACGCATGGCAAAATGACCAGTGGTTTAGCCAGCGTGATGGCAGCGAATTGTTTACCCGCCTTACCGAATTGCTCGGCGATTAACCCCCTTTAAAAATTAAAGTAGGGTGCGCCGTGCGCACCTACATAAAATGCACCCTACCTGCGGCATTGAAATACACCCAAGGATTTGAATATGTTGAAAATTTATAACACCCTCGCCCGCGACAAACAAGAATTTATCCCTATTATCGAAAACAAAGTCGGCATGTATGTCTGCGGCATGACCGTGTATGACTATTGCCACCTCGGCCATGCGCGGGTGATGGTGGTGTTTGACATGATTTATCGCTGGTTCAAAATCAGCGGTTATGACATCACGTATGTGCGCAATATCACCGACATCGACGACAAAATCATCAAGCGCGCCGCCGAAAATGGCGAGTCTATTCATGCCTTAACCCAACGTTTCATCGACGCAATGCACCAAGATGCTGACGCGCTGGGTGTGTTGCGTCCTGACCACGAACCCCGCGCCACCCAGTTTGTGCCTGAAATGTTGGACATGATCGGCAAGTTGGAACAACACGGCTTGGCGTATCAAGCCGCTGACGGCGATGTCAATTATGCAGTGCGCAAATTCGACGGCTACGGCAAATTATCGGGCAAATCGTTAGAAGATTTACGCGCAGGCGAACGGGTCAATGTGGCGGACAGCAAACACGATCCGCTGGATTTCGTGTTGTGGAAATCCGCAAAAGACAGCGAAGCGGAAGAAGTGAAATGGGCATCCCCGTGGGGCAAAGGTCGCCCTGGTTGGCATATCGAATGCTCGGCGATGGGCACAAAATTACTGGGCGAACGCTTTGACATTCACGGCGGCGGCGCGGATTTGCAATTCCCGCACCACGAAAACGAAATCGCCCAATCCGAAGGCGCGCACCAACATCAATACGTCAACTATTGGATGCACAACGGTTTTATCAATGTCGATAAAGAAAAAATGTCCAAATCGCTGGGCAATTTTTTCACCATCCGCGACGTGCTGAAAAAATACGATGCCGAAGTGGTGCGCTTTTTCATCCTCCGCGCCCACTACCGCAGCCCGTTGAACTACTCCGACGCGCATCTGGACGATGCCAAAGGTGCGCTGACAAGGCTTTATACCGCACTGAAAAATGCACCTCCCTCACCCCCTGCCCCTCTCCCAGTGGGAGAGGGGAGTGAGCTTCCTTCTCCCACTGGGAGAAGGACTGAGGATGAGGGAGCAGGTGAGGGTGCCGTTGATTGGCAAGAACCCCACGCCCAACGCTTCCAAGCCGCGATGGATGACGACTTCAACAGCGCAGAAGCCATCGCCGTTTTGTTTGAATTCGCCAACGAAGTCAATCGCAACCCTACGCTAGATAATTGCATCCAATTCAAAGCCTTGGCAGGTGTATTGGGCTTGCTACAACGCGACCCCGTGGCATTTTTGCAAAGCGGCGCACCCGAAGATGGTTTGGATGATGCCGCCATCACCGCCCAAATCACCGCCCGCATCGAAGCCAAACAAGCTAAAAACTACGCCGAAGCCGACAATATACGCAAAGCCTTACTCGCCGCAGGCATCGTGCTAGAAGACAGCGCGACAGGGACAACTTGGCGGCGGGCGTAATCGGCGACTGACCGAGGGACAATTACCATGAGTGACTCCATCCCTCCATATTCCACCGCGCAGCGAGTGATTTTTTGGCTGTGGTGGTTATTGGGGATGGGAATTTGCGTGCAGATATTCCTCTTCTCTCCCTCTATGCTTTTGAGCAAATCATGGCCGCTCGCCGTGTGGAGTTTCCTGGTGGCTGGCGGGCAAGGTTATGGCTTGGTTAAATTGGCACAAAACTTGTCGCACCGCGAAAAACCAATGTCACAACTGCTTCTTGGGGTCGTATTTCTCGGCTTGGGTGTACCCATGATTGCCACGGGAGGATGTACTCTGTTGGGCGTTTGGCTGTCCAGTTAGTCAATAATAAATGCCTATCTGAAAAGCGTTTCTATGATGATATATTTCACTAGGGACACCCCACCATAACTCCAATAAATTGATTATATTGAACGTTTTAAAAGATACGCATTTCCCTGCGACCTTAGTCAAATCAGGAACGCTTTTCAGATAGGCATGCAATAATAACAAATTAAATAAGGAGTTGCGACGATGGCACTGAACGATGACTTACCCACCACACAACCCTATTCCATCGTAACCAAAATTATTTTCTGGATATTGTGGATGGGTGGATTGATGTTGTGTTTGTTGTTCATTTTTTTCTTTGTAATGATGGCATCTGAAAGGGCATGGCAAATTGCACTATGGAATCTATTGGTCGTGCTTACACAAAGTTATGTGTTAATTCAATCAGCGCGTTACTTTTTGCGCAGGGAAAAGCCACCTTCCGCACTGCTACTTTGGGCGGCTTTTGCAGGTATCGCTATGCCGATGATTGCTTTTGGCGGATGTAGCATGTTTACCAGCTCTGCACCGCGCTTGGCGGGATAGTCTTCAAGGAAGGGAACGATGATACCTAACGATGACTTACCCGCAACTAATACTTACTCAATCCTCAGTACGATTATTTTCTGGGTGTTGTGGTTGCTTGGTCTGTTGTGGTTTTTGCTGTTTGTCTTTTTGGTGTTTTTCACCGTAACTGAAGAAGCATGGATTATCGCGACGTGGAATTTATTGGTTGTTTTAGCTCAAGGTTATGTGTTACTTCAAACAGCGCGTTATTTTTTGCACAAAGAACAATCAGTTTCTGAGCTTCTACTATGGGCTACATGGACAGGTATCATCATGCCTATGATTACCAGTTTGGGTTGCGCCGCGATTCCTATGAGCGAAATTCACGTCGCCATGTAAATGTTAAAACTAACCATAAGGAACGGTGGCGATGACCTCTGAGAAGCGTTTATGTGCATATCCAACATGGGGGGGATTGGTGTTTTTGTTCGTGCATGGTTTCGGCAAAATGGCATCTTTCATCTTGGGGCTTGCCACTTTTCTGACGTTATTCAATGGCGGTGGCATCTGGTCTTTCGTGGAATTCATTATTCTGGCTGTGCAGTTTCATTTGTTGTCTCAAGTCTCGGCAGATTTTCGTGCTGGTGAAAAACCGATTTCCGAACTGCTGTTGCGCGTCACGTTTATCAGCATCGGCATGACATTTGTTGCCTTGGGCGGATGTTTCTTCCTATTTTGGTTTCCAAAATAAATGCTCCTCCATTCCCTCTTCGACCTCCTTTCCCTACTCTGCGGCTATTTGCTCAGCACTTGGTTTCGCCGCCGCTATGCCTTGGAACGCCCCGCTGGCATCTCCGACCCATCGCAATATCACTATTATTTGATCGCCTTGTTGCTGGGCTTGGTCGGTGGGAGTGTGTTATTTGGTAGTTGGAATGTGTGGTTGTCAGGGCAAAGTGGGTTGGCGAAAAGTATGCTGGGCGGGGTGTTTGGGGCGATTGTGGCGGCGGAGGGGTTTAAATTTTTCGCGGGCATTCGTCATTCCACGGGGCTGTATTTTGTGCCAGGTTTAATCGCGTTAATCGTGGTCGGGCGCATCGGCTGCTTTTTGGGCGGCTTGGCGGATTTTACTTACGGCGTGCCGACCAACCTGCCGTGGGGCGTGGATTTTGGCGACGGCGTGGCGCGGCATCCCGTGCAGCTCTATGAATCGGCAACCATGCTGTTGTTTTTAATTGGTTTATTGCTGCACTATCCGCGCCAGCCACAATTTTGGTTGCGCCAAGGTTTTTATCTATTTGTGTTGGTGTATGCCGCGCAACGTTTTGCGTGGGAGTTTTTTAAGCCCTACGCCGCTGTGTTCGGCAGTCTGAATTTATTCCACTTATTGAGCTTAGGCTTAATTTTTTACGCCCTTTTTATGCTCAAACGGAGTACCCACCATGCCGCCTAAAGCCCGCCCCTATTTGTTTTACGGGCACACCCAATCCTTGTGCGAAGTCTGTTTGGCGGTCGTGCCCACCAAAATTTTGTTCCAGCACGACAAGGTGTATTACCAAAAACGCTGCTTGGAACATGGCGTGCAAAAGACGCTGGTTTCGACCGACATCGCTTATTTCAAACGCTGCAAGGAATACCTCAAACCAGGGGACATGCCCGAAACATTTCAAAGCGAGGTGCAGCGCGGCTGTCCGCATGACTGCGGTTTGTGTCCCGACCACGAGCAACATTCTTGCCTCGCACTGTTTGAAATTATCGACGAATGCAATATGCACTGCCCCGTGTGTTTCGCCAATTCCGCGCCGAAGCTAGGCAATGCGCGCAGTTTGGACGACATTGAAAAGATGTTATCGACCTTATTGGCGAGCGAGCAACAGCCTGATTTGGTGCAAGTTTCGGGCGGCGAACCGACGTTGCACCCGCAATTGATGGACATTTTGCGCCGCCTGAAAGCCAGTCCGATTCGGCATTTGATGCTGAATACCAATGGCATCCGCCTCGCCCGCGATCCGCAACTCGCCGCTGATTTAGCCACGCTGAAACCTGGCTTTGAAGTGTATTTACAATTCGATTCGCTACAAGCCGCCGCATTGCAAAACATTCGTGGGCAGGATATGCGCAACATTCGCCTGCAAGCCTTAGCACAATTGGAAAAACACAACCTTTCCACCACCTTGGTGTGCGTGATTCGCAAAGGCGTAAATGATGCGGAAATCGGCGAGCTAATCAAGTTTGCGCAGCAATGGCGATGCGTGCGCGGCATCACGTTTCAACCCGTGCAAGACGCGGGGCGCAACGACAACGCCACGCCCGAACAGCGCATTAGCTTAAGCGAAATTCGCACCCGCATCATCGAAGCAGACAATCCGTTTACCGATGCCGATATGATTCCGCTGCCCTGCCATCCCGAAAATATCTGCATCGGCTATGGCATCAAATTAGGCGACAAAATTTTGCCCGTGACAGGTTTATTGCCGCGAGAGGAGTTGCTGCAAGGCGTGAACAACACCATCACCTTTGAGAAATCCCCCGCGCTGCAAGCCGCGTTTTTCAAATTATTCTCGCTGGATGCGTGCAGCGAGCGCACCACCGACAATCTGCAAACCCTGCTGTGCTGCTTACCGCGCATCCAAAGCGAAGGACTCGGCTACGACAACGTGTTCCGCATCGTGGTGATGGGCTTTATGGACAAATACGATTTTGACCTCGGCGCAGTCAAGCGTTCTTGCACCCACTTCGTCGAACCCAACGGCAAAATCTACCCGTTTGAAACGTGGAATTTGTTTTATCGGGACAAGGTGAGGCAGGCGGCTCAGGAAATGCTGATTTCATCCCCCGCTCGTGCTGATCCAGTCGAACCATGAACAAATTTAATCCGTGAAATCATCTGCGTGCCTGTCGATGTTTTGCATCACACCCGTCACGGTGAGAGGTATAAGTATCTACACAATTTTAATTCCCTTTCCCCCGCCGCCCCCTCTCCACCGATGGCAAAAAGCAGATTGCGACGGAATGGAATAACGTGTCTAATTCCGCCCGCGATTCAGTCGCAAGGGGAGATTTAAGGATGCTTTTAAATAAGAAGCATTGAAATGCGGAAAATTCGCAGGTTTTGTAGGTTGGGTTGAGCGTCAGCGAAGCCCAACAAATCATGCTTGCACGGTGAACGTTGGGCTTCACTACGCTCAACCCACCCTACATCAGGATTTTTTGAATTGAGAATTGCGGTAATCCCCCGATGGTAAAAAGCAGATTGCGACGGAACGGATAACGTGTTTAATTCCGCCCGCGATTCAGTCGCAAGGGGGTAGGGTGGTGCTTTTGAATAGGAGAATTGACATGCGAAAAATAATGCAAAGCTGCCCCCTTTAGCTTATATGCAGGCTTCGTATGAAGTCATTTTTGTGTGTATAATTACACAAAAATACCCAAGAAAATGATGATGTCGTGTAAGTGAAATCCATAAAGCGTGATGTTTAAAAATGAACTCAAAAGACTTGATTAGAAAACTTGAGCTGGATGGCTGGGAGCTTAAAAGAATCAACGGCAGCCACCACCACTTTAAACATCCCGTCAAAAGTGGGCTGGTCACCGTGCCGCACCCCAAAAAAGATTTGCCTGCGGGGACGGCAAACAGCATTCTCAAACAAGCGGGACTGAAATAAATTTACGCCTCAAGACGGCGACGAATTTTCTCGATTTTAAGGAATAACATGCTATTACCTATCGCGATTCATAAAGACCCCAACAGTGTGTTTGGAGTGATTGTGCCCGACATTCCAGGTTGCCACTCTTGGGGTGACACCATGGAGATGGCGGTTAAAAACACCAAACTCGCCATTACCAGCCATGTTCAAACACTGATTGAGTTGGGCGAAACAGTTGATATTCAGCCTTCACGGCTTGAAGATTTGGTTGCCCACACAGAATACCAAGGCGCGTATTGGCTGATCGTGGAGGTGGACGAAATGACGCTGGATACCAAACCAGAGCGCGTCAATATCAGCCTGCCACGCTTTTTGCTGCATAAAATCGACGCATACACCCAAGGCAGCCACGAGACCAGAAGTGGATTTTTGGCTAAAGCCGCCATGAAAGTTTTGGTGAGTGAGCAAGCGTAGGGAAGGCTTGCCATTAGACCATCCACCGATGGCAAAAAGCAGATTGCGACGGAACGGAATAACGTGTCTAATTCCGCCCGCGATTTAGTCGCAAGGGGGATTTTAGGGCGGTGCTTTTGAATAGGAGCGCGTAGGATGTGCCAACAGGCGCATCTATTTTGAATTCAAACTGCGCAAAAACGCGCAGCTCCTCACTTTTACGTTAGGCAATTTTTATCACAAGAAGGGAAATAAAATGTATAGAAAACTCGCTTTCGCTGTTTTTACGATTTCACTGTTAGCTGGCTGCGCATCGGTCCCGATGGAGAGTAAGGAAAAGTCGGATATGGCAAAAAAATTTACGCCTCCATCAAGCGACAAGGCTGGGTTGTATATCTACCGATCGGGTACTTTTGGCGGAGCGTTGAAAAAAGATGTCTGGGTCGATGGGGGGTGTCTTGGTGAGACCGCACCTAATGTTTTCTTTTACGAAGAAGTGGCGGGTGGTATAGAGCATAAAGTATCTACCGAGTCAGAATTCTCCCCAAATGATTTGCTATTGAAAGTAGAGAATGGTCAAAGTTACTTCATTCGGCAATATATAAGGATGGGTGCTTTTGTTGGGGGCGCAGGTATCGAGCTTGTGGATAGAGAAAAAGGTAAAGAAGCGGTTGCTAAGTTGGAGCTTGCTAAAAAAGGTAGTTGCAGTCAGTAGCATCACTCGTCATTCGAGCGGGATAACCCAGCAGCGAGCTGCCTCTCAATTTGCGTTAGGGAACGCATATCCAAAAAGCGCGTAGGATGTGTCGACAGGCGCATCTTTTCTTTTTAATTCAAAAAGATGCGACTTTCAGCGTACCCTACCTTGATGTGAAAGTCGGGATAAATCCCGACCTACGTCAGGATTTTTTGAATTGAGAATTGCGGTAATCCCCCGATGGCAAAAAGCAGATTGCGACGGAACGGAATTAACGTGTCTAATTCCGCCCGCGATTCAGTCGCAAGGGGGGATTTTAGGGTGGTGTTTTTTTTGGAAAAGTTGGGGCGCGTTATTGTTTTTAATCCCAATATAAACAATGCACTACAGAATAATCTCCAGTTTATACACCTTTAAGGTGTATTTTATGACCCTTTTTAGGGTGTCTATTTAACGTTAGGAATTTTAATGCTCGACTCTTCCGCCAAGAAAATTGTCCTGTCAATTATCACCGCCATCCTCGTACTCTCGGTGCTTAGTTGGTTCCCATCACCAGAGCCTAAGGACATCGGCAGGCTCTGCATTAATGGCGCTCTTTGTTGGTTCCTGTTCAAAGGGAAGAACTGGGCACGTTGGATATTTGTGGTTTTGCTAGCACTGGGCGGAGCAATCGCCGTTTTCGCAATTACTACGGGTCCCAGTGGAACAGAGAAATCCATCATCCTCCTTGTCATGTCGGTTACCTACCTAGCGTCGGCAGGTTTGCTCGTATTTTCAAAAAGCGTCGCCAGTTACTTTTCCGCACCCATTCAAATCAATTCCTAACATATTGCACCTCACTACTGCCCTCGTATTAGCGAGCAGGATATGCCGACAGGCGCATTAATTTCATTTATATTTATATGATGCGCTTATCTACCCATCCTACCCATTGCCCCTTACGCAATCATCCCTGCCCCCACCGTGTTATTGGTCGCTTCATCAATCACAATAAAACTCCCCGTGCCGTGGTCTTGCAAATAGGCATCAAATACCAGCGGTTGTTGGACTTTGATGGCGACGCGGGCGATGTCGTTCATATTTAACGTGGTCACCGCGTGCTGTTCCAGCGTGTTCACATCGACGCGATAGTCGAGTCGGGTGAAGATACATTTCACGCTGCGGGTGGTGTGTTTAATCACATATTTGCGATTTTTGTCCAGCGGGGTTTCGGACAGCCAGCACAGCATGGCTGCAAATTCTTTGGCGACTTGAGGTTGCGAGCCGCCACCGACGAACATATCGCCGCGTGAAATGTCGATTTCGTCCGTCAGGGTAATGGCAACGGATTGCGGGGCGTAGGCGCGTTGCAGTTTGCCGTCGTAGGTGACGATTTCTTTGACGGTGGTGGTGCGTCCGCTGGGTTGGATGGTGATGGCATCGCCGACCGCGACTTCACCCGATTCTATCCGCCCCATAAAACCACGGAAGTCATGGAATTCCTCGGTTTGGGGGCGGCAAACCCATTGCACGGGGAAGCGGAAATCGGTGGTATTTAAGTCATTGTCAATTTCCACGGTTTCCAACAATTCCATCAAGGTCGTGCCTTGATACCAGTTCAGGTTATCGCCTCTATCCACCAACATATCGCCGACCAGCGCGGACAGCGGAATGCAGGTGATATTGTTCAGCCCCAGTTGCGCGGCAAATTGGCGATATTCGGTGCAGATGGCGTTAAACACGGCTTCCGAATAATCCACCATGTCCATTTTGTTCACCGCCAACACAATGTGCGGGATGCCGACCAAGCTCGCCAAATAGGTGTGGCGGCGGGTTTGCACCAGCACGCCGCGACGCGCATCGACCAAAATCACCACCAAATTGGCGGTACTGGCGGCGGTCACCATATTGCGGGTGTATTGCTCATGCCCTGGCGTGTCGCCGATGATAAATTTGCGTTTCGGCGTGGCGAAGTAGCGATACGCCACGTCGATGGTAATGCCCTGTTCGCGCTCGGCTTGCAAGCCGTCGGTCAACAGCGACAAATCCACCGCCGCCATGCCGCGCTTTTCACTGGTTTTAGAAATCGCCGACAATTGGTCTTCAAAAATCGACTTAGAATCGTGCAGCAATCGCCCGATTAACGTGCTTTTCCCGTCATCCACGCTACCAGCGGTGATAAAACGGAGGAGTTGGGTGGTTGTATTCATGGTGATAACCTTGTTGTTAGCTGTTAGTCGTTAGGGCTCTATGTGAATCATCGTGGGTCATCGTGGCACAAGTGAGCAATCTCCCTCCCCTTCAAGGGGAGGGTTGGGGTGGGGATGGGGTATAACCGCCGCGTTCTGTAAAGCTATCTGGCTACGGATGTTGGCGGCGGAATTTACAGCCAATGACCCGTTGTGTAACCGTTGCCATAACCGTATTTCCTGTTGCGCAATGTCCGCTGAAGCTGTCTGCCGATGATTGCCTTTATCTCTACCCCATCCCCACCCCAGCCCTCCCCTTGAAGGGGAGGGGGTCTTGTTTCGCCCACTATAAATCACATAGAACCGTTGTTTAGTTGCTAGTCGCTAGTTGGAAGTGGTCGTTGCGGTTAATAACTAACGACTAATAACTACCAACTAACGACTGCCTTTCAAAAATATCCCTCTTTTTTCCGCAATTCCATCGACGCATCCGATGTCTGATCGTCCATCCGCGTAGCACCCCGTTCGGTGATGCGGGTGGTGGCGGTTTCGATGATGATTTCTTCGGCGTTGCGCGCATCGGATTCCACGGGGCAGGTGCAGGTGATGTCGCCGACGGTGCGGAAGCGCACGGTTTTCGTCACCACGGTTTCACCTGCTTGCGGTTGCACCAGATGCGACACGGGCATGATGCCGCCAGCGCGTTGAATCACGTCGCGTTCGTGGGCGTAGTAGATGCTGGGGATGGTCAATTTTTCGCGGGCGATGTATTGCCAGATGTCCATTTCCGTCCAGTTGCTGATCGGGAACACGCGGATATTTTCGCCCGCATGAACGCGGGTGTTATACACATCCCACAATTCAGGGCGTTGATTTTTCGGGTCCCATTGCCCGAAATCATCGCGGAAGGAAAAAATCCGTTCCTTGGCGCGGGCTTTTTCTTCATCGCGTCGCGCCCCACCCATGCAGGCATCGAAACCAAATTCTGCGATGGTTTCCAGCAGCGTGACCGATTGAAAGGCGTTGCGGCTTTGCGTGTCGTTTTTCAACACAATCGTGCCTTTTTTGATCGAGCCTTCCAACGAGCGCACGATCAGCCGTTCGCCCAGTTGTGCCGCCAATAAATCACGGGTTTCGATGACTTCGGGGAAATTATGCTCGGTGTCGATATGCACCAACGGAAACGGGAATTTCGCAGGGCGAAAGGCTTTTTCCGCCAAGCGCAACATCACGATGGAATCTTTGCCGCCCGAAAACAGCAACGCGGGATTTTTACATTCCGCCGCGACTTCGCGCATGATGTGGATGGATTCGCTTTCCAGCGCATCTAAATGGGTAAAATTATGATTGCTCATGGTATTTTCTCTTTTTAATCTTGCCAAATTCGTGGATTCCCTCCCCCTAGCAGGGGGAGGGTTAGGGTGGGGGTTGAAATCCTCGCACGGATGCAAACTTTCAACCCCCATCCCACCCTTCCCCCTGCTAGGGGGAAGGAGTTTGTTCATTGTGCCGCTGTCGGCGTTCGACTGGCGATATGCAGCCCACATTCCTTATGTTCCGCGCTTTCCCACCACCAGCGTCCTGCCCGAATATCTTCGCCTGGGGAGATGGCGCGGGTGCAGGGGGCGCAGCCTATGCTGGGGTAAAACTGGTCGTGCAACTTATTATAAGGCACGTCATTTTGCTTGATATATTGCCACACTTCGGCATTTGTCCAATCTAACAGCGGATTGAATTTCTGCAAATCGTGTTCCTCATCCCAAGCGGATACCGCCAAACTACCGCGCGTGACCGCTTGATCGCGGCGCATCCCTGTAATCCACGCCCCTTTGCCTGCCAAAGCGCGTTTCAAGGGTTCGACTTTACGCACATAACAGCACCCTTTGCGCGCCTCAACACTCTCGTAAAACCCGTTAATACCTTGTTCAGCAACATATTTTTCCACATGAATCGCATCAGGAAAATACACATGCAACTTCACCGCATATCGGTTACGCAAAGTTTGAATCAAGTCATACGTTTCAGCAGGCAAACGACCTGTATCCAAGCTAAACAGCGAAATATCAGGCTGATGTTGCGCGATTAAATCCGTCAATACCATGTCTTCCGCGCCCAAGCTATTGGCAAAACACACTTCTTTAAAATCTTGTGTCGCTTGCTGCAATACCCTTAAGGTTGCGGCAACTTTATCATCTAAGCTCATACTGGCAACGCCTCCGATAAATCTAATTGTGCATCGTGTGCCGTGGCAAACGTGGCGGCATTCACCGTCCAACGATCCACTGCGGCTGATAATTTATCTAAATCGGCTACGTCAATGTCGCTCGCATTCGCCAGACCCTGCACCACCGCCGTGAACTCACTTGCCAGTTCATTCGGTACCAAGGTTGTTAATTGCGTGCCTAAATCCAGCAACGCCTCTTGACGGATACCGCCTAACAATTGCGCGAGACCTGAACCTAGCAAACGCAAAATCGCTTCGTTACACACGGCGGCTTCGGCATATTTCCGTTGAAAAACCAAGGCATTGCGGTATTCACGCTCGTGCGCCGCTTCAAAGAAGTTCGCGCCGATCAACACTTGCGAGGCACCTGCGCATTCGCCGCCGCCCAATTGCAATACACGGAAATCAGCGGTATCGCCGTAATCGCGCATCACTTCGGCGAGCGTTTCCGCTTGGACTTCTGCTAAATCTGCCAACAATTGCTTGAAATAATCAGGTGCTTGCGCCCGCGCCCAAGTGAAAAAGCTGGTTTCGCCGCTGTCCAAATGCGCTTGCTGCACACGTTCGATTGCTTGCTTAATCCGTGCCACAGGCAGTGTCGGCCCTTTCAATGCCAACGCACCGCCGCCCATGCCATTGCCCGCAAAGTACATCTGATAATGCGGCACCAACTTGCCATGTAAACGTTTCCCTTCGCCGTAAATGCCGATGTCACCTGTTTCAGGTTGTGCGCAACCGTTATGACAACCCGATACACGAATACGTAAATCGCCTTTGCCGCCTGATAAATTGGGCGCGATTTCGGTGCTGGCGGTAATACCCAAACGGCAAGTAGACGTTCCAGGGCAAGCTACCACATTGTCGCCCACACGAGGTTCGTATAATCCTAACGCCGCCAATCCTGCACGCAATGGGGACAACGCCGCTTGTGACACATTCAAAATAATCAGGTTTTGATCCTGTGTGGTATGCACTTCGTCTAAGCCATGCGCACGCAACAACACCGCAATGCCATGCAGTTGTACGGGGGTCAAATCGCCAATCGGCAACGCCACGGGCAACACGCTCAGCCCCGCTTGATGCTGGGCAAACAATGCCCGTGGCGCACCTGAACCTGGAGAAACTTGCCCCGTTGGTTCACGCCATTCACCTTGCGGGTACGGTTGATCCGCCAAGGCTTGACGGGTACGTTCAAATTCCGCGCGATATTTTTCAACGAAACCTGCTGCGCCAAATTTTTCCACCAAGAATTTAATGCGCGATTTGGCGCGTTTGGTGCGATCCGAATACTTGTTATGCAAGGTCACCAAAGCTTCCAACGAGAACAACAATTGGCTTTCGGGAATAAATTCTTCCACCACGATTGCCTCGCGTGGTTTGTGTCCCAAACCGCCGCCCGCTTTAACCATAAAGCCGTGTTGCCCGTCTTTCTGCACCGCCACCACGCCTGCATCGTGCAACAAAGATTGTGCGCAATCGGATTCGCAGCCTGAAAAGCTCATTTTGAACTTACGGGGCAATTGTTGATTCAGCGGATTACGCAAAAAGTGCAGCGTCGCGCCATCAATGTGCTTAGCAATGTTCACATGTTCTTTGGGGCATACGCCCGATAATGCACAGCCCGTCATATTACGCACCGCATTGCCACAAGCTTCACGACTGGTGAGATTCACTTTGGCAATGTGACGCATCGCACTGGGCATTTTTGCCAGTGGAATAAAGTGTACCTGGATCGCCTGACGGGTGGTGATATGGGCAATGCCGCGTTGCGAATAGGTCGCGGTGATGTCCGCCACGGCATCCAGTTGATCTGCATTCAGCCGACCACCAGGGATCTTGATACGCAACATATTCACGCCGACTTGGCGTTGACCATAAGCCCCGTATTGCAAGCGAATCGCAGTAAAACGATCCACATCAATTTCGCCCGCATCAAAGGTGGCGATGGCTTGTTCAAAACGATCAATTTCAGGTAAATCGGTCAATGTGTGTGCAGTCATGGTGAAGCTCCTTCGTAAAATTTGTTTGGCAGTTTCTGGTCGCTAGTTGGTAGTTGGTAGTTGGTAGTTGGTAGTTGGTAGTTGGTAGTCGCTAGTTGGTAGTTGGTAGTTGGTTGGAGTGCATTTTTTTGTGCATCTATTTGAATAAATTTAACAATGACAGCTTTACTCATGCACTAACTAGCGACTAACGACTACCAACTAACGACTAGAGACTAACGACTAAAAACTACTTATAAAACACCATCTTCAATCCAATAATCAGCAACATAACGGCCAATAGCGGGCGTAATACTTTTTCAGGGACTTTCGCGCTCAAATGACTGCCGATATAAATCCCAGGTAAAGAACCGAGCAGCAAACTGCCCAACAACACTAAGTCCACCGTCCCCAACGCCAAATGTCCCATTCCTGCCAACGCGGTGAGCGGCACGGCATGCACGATGTCCGTCCCCACCACTTTAACCGCCGACATACGCGGATACAGAAACAATAACGCCACCGTGCCCAATACCCCCGCACCTATGGAAGAAATGGTCACCAAGGATCCTACTACCACCCCTGTCGCAATGGTCGCCGCAGGCAAGTAGCGATGGTGTAATTCATAAACCGTGCCATCGTGGCTACGCCCTAATTTTTGTATCTGGTCTTTAAACAGCAGCACGATAGCCGTAGCGAGCAACGCTACGCTTAAGACATTTGTAATCACACCGCGTAAGGTTTTCTCATCTAGTGCTAAGTATTTCAACAACAAAATCGTGGTGATGGCGGCGGGCAAACTGCCCAAGCTCAGTAAAACCACGACTTTCCAATCCACCGTACCGTGTTTGCCGTGTACCCAGCCGCCCAGTGATTTGGTCAATGATGCGTAGAGCAAATCTGTTCCCACGGCGGTCGCAGGTGACACGCCAAAAAACAACACTAACAAAGGAGTCATCAACGACCCACCGCCCACGCCCGTCACCCCGACAATCAGCCCCACTAAAAATCCAGATACCGTGTATAAAACATCCATTTTGTCCACTCCTTGAATGGTGCGCATTCTACGAGGATAGCGTTATATATTTAAATACTTTAATGTTATTATGATATTTCTTTTTGGAATATGAAAAGAGAACGGGGGAAGAGGGAAGGGACAAGGGGGAAGAGAAAAAGCGTGGGTAATGGCAGGTTTTTAGGGAAATTTAATCCCATACTGTGTGCCCTTGTCTTACCCTCACTACTCTTCTCCCTTCTCCCTTCCCTCTTCTCCCTTCTCGACTACCCCCTTCACAGGACTCAAAAATGAACCTCCAACAACTCCGCTACTTAAACGAAATCGTGCGCCAAGGCTTGAATGTTTCAGGGGCGGCGGATGCGCTTTATACCTCTCAACCTGGCATTAGCAAGCAAATCAAGCTGTTGGAAGAGGAACTGGGGGTGCAGGTTTTTGTGCGTAATGGCAAACGCATCGTGGCGATGACCGAGCCTGGTAAAGGGATTTTGGCGATTGCGCAGCGGATGTTGCATGATGCCCAAAATCTCAAACAAGTTGCCGAGGAATTCCAAGCGCAAGACACGGGGCATCTCATCCTTGCCGCCACGCATACCCAAGCGCGCTATGCCTTGCCACCCGTGGTGAAGCAATTCATCGCCCGCTATCCCAAGGTGCAACTTGCCCTGCATCAAGGCAACCCGACCCAAATTGCCGAGCAGGTACTCAAGGGCGAAGCAGATGTCGCCATCGCCACGGAAAGTCTGATGCACTACCCCGATTTGATTACCCTGCCCTGCTACGAATGGCATCACTGCGTCATCACCCCGCCCGACCATCCTTTGCTGAGCGACGCGCCACTGACCTTAGCGAAAATTGCGCAATACCCGATTATCACTTACGACTTTGCCTTTAGCGGACGCGGCAAAATCAACGCCGCCTTTGACGAAGCGGGCATTACGCCCAATATTGCGTTGACGGCGATGGATGCGGATGTGATTAAAACCTATGTAGATTTGGGGCTAGGGATCGGTATTTTGGCCAACATTGCCTTTGTGCCAGAGCGAGACCAACACCTGCGTATGCTCCCCGCCAACCACTTATTTCAACCTAGCACCACCCGCATTGCCTTTCGCAAAAATGAATATCTACGTGGCTATACCTACGATTTTATTGAATTATTTTCCGCAAAGTTGACCAGAAAAGTGGTGGAAAGGGCGATGAACGGGGCGGCGTAGCCATGGTGATGCGACGGCGGTTGTAACGCAAACAGGACAGGAATTGAATCCCTGTCCTGTTTGGTTCCCGCTTAAAGTGCGAAGATCGCACTAAATTTTAGTGCAAGGTTTCGCCGTCATGTACGTGACCGTGTTCCAATTCTTCAGCGGTCGCCGTGCGTACCCCTGTGACGGTACAGTTGAACGTCAGTGTTTTGCCTGACAGCGGATGATTACCATCGACGGTGACATTTTCACCATCAATAGCCACCACAGTGTAGAGAATAAAATCTTCATCGTCCGAATCTTCTGGACCGCCTTCAAACTGCATGCCAACTGCAATATCCTTGGGGAAGGAGCTGATGTTTTCTTCTTCTACAAGATCATGGTCGTATTCGCCAAATGCGTCATCGGGTTGCAAAGTGACCGAGCAGGTGTCGCCCGTACTTTTGCCTTGTAAAGCTTCTTCAACCAAAGGAAAAATGCCGTCATAACCGCCGTGCAGGTAGCTAATGGGTTCTTCCATGGTTTCTAGTATTTCGTTGGTATTAGCATCCACTAAGGTATAGCGTAGCGAGACAACAGCATCTTTAGTGATTTTCATGTCGATTCCTTTTGAGGTGGGTTAAGTTGTTAGGGAGTTGGAAATTCTAAATGTACCTATTAAAAAGAGAAGGGATAAAGGGGAAGAGATAAGGGTAATGCTTCGCATCTCTGTTTAGAAAAGGTGGTTTTCCCCTTCTCCCTTTCCTCTTTTCCCTTCACCATAAAAGGTACTGCTAGTATTTTCTTTCTCCCTTAGCGTTTGTGGCTGACGGTCTGCTAGCCGTCGCGATGAGAGATTCGGATGTGCCAGCGACGGTATGGGGCGGCATTTTAAATGTTTTTGATTGAAGACATAAATTTATTTTTGCCATGCTGATTAAGACGTACACAGCTATAATTCGCGCATGAAAAATTTAACTACCCTCTTAGGCAACCTGAGCGTTGATACGTTTCTGCGTGATTATTGGCAAAAAAAGCCTTTATTGATACGTCAAGCAGTACCGAATTTTGCGGGATTATTAAATCCAGCGCAATTGATGGAGCTGGCCGGTGGCGAGGATGTGCAAGCCCGTTTAGTCACGCAGCCGCGTGGCAAATTTGCCTTGCAGCATTCTCCTTTTGAACCTGAAGACTTTGCGCATTTTGGCAAAACCAAATGGACGGTGTTGGTGCAAGGGGTGAATCATTATTTGCCAGAAGCTGCTGAATTATTGAAGGAATTTAATTTTATTCCTCATGCGCGCTTGGATGATTTAATGGTCAGCTACGCGCCTCGCGGCGGCGGTGTTGGACCACATTTTGATTCATATGATGTATTTTTGCTGCAAGGCTTGGGACACAGGCGTTGGCAAATTTCCACGCAAGCGGATCAAGAACTCATCGCAGGCGCGCCGCTGCGGATACTGAAAAACTTCCAAGTGGAGCAAGAGTGGGTGTTAGAAGCGGGCGATATGCTGTATTTACCCCCGCATTGTGCGCATAACGGTATCGCCGAAGATGATTGCATGACCTATTCCATCGGCTTTCGCACCCCTGCTTATCAGGAGTTGGCGGAGCAATTTTTGGTGTATTTGCAAGATCGTATCAGTGTGCCAGGGATGTATGCCGACCCTGATTTGGCTGCACCCGCGCATCCCTCTGAAATTGGCGGGGCGATGTTGGATCAAGTGGCAGCCGCGATTGCAGAAGTACGTTGGGACAAAGAGGATATCGCTAACTTTTTGGGCTGTTATTTGAGTGAGCCTAAGTCGCATATTTTCTTTGATGCGCCTGAGCGTCCGTTAAGTTTGGCAAAGTTCATGACCGCGATTCAGAAAAAAGGGGTCGTGCTGGATTTGAAAGCCCAAATGTTATGTCACGGCAGCACGGTGTTTATGAATGGGGAAGCGCATCAAGCTGACGTAGAATTGTATCCCCGCTTGCGTGAATTGGCGGATCAACGTACTTTGAACGCATTATCAGGCTGTACGGATACCTTGGGTGAATGCTTGTACGGATGGTATTTGGATGGTTATTTGCTCGTTGGGCAGGTCAATCAATAACGGAGCGCATCATGGCGGATAAATTACTACAGCATACCCAGTTGGATGGCATCAAAGAATATAGTGCCGCACTTGACACTTTATGTGAGTTAGCCGAGCGCGACCTTTATTTTTTTGATCGAAATCTGGAGGGCGTGGGATTTAATACCGAGGCTCGATATAGCATGTTGCATCGTTTTTTGCTCGCGAGTCCCGCGCACAAGCTATATGTCTTGGTATATGACACCCATTATTTGACAACGTTATGCCCGCGTATGATGTTGTTATTGCGGCAGTTTTCTGGCAGGATGACTATTCGCCAAGTCCCCAATAGCTTACAGCATATTTACACGCCCTTTGCGGTGGCAGATGACGCACACACTGTCCGTCGCTTTCATTTTGATGACCCACGTGGTGTTTTTGAACAATATGATGCCAGCCAAGCGCGCGTATTGAAGGCCTGTTTTTTAGAGATGTGGGCGGCTTCGCACCACACACTATCCCCAGACAGATTGGGGCTATAGCGGCTCCGTAAAAATAGTTGAGAATAGACTGGATTTTCTGTGCCGCACTGGTAGAATGTCGCGTCTTTGATTTTGAAGTGATTGTTTAGATAGTTGCCAAAAATCAAGCGAAAATTTTAACCTGTCCTAAAATACTTAACCTTAAGGAAATAAAATGAAACAATCCGCTCTTGTTGTTGCTTTGTTGGCGTTGGCTTTGACTGCTTGTGGTGACAAACCAGCTGAAGAACCAGCTGCTCCTGCTGCTGCTGTTGAAACACCAGCTGTTGTTGTAGCACCTGTTGACGCATCTGCTGTTGTTGTAGCACCTGTTGACGCATCTGCTGTTGTTGCTCCTGCTGCTGACGCATCTGCTGTTGCCGCTCCTGCTGCACACTAATTCGCCCTTAACCGCGAATGTAGTCAAAAAGCCGACGCAAGTCGGCTTTTTTCATGCCTATCATTTGGCTATTTTTATGGCGGACTGCCAGCTCGCCCACCGTCAACACAGGCGTTGACCTCTCCACCCCAGGGCCACCGCATATAAATAATGTTAAAAAACAAGGATAATATCCATATTTTGGTTTGCGAAAATGAGTTTAAATATACAGGAAGCATTTGGGTCGCTCAAAGACCCACGGGTGGAGCGGCATAAGTGGCACAAATTATTAGACATAATCGTGTTGAGCATTTGCGCGGTGATTAGCGGGGCGGAAGGTTGGGAGGGGATTGCTCAGTTTGGTAAAGAGAAGCAAGACTGGCTGCGGCGGTGGATTGATTTAGAGAATGGCATCCCGTCGCATGACTGCATTGCGCGGGTGATTTCGCGGTTAAAGCCTGATGAAATGCAAGCCTGTTTTGTGGCGTGGACCCAAAATTTTGCAGCCCTTGGAGCGGGGGAAGTGGTCGCAATTGATGGTAAAACGGCACGACATTCCTATAATCAAGCGGCTAAACTTGGCGCGATCCATATGGTCAGTGCATGGGCAACGCAAGCAG
>JBASWK010000009.1:0-22424 GCA_049276435.1 Gallionella sp. | reverse complement strand
CACCGTTTGGGGGGCGATTTGCAACCATTTAAAACAACTTCTTGCCAGTCTCGACCCCCCAAAAAAACCAAAATTGATCCAAAATTTCGCTCACGCGAGCGGTTAACTGCGGTTTTTAGGATAAATGATGTTGTTCGCGACAGGCATGTTTAATACCCCAACCCCCGCGCCACTTGGTAAAACACAAAACTCACGCCCCATGCGAGTGCCAATGACCATGCCAGACTAAACAGGGTGTAGGCTTTGCTTTGGGATTCGGTTTTAAGCGTCGCGATGGCGGATAGGCAGGGGGTGTAAATTAGGGTGAAGAGCATGAAGCTGTAGGCTTGTACCCAGTCGAGTTGGTGGGCGAGGGCGTTGCCGAGTTCGCTGCCGCTTAGTCCATAAATCACGGCGAGTGAGCCGATGACGATTTCTTTTGCCACGAAGCCAAAAATCAGGGCGATGGTGAGTTCGGGGGTGATGCCGATAGGGGCAAAGAAGGGGTGGAGCGCGCTGCCTATCATGCCTGCGAGGGTGTCGGGACCTGCGGGGACGGCAGTAAAAGGAATGTGGGTGAGGAGCCAGACCAGCACCACGCCTGCGACGATAAATTGGGTGGCGCGACGTAAAAAATGTTGCACTTCTAACCAGCCGCGCATGATGAGTTGGCGGGTGGTGGGGAAGCGATACGGCGGCAATTCCAGTACAAAAGGTTCGGTGCTTTGAAATTTCCCTTTAAATAACAAGGCAGTGAGAATGGCGGCGGCGAAGCTAAAAAAGTAGAGGCTGAACAATACCAGCGGCGCGGCTGTTGGGCTAAACAACGCTGCGGTGATAAACACGAAAACTTGCAAACGCGCTGAGCACAGTGAAAAGGGAATCACTAACATGGTCAGCAAGCGCATCGCCCGCGAGCGCATGACGCGTGTGCCCATGAGGGCGGGGACGTTGCAGCCGAATCCCATCAGCAACATCACGAAACCGCGCCCGTCCAAGCCCAATCTCGCCATCAGCGCGTCCATTAAAAACGCGGCGCGGGACAAATAGCCGCTGTCTTCGACCGTTGCCATAAACAAAAAGAACAGCACGATAATCGGCACAAATGCCATGACGGTGGCTAAACCATTAAAAATCCCGTCCAGCAATAAGCCTTGCCACACGGGCGATAATCCTGACAACAGCGGTTCAAGCTGGCTGTCGCGCAGCCAAGTAAACGCCGTGGCGATGCCGCTTTGCAAGGGTTGTCCAAAAAAGAAAATCCCTTGAAACAGCGCGTACATAATGGCGAAAAAAATCGGCAAGCCGAACACAGGGTGCAGCATCACGCGATCCACTTTGTCGGTGATATTTTCGGGCAATTGGGTGGGAATTTGGACGGATTGTTTTAACACCCGTGCCATTTCGCTTTCGAGATGCCCGTCTGGTTTCAACTGATTACGTAATTGTTCCGCCATGCCAGGCGTAGGGTAGCGCAAGGCTTTGGTGACCGCCTGCAAGGCTTCGGCGTAGCCTGTGCCGTATTTGCCACTGAGTAGAAAAATCGGCATTTCCAATAGCTCAGACATCTTTTTGCAATCTATGGTAATACCAAATTGACGAGCTTCATCCGCCATATTCAACAGCACTACCACGTTTAAATTCAATGACTTGAGTTGCAATAGCAAGCTCATCTGGCGTTCTATTTGGGTGGCATTTAGCACCACCAACGCCAAGTCAGGCACGTTGTCACGCAAAAAATGCCGCACGACTTGTTCATCATCCGAAAAGCCATGCAGATCATAAAATCCTGGCAAATCAATAATCTCCACCATGTTATCGCCGAGCAAAATTTTGCCTGTCAACAGTTCCACGGTGATACCAGGCCAATTACCCACGCGTGCCGCCCCGCCTGTGATGCGATTGAATAAAGTCGATTTTCCTGTGTTGGGCATTCCCAATAAAGCGATGCGTTTCATGCGCGACATACCGTGATTTTGGCGGCTTCGCTGCGACGCAACACAATGTCGGTCGTGCCAAGGCGCACTTGGATGGGACCTGCGAAGGGGGCTTTACGGATGATTTCTAAGGATTTTCCACTGCGAAACCCCAATGCCAAGAGACGTTGGTGCAACGCCTCTTCGGCGTGGATAGACACGATAGTGGCAAGGTTGCCTGCGGATAAATCACTCAATTTCAATGCGTACATAGTGGTGAATAGGATTCAGGGTTGCAGGCATTATTCCACAGTCTATACATTTTTGTCGCGCAAGCCTTTGGTGTGCTTACGGCGATTAGGTTAGAATGCGCCCTTTACGATTTATGCGCGAGTCAACATGATTAAGGGCAGTATTGTTGCAATCGTCACGCCAATGTTTGCGGACGGCAGTTTAGACCTGAATTCATTTCGGTCTTTGATTGATTTTCATATCGCCGAAGGCACGCGTGCGATTGTCGTGGTCGGCACGACAGGTGAGTCGCCTACGGTCAATGTACACGAACACGAGACGCTGATTCGCGTGGCGGTGCAGCACGTCGCCAAACGCATTCCCGTCATTGCGGGTACGGGTGCGAATTCCACACAAGAAGCGATTGAGTTAGCACAATTCGCCCACCGAGCGGGCGCGAATGCCTCCTTAAGCGTGGTACCCTACTACAACAAGCCGACACAAGAAGGTTTGTACCAACATTTCAAAGCCATTGCCGAAGCCGTCAACATGCCTCACATTTTGTATAACGTACCCAGTCGCACGGGGGCGGATATGCACAATGACACGGTGTTGCGCTTGGCACAAATCTCCAACATTGTGGGGATTAAAGATGCCACGGGTGATATTTCGCGCGGCAGCGATTTATTGCAACGCGCACCGAAAGATTTTGCCATTTACAGTGGTGACGATGCCAGCACGTTGGCGTTGATGTTGCTAGGCGCGCACGGCACGATCTCGGTGACCGCCAATGTTGCCCCGAAATTGATGTCCGAAATGTGTGCCGCAGCCTTGGCAGGACGGGTTGCAGAAGCACGCTTGATTAACTTTCAACTACTCAGTTTGCATCGTCATCTATTTGTCGAAGCGAACCCCATCCCTGTCAAATGGGCGGTGGCTCGCATGGGGCGGATGCAAAATGCCTTGCGTTTACCACTGACCCCTCTGTCCCCCACGGCTCAAGCGATCGTCGAACAAGCGATGCGTTCGGCTGGGGTTATTAACTAATTGTGGAAGAAAAAATGAAAAAATTGCACATAGGCGTGGCGGCAATCACACTGGTTTCAGTCGCAGGTTGTAGCAGCCTAGGATTGACTGGAAAACGTGTCGATTACCAAGCGGGAGCAGCCGTTGCACCCACATTAGAAGTCCCCCCTGAAATGACCACGCCTGCTGGCGATGAACGCTTTAAAATCCCCCAAAGCGAAGGCAGTGGTGTCGCCACCTATTCCAACTACAACCGCACAGGCACGACCGCTGCCACAACCCCTGCGGGCAATCTACTGCCTGAAGTCAAAGGCGTGCATTTAGAGCGCAGTGGCACGCAACGCTGGTTAGTCGTCAATGACAAAGCCGAAGCCGTTTGGCCTACCGTTAAAGCCTTTTGGAAAGAAAATGGCTTAGTCATCAAGACGGAAGAAGAAGCCGTTGGGCTGATCGAAACCGATTGGTCGGAAAATCGCGCCAAAATCCCACAAGATGGCGTACGCGGACTGATTGGCAAAGTGTTCGATGGACTGTATTCTTCTGGTGAACGAGATCAATATCGCACCCGCTTAGAACGCAGCAAAGACGGCACCAGCACCGAAATTTACATCACGCATCGCGGCATGGAAGAAGTGCTGTCTGCGGATAAAAACACCTCCAAATGGCAAGCGCGCGCCAATGACCCTGAGTTAGAAGCCATTATGTTGCAACGCCTGTTGGTACGGCTAGGCGGCAAACCTGCTCAAGCAGCCGAGATTGCCGCAAGCAATATCACTACAACGGGTGTCATCGGTGCGGCAACGCTACAAGAAATTTATGACGGCAGCCAAGTGATTATTATTCAAGATGCCTTTGACAAGAGCTGGCGGCGCGCAGGTCTGGCGATTGAACAATCTGGCTTCACCATCGAAGACAAGGATCGCACCAAAGGGGTTTACTTGGTGCGACCTGCCAAAGTCACGCGCAGCTTATTGGATAAGTTGCAATTCTGGAAAGACACCCCCGATGAAAACGCACGTTACCGTGTCACGGTCAGAGATGGCGGTACCGCTTGCGAGGTGGCGGCGAGCGACAGTGATGGCATGAGTACGAACAACAGTAAAAAATTGTTGGGTGCGATTTTCCAGCACATCAATCAATAACCCTTGCCCACGCCATGCGTTTTGCCTCTTTAGGCAGCGGGAGCGAAGGCAACGGATTATTGGTTTCCGTTGCTCAAACGCATCTGCTAATGGATTGTGGCTTTGGCTTAAAAGACAGCCTGCTGCGCTTGGCGCGATTGGGCATGTCGCCTGAACAACTCACGGGCATACTGGTCACGCACGAACACGGTGACCACAGCGGCGGCATTGCCAAGTTAGCACGCAAATACAATTTACCCGTGTGGCTCACGCACGGCACACGGCGCGCGCAACCCAAGGTCTTTGCCGACCTTGCGCATTGCCACGAAATCGACCCCCACCAAGCTTTTCACATCGGCGATGTCGCCATTCAACCCTACCCTGTGCCACATGATGCAGGCGAACCCGTGCAGTTCGTGTTCAGCGACGGCGCAAAACGCTTGGGCGTATTAACCGACACAGGATGCAGCATACCCCATATTGAAGCCATGCTGACGGGCTGCCATGCCTTGGTTCTGGAGTGCAATCATGACGCTGACTTATTAGAAAACGGCAACTATCCGTACAGCCTAAAACAACGCATAGGCGGACGGCTGGGGCATTTAAATAACCAACAATCAGCACAACTCTTAGCACAATTAGAGGTCGGGCAATTGCAACATATCATCGCAGCGCATTTGAGCCTGCAAAACAACACACCACAACTCGCAATCCAAGCCTTAAGCCACGCGCTCAATTGTAATGAAACATGGATAGGCATTGCCGATCAACACACTGGGTTTGATTGGCGAGAAATCACATAAAATAAAAAGGTGAAGCTTCGCGTCCTTTGTTAGAAAAGGTGGTTTTCTCCCGCCCCATAAGTATCTACACAACCTTTAACTCATCTTGAAAACCGCATTTGATCGCGTTTTTTGAATTGAGAATTGCTGCCAGCGGGGGAGTACTGAGCTTATGGTTAACGCTTTTCTCCCTTCTCCCGCAAGCGGGAGAAGGGCCGGGGATGAGGGAGTTTGAGCTGTAGTCACATGATTTAGTACGCAACGCCCCTCACCCTAACCCTCTCCCAAAAGTGGGCGAGGGGACAAACGAGTGCTTGCGCGTGTTTCACGCTTAAAGAGGAGTTTTGAATGGCAAAGAAAACTGACAAGTTACACGCAATACCAGATGGAGCGATACATTGGGACAAGTTCATGGAAAAAGAGCTTGCATCTTTCAAGAATGAGCCAGGGCGACACAACTGCGCAATCCTCAATCAGGCACTCGATTTTGCGGCAAACTATGCGTTGCTCATGACGCGTTCTGCTTCCTATGACTTATGGGAAGAGTTTCTTTCTGCCCGATTGCAGTTATTGAAGTGGTATCAATTGGATGCGCTGGATGGTATTTTTCTGCCGCTGCGAGAAAAATTGGAGAAAAACGATGTTCATGAAGGACTGCTCAGAGTCGTCAACATGGTTCATCATGATCGATCCATCGACGAACTTCTGCCCTATATCCATCTGTTTGGCATCAAGAACGGGGTGGTGAAGCAGGCTGTACGCTGGCCGATTCATGTCCTAAAAAAACTGTTGGCACTGAACCCTGGTCGGCGTCAGCCCGCAGCCGCGCTGATTGTGGAACTGTTGACCGCCCATCCCGATTGGCTGGAAGCGCTGCAAGCCGCTTGTGACGAAGTGCAACAAAAGACCCTCGCGCGGCTGCTGGCAGTTGAATCCGTAGCCGAAGCCGCGATGGAGGAGCTGCCCGACATCATCCGTAATCCGCCGTGGAAAAATCGACGCAATATCCCGACGCTGCCCCAGTTGGAACTGGTTCCACTGCATGATCTGGCCATTATTCACTGGACGGAAGAAACACGGAAAAACATCGTTATTACAGGTGATTATACGGAAAGCATTCATCAGAGATTGATAGACTATTTAAGATGTAACCAATTAAGAGGTAACCAAGAATTGTTGGCATCAGCAGATTGGTCTGTTGCTTACCAGGCTCTTTACATATTGGGCGCAAATCCGGAATCCTTTGAAAAAATATTGAGTTGCAATGAAATAAGCAGCGAAGATTTTTGTTGTCCCCGTACCTATGCCTATACCTCTGCCTATGCCTATGCTTGCACCGAGGAAATACTGGTATTGCCGTCTGAGGTGGCAAAACGGGTGCTCAAACATGCTCAAACATGCTCAAATAAACTTTTTGCTTTTAAATATTAAAGCCTATGAAAATAGTGATTCTCACTGGAGTCCTTTGTATTCCTTGCTTGAACATTTTGGGGAGCATGCAGTCAATGCAATTTTGCGCGCATTTCAAGAACAAAGTTTATCCTCGCGTTATTTAACACCCACAGTCATCATAGAATCAGATAGCTTCGCTATTCCCATGATTTGGTTAGCTTTTCGCAATAAATGGGCCAGACCCCAGGCGCGACGATGGCTGACACGTTATCCCGCCGCTGCCGCACGCGGTCTGATTCCAGTGGCTTTCGGCAGCGATGCCAAAATGGGCAGCATCGCACAACGGTCGCTATACTGGCTGGCTGGACAGGGATATGCCGATATTATTCATCAAGAAACGGCGCGTTATGGTACTGAAGCCAGTGAGGCACTGAAGCTGTTGTTGTCCATTTCCCCGCTGGAAGTGCTGCCCGTCACGCTGCCCACACTGCCCAAAAATCTTCCCCTAGCGGGTTTGCCGCGATTGATCCTGAAGGCTGGCGGACGCGCCATAGCCGTATCGCATGTGTCCGAGGTTTTGATGACCCTGATGCTCAGCAAGCCCGATGAGCCGTATGTGGGTCTTGCGGAAATTCAGGAAGCGGTAACACCCGAGTCGCTGGCGAACTTGGGACAGGCATTGTTCAAGTGGTGGCAAAACAACGGCACGACCAGCAAGGATCGCTGGATGTTCGGTGTTCAGGGTTTGAACGGCAATGATGAAACCGCAAGACAACTCTATATGGCCTTGAGGCAGTGGCGGGCAAAAATCAATCGGACGCGTAGCTATGAGGCGATGGAAATGCTGGTGCAACTGGGTAGCGATGTCGCGCTGATGTATCTGAATGCCTTGGCAGAACAAACCCGTTTCAACGACCTGCAAGACAGGGCCAAAAACATGGTCAACACCGTGGCGGAACAGCGCGGACTGACGCTGGAGCAGCTGGCGGATAGAACCGTGCCAGATCTGGGTTTGAATCAACAGGGAAAATTGGCACTGAGTTTTGGCGAACGACAGTTTATCCTGAGCTTTAACGAAACGCTGCTGCCGCGTCTTGAGGATAGCGCGGGGAAATTGCTCAAAGCCCTGCCCAAGCCTAACAGCCGGGATGATGAAGCCACGGCGAATGAATCCATAGCCATCTATAAAGACATCAAGAAACAGGTCAAGAGTGTCGCCGCGACCCAGCTCAAACGTCTGGAAAGTGCCATGTGTAGCCAACGTCGCTGGGAACAGGATGAATTCATGACGCTGTTTGTCCATCATCCGCTGTTGCGCCACATGACGCAGGCACTGGTCTGGGGCGTATTTGACCCGCACAATCAATTGTTGAACGCATGCCGCATTGCGGAAGACCTGACACTGGCAGATGTGGATGATAATCGCTATGAACTGCCCGAGGGCGCACGGATAGGCATCGTCCATAGACTGGAATTGTCGGAGGTACTGGTGGAGGGTTTTGGACAGGTATTGGCTGATTACCAGATTATTCAGCCTTTTCAACAACTCGCGCGCGACATCTATCTGCTTCCCGCCGAGAATCGCGAACACTTTGATTTGCCCGAATGGAAAGACCGCCAGGTGACCATCGCCAGTTTGATGGGGTTGGAGCAGCGTGGCTGGGATCGGGGTGTAGTGATGGCGGCATGATAGACCATTTCGTCAAACCGTTGGGGGACGATCTCTCCGTCACCTTGTGGGTCGGTGGTGAAGGTGAATGGTTCGTTGGAAGTCCACCCAACACCAAAGCCGTTCTAACCACGGGTTGCGTGTATTTGAACAATAAAAACAAGCTGAAACAACTGGATGCAATTACCTACAGCGAAATACAGCGCGACTTGAATCTGATGGCGTGGTTTGTTGCAAAGTAACTTCAGACCATCAACGCTTGCCGTAGCAGGCATAACATCGTCGCACTGCGATGGCTACCAGCTTTGTGTTTTATGGGTATTTTACTATAAGATTCATGTAGATAACTTGCTATCATCATACCAAAAGCTAGGCAAAGACTGAGGAAATACTTTCGCAGTCTCTATGGGCATTTCATCTTATTGATCCAACTATTTGTTTTTTGTAAGTTAATGATCACAGGTCATCATCCTGCTTACCCTACTTCTCTGTGATCTCTGTGGCTAAAGAGTTTTTCATCATCCCAGCCGCTCCATATCCCGTATCAACTCGCTGGCGGTGATGTCGTCCAGACTGGTAAAAGCATCGAGTTTGTCAGAATATCCCCAACTTGAACCTGATCCCACGATAAGTTCCTGCAAGGTTTGCTCGGGATACTCGTTCACCATGCCCACAATAATACCTGGCTCCAGACGCAGTTCGATCACACGCTGATCGTTAAGCACTTTTTCAAAACTACCGATGCAGCCACCGTCGAGAGCTGGCGAGCGTCGCCAGCCGTTGTTAACCAGACCGAGGATTTTGCCAGTAGGCACTTTGAGACCTTGCCAGCGGGTGAGTTGGGTGGTGAGTTTTTCTTCCGTGGTGAGACCATAGGTCTCGCGGCCCAGTTGCCTGAACGGTTGTATCAGTTCGTAATCGGTGAATAATTGAGCAAATTCGGCGGTTTGCGTTGCTGACAATTCCAGCGCATGGGGCAGACCGATTTTGTATTGCGCGCCACTTGGGAGTTCAAATCCGTCATCTGCCGCATTGCTGTATTCGCCATCCTCGGTGACGCGAAACAGATTGTGCAATTCACCCCCGAAATCCGCATAACGGGTTTCGCCCCCAGTTTTGTCACCAATTTCGATTTCCGGCATCACATAGATGCCCCACACCAGCAGTCGTGCCAAATGACATACCAGCGGATGATGGGCGATAAACTGTTCGAACACCGCTAACGGCCAGCGTCTGCTACTGCACATGGCGCGCTCCAGTCGCAGAAATTGTTGGCTGGCAAGGGTGCGAGCGTCTTTTTTGAGCAATTTATACTGTTCTACGGCACTGTCGGCGAGTTCGGCGTTGTCGGATTTATTTGGTTTGGGTAAATCTTTCAGGCGCGCCCCCATTTTGCCCTCCAGCCACTCGCGCACATAGGGTTTGAGGCTTTCGTCGAAACCGACCTTGAAGGCGCGCGGACCGAAGTCGAGTATCAGGCTGCCGCGCTCGTCCAGTCCCAGATCGGGGACTAATCTGTCGTCGAGTTCTTCGGATGTCAAACCACGCGTTTCGGCGATGGCGGCAATTTTCTCGTTGGCACGTTCCTGTAAGCCCTTGAATTTGGATTTCTGCGCAATGCCATTGAGTAACATCAACGCGACATCGCTGCCGATATTGGCGAGCACGTCTAGTCCCGTCACAGCACGAGCATGGGCAGATTCTCCTGGCCAGGCGCGCAGGTAAGGCGTCAGTTTGCGTGCAGTGTCATCGTTACCCCACCATCCCAATGCGGTTAACGCCCAGCTTTCCTTGCCTGACGCACCAGCATTCAACCAGGCACTGAAACAGTCCCAGGCAAAATCCGCCAGACTCTGCGTCTGGCAAGCCTGTTTGACCTGAAAAACACCAGCATACACTTCAATCGCGGAGGGAAAAGTGAGCATAGTACCCAGGGTGTTCAGCGCCTCTTCCGGCAGGGCTTTGCCACTCATTAACAAGGGACGCGCCCAATCGTTTGGACACCAAAATTCGGGTAGCTTGGCGCGGGTTCCGGGGTAACGGTTGAGGGGATTTTCATTGAGCAGGCCGTTGAGCGCATCCATTACCTCCTTGCGCTGATAGCGTTGCGCCACTTGTTGCAGCAATTCGGTCTGACCATGACCATTCAGCCAGCGCAATACGGATGCGGCGCAATATTGTGCTTCACAGGGCTTGCCCAAGGCAGGTGCAATCAATGCACAAACCGCATGTTCGGGAAAACGAAGCAACCATTCTCTGGCAAGGGCGCGCTGGGCTTTGATTTTGACAAAGGTGCGTGCAATGAGAGGTGCCAGTTCAATGCAGCCATAATTGCGGGCGTAACTTAGATGATCCGCAGGGTTCCCAGTAATCACGCTGATCAGTCCAGGTAGTGCGGGCAAACCCAACTTGGCGGCAAGGTAAGATATGTTTTTGATGTAAATCAAAGTCCCCTCTCTGGCGATAGTGTTCCAGAAAGGGATCGCCACTACAGGTGGCAGGCAGGCAAGCGCGTAGGCTTCAAGCCTTTGTTTCGCCTGTTTGCGCCATACAGCAATCATTTCCTCAGGCTTCTCGTTTTCGATCGCCTGCAATGCCAGTGCAAAATCAGCGGGTTGAGAGGTTGAATTTATATCCAACTCTCCCAGATAGTTGTGTATATCTGGATTCTGGTGACGATTTTTTAGCCATTGGTTGATGGTCAGCGCGGTATTTTTCTCATCCTCTTGCCATACCTCAACGGCCGCCAGCGCCAGGGGTTCCAGTTTGAGTGGCTGACTTGCGGGCTGGGGTTGCAACCAGGGTGCTTGCGCCAAGACCGGCGGCAGTTCGTCATTGGATGCGGTTTCAACGACTTGGCTCAAGCGTAGTTGCAGTTTAGCCAAAACAGCATTGGCGGCAGGTTCCAGCCAGGGTGAAACTTGCGCCACTAATTGAGGATAGTTGCGTACCAGTTGAGCAAGGGCAGGTGCGAACAGAATGGAATTTTTGTGGTTGCCAGCCTGTAAACGGGATAAGGCAGCCATGGCTGCCAGAGGCCAACGCTCGATAGCCAGACGCAAGCGCATCATGCCCGCCTTGCAAGTGTTAGCGACTTTTGCCAGAACTTCAATCGCTTCTGGTGTGCCGATGCAAGTCAAAGCGTGTCCTGACTCCTCACCACCGCCCACATAGGCATTGCCGACCTGACTGGCAAAATGTTCCACTGCCCCACAACCGCGCTCCAGTAGTATCTGATTGTTTGTAAGTCTATAACTGCTGTTCAAAGGATAGGAAGGTAGTTGAACCATCACGCGAAACGAGAGGTCCTGATAAATCGGCTCGCCTCGTTCCATCCAAGGGGGAACCTGCCCAGACACGCGAAACTCGGGAGGAGTGGCTGGTTTTATCTGTAACAGTAAGCTGGCGTTGCTGGCTGCCTTGGCTAATAAGGCATTTTTGTAGCCATAATTCAGTACAAACAAGGTGATAAGCTGCATTCTCACCTGTTCAGCCGCCAGTTCCCCGACCTCACACAGACTGCGTATCTTCGCCTCGGTCAGACCAGCATTACCCAATTCAAGTTGATTTTCAGCGATGAGTCCCAGCAGTTTAAATAGCACCCGTTCTGTTTGCTGGTCAACAGATTCACTAACTGGTTCAGGATTGGACAGGGAAGTTTCAATGGCAACACTGTCGGAGGAATGAATGGGGGGCGTAGAAGCTGTTTCAGGTGGAGCAGCGTTCGGGGCTGGAGTAGAAGTTGGTATGACTGGCAGTGCCTCGTTGATGGGGAGTGGGGCAACGGGTATCGCAGCTGCCTGAACTAGGTTTGATTTGGAAATGCCTACTTCCACATAGCCCTTGCCAGTTTTTTCTTTCACCAGTTTGAGCATCGCCGCTTCGGCCTTGGCGTGGTCGTCAAATTGTTTGCTCTGGCTCTGGCCTGCGGTGCCTATTCGTCCCCAGTGGAGATGCAGCTCTTTATCCACTTGATTTACTTGCCAAAACTTCGATGACTTGTCATCAATGTATTCGAATCGCCGCATGGAACAATCTCCGAGTTTAGAGGGGTCAAATTTTTAGGGGTATTGTAGCAGTTGGCCAGACATTTCATGCCATCAGCGCTTGCAATAGCAGGCATAACATCGACACAGTCGCCAGTTCATCGCGATTCGCATCTGATGCAAACATCGCATAGGCTAATCGGGCGGCTTCGGGAAATCCAGCTTCTTGGAGTTTTTCGGCTTGCAGGGTCAGGCGTGAGCGTTGCGCGGGTGACGCGTGACGCAGCCCTAGGCGTAACAACTGCCCCAATGTACTTTGCATTTCATTCAACAGTTCAAATCGGGCATCCCCAGTCCAAGAGCTGGTGCGCAACGCCAGTTGTTGTGGGTGAACTGGCTCCAAAGCCAATATTACGGCGCGCTGATCGGTCAAGAGGCTGATGGGTCGCAAGCCAATTGCGCCTTGAGTCAACCAGACGCGGCCTGCAATATAGCGCAGGCCTCCCCATTCGCCCTTGAGCGCACGTACCAGTGCATCCACCGCACCTGGCGTTTGCTGTTGGTAAGGCAGGAAAGCACGCATTTCCGTGCCTTCCACGCTTTGCCATTGGGCAAAAAGGGTTTGTCGCGCCGCATCCCAGGCCCAGTCAGTCAATGCCAGTTCATTCAAGTTTATGACATGAAACGAGCTGCCTGACTGGCTGGGCAACACGCTGGCAGGCGGGCGATCACACAGGTATTGCTCCAAGGCTTCCAGTTGTGCAAATTTGAGCGGGGGCGATAGATCATCCCAAGAATGAGGGGAAAGCGGCATGGCACTGGTCTGGCGTGAAGTGCCACCCAATTCCAGACGGCCATTGGCACGGCGTTTCGCGGATTTGGTCACCAGTTGCCCAGCAGCGAGTACGCCCAGCGTAGACCCAGCCACACGGCGTTTCAGCAATTCTCCTGCCGTGTTGCTCGGCCAACTGCGACTGAATACCGACAGCGTATGGGTATCGGAATCTGCAAAGACAATTTCCACGCCCTCGTCCTGATCATCACGCCACATCTGGGCACCCAGAGAAATCAGACGCAACTGGTCGAGAGCCACTTCGCCTAGTTGACCTATGCCGAGAATCTGGCTGGCGGGAATTTTAGTGTGCAGATGTGTGTCCGTCTGCCTGTCCGCCTGCAAGGACGCATGCAATCTCGCCCATAACTGGCTGATTTGTTCCAATAACTCAACGATGTCAAAGCGACTGGAGCGCGTCGCCTGCGCCTGTAGTATTTCCCATATCTGTTCCAGTGCCGCGCCCACCCAGGTCCAACTTTGCTGAGTAATGCGCTGTTGCAAACGCTGATAGCGCGCATCCAACGCCAGCAGCGGTTGCGAGGAACCTTCGCGCCAGATGTCCCATAAAAACGATTGTATATCAATGCGTAACGCCAACGTATCCGCTTGGAATACCTGATGCGGCTGGGTTTCATCCCTGCACCCGAACGGAGGTATTTTGAGCGTGACCTCAGTGAGATCAGGATGTTCGCGCTGCGCCAGACGACAGGCCCAAACGGCTAGAACGATATGGGTACAACCGTGACCTGACACGCAATCACAGCGCGCATGAGCCAAGTTGTTACGTGAAAAAAACCGTACATTACACATCGGCAGACGTACATGCGGCACACCCTCGCTGTGGCTTAAGGTTGCAACTGGGAAACTCAAGGCCTGCTTGCGCGCCTGCTCAATCACTTTTTGTGAAAAATGGCCTGACACCATCTCATCGGTGAAAAGTGCTGGATCCCACGCCACTTCGACCACACAGCTTTGCGTGGCCTGATAACTCAATACCAGTGCCACGCGGTGGCGACACATCGTGCTGGCTGGACAACTGCAACGGGCTTCCTTGAGGCTATGTCGGGGGGCAATCGACGTGATCGTGCCATCCTCGAACAGTGCTTGCAACGTGCCATCCGCCTCATGAGTCAGGGTGGGTGCCATGCCCGCCGCCAAGTCTTTCTGCGCCCGTTTGACAAAACCAGGGTTCGCCAAAGCCATCAGGGCATCAGGCGTGAGTTCAAGTAGATTGGCGTGCGGGGACATGAGTTGTTAGGAGGATTGGGCAGGGTGTACTGAGTGCTGATGAATTACGTTACACTGCACCCATCTTCTCTGACTAAAAGGTTGTTGAGTCAGATTCCCAATGTCGCAACCATCTCGATTCTCGGTGCAACGGAACGTACAAGCTTTTGGATACCGTGACCCGCTGGGTTGGGTTGTCGCTGCGATACCAGCAAACCCAATTTTTCCAGCAGTCCAACATCTTTAGTGATTGCAGAACGATTGCGATGGAGTGAACTGGATAACTCGCTGATTGTTTTGGGTTCGCTCATCACTTCAAGCATCAGGCGACGCCTTGAATCGGAAAGAAGGGAAAACATTTGTTGCGGGTCTTCAAATGAAAGAGTAAGTTTGCCATCGAATTGACCCCCTTGATCAGCTCTTTGCGCGGCATCTTTTGCACGCGAAAAAAAACCATCAAGATTATCTGTGCGAATTACGATGTTGGTCATGGTTTATTTCCTCGTATCGAATTAATAATGCTTTGCCATTCCTGCTGAAATCTTTCCTGTATTGCTTCAAAACTGGTGAATTCAATAGGTTCAATCTTGCCCATATAATGACGATGATGGTAGTCGTGAGCATTATCAAATCCGAGAACTCGACCATTGTCGCTCTGAAAAATAACATGATTGATATAGGCGATGTTGTATCGGCTGACTATCGTCTTGCCATCTTCGACATACCCCCATACCTCGTAGCTCAATATTCCGCCGCCAGATTTAGGCTTGACTTCAAAACGCTCCTGTTCAAGCAGGGTTTCACTCTTGGGTTTTTTGGACATTCAGCCTCCAGATGTGATGAATAGTAGCACAACTGAAATTCAACTGCTACTGATGATGCCCGCTAATGCACTTGTTCGGAGAATGACAAAACCGGGGTTCGCCAGCGCCATCAGAACTTCAGGCGTGAGTTCGAGTAAATTGGTATGCAGTGAGATGAGTTGTCAGGATAATTTGAGAGGATGTACTATGCCAACTCTTTGAGTTTGCGGCAAGCAATAAGGAAAATTTACGCCACAAAATTACTCACGCGGAGACGTGTCTGCCTGTCGGCAGACAGGAAGATCGAGGCGTTTTTTATCGTACAAGGATGGGCAAGTATAGCGCACAAACTATAACCGATTGATTCTATGGATTGTGAATGCGCGTTGCTCTTGTACCCTTTAGGGCGTATCCACCCTGCAACTTTATATCAATCGTCAAAATAGAAAGAAAACACCATGGCAAAAAAAGAGGATGCTAGCGGCTTTGTGGCGGGTACGCCAGTTTGGACCGAGCGGGGGCTCGTGCCTATCGAGCAGATCAAGGTCGGCGATAGGGTTTTGTCGAAATGCGACTCGACTGGAGAAGTCGCGTACAAGCCAGTGGTACGGACGTTTGTGACTGAAGATCAAGAGATTATTTTTGCTAGGATGACTGGTTTGAATAATATGGTGGAAGGCAAAGAAGTTGAAATCGAAGATTACTTTTTTATGACGGCTAACCACCCGGTATGGGCAGTAAATAAAGGGTGGGTATCCGTAATTGAAGCGGGCGAATCTTGGGAGGAACGCACGTTGGCTCGGCGAAATGAGGAAGAATGCTTTATAGGCGACGCATTTCCAGCTTTTCAAGTGCCCAGCGAGCCGAATGTCGGTGTCGTCACTTTTAACCATAGCGAAGAGTTTTGCTTTCTTGTGGAATTTGATGGCACGTCAAATTACCTCCCAAACAATTATTTGAGCCAACGCTTTAATGGCGGCACACCGCGCTATTTTGACAACGATAAACTCGTATCGGATTTTTATATCGACGAACCTGAGCCCGCCGACCGTTACCCATTTCGCACCACGGTCTACAACATCGAAGTCGAAGATTTTCACACCTACTTTGTCGGTGAACTGGGTTTGTGGGTACACAGTGCCTGCCAAAATAACTCAACGAGTCCTGAGGTAGACCTTGTTTAACATTTATCGGCAATGTCGAAAAGACGGTTTTGAAGTTGCAACAGCAGGCGGATGAAATGGCTACAGAAGTTGAGCGTTATTTCGAGCTATCCCCCCAAAATTGTGATCGCAAGACCTTGGCACTATGGGTAGAGAACAACACTCCCGTTCATGTCCGTTCGCCGATCTACCGTCGGTTTGGTGGGAAATCTATTAATTGGCTCAAACAGTTACAATCAATCCGATAAAATATAGCCTTTCTCTGGTTCGGAAAATTTTCATTGATTTATTGGTAACGCTAGGAATATAAAGGAAGCATGATGAGCAACTTGAAGTTATCGAGACTGAGTGAACAGGATTACCTGACGGGTGAATTAAGCAGCGAGGTGCGCTACGAATACGTCGATGGAGAAGTCTTTGCCATGGCAGGAGCGGGCGAGGCGCATAATTTAATCGCACTGAATGTCGCCGCAAAGTTACGTGATTTTGTGCGCGCTACCCCCTGCCGCGTGTTCATATCCGATATGAAACTGCATGTTCAACCGTGGAAAGCTTTTTATTACCCAGATGTGATGGTGACTTGCGATCCGACTGACGATCACAGTCATTGCAAAGATCGTCCCAGTCTGGTGGTGGAAGTGTTCTCACCCAGTACGGAAAGGACGGATCGCAGAGAAAAGATGTTGGCTTATCGTACCTTGTCCAGCCTGAGGGAATATGTGCTGATCGCCACGGATAAACGTCAGGTGGAAATCTATCGCCGCGATGAGCAGAATGATTGGCAACTTGTCATTAACGGCCAAGATGAACCGCTGCTGCTGGAAAGTCTGGGCAAGAGCCTGACGTTGGACGAGATTTATGAAGATGTGAAGCTGGAGGCTGCTTCTATGGGGACGGGTCATCAAAAGTTTATTGATGAATGATAGGTTACGCTATGAATATAATCGACAAAACTAGCCTTTACTATTCCGAAGGCAGCAGCGACAAGGAATATCACACCGAGATCGTCGCGGTGGCAGGCGGCAATCTGGTCAACTTTCGCTATGGTCGCCGAGGCAGTGCCTTGAAGGCTGGCACCAAGACGGCGGCACCAGTGGATCTGGCGCAGGCGAGGGACATTTACGACAAGCTGGTCAAGGAAAAAATCGCCAAGGGCTATACCGCCGATGTATCTGGTGTCTCCTATCAAGGCACGGACTATGCCGTGCGCAAAACTGACTTTGTGCCGCAACTGCTCAATCCGCTCACGCTTCTGGAGGCGCAGGTGCTGATCATGGATAATCGCTTTGCAGCACAGGAAAAAATGGATGGCGAACGGCGTTGCGTACATGCCGAAGCCGATAGCGTCATTGGGATCAACCGCAAGGGGTTGGTCGTGCCGTTACCCCAACACCTCGCGGATGAATTGCAAGCCATCGCGGCAACTCAGGGCACGCTACGCGTGGATGGCGAACTCATAGGTGAAATTCTCTATGTCTTCGACCTGCATATCCATCACAACCACCCCTTGCATACCACCCCCTGGCAGGCACGGATGCGAATTGCGGAACAAACACTGGCTGGTTGCAACGCCATCAAGACCTTACCCTTTGCCAGCGACGCTGACACCAAAAATCAGCTGTGGTCGCGGGTCAAGGCGGCTAATGGGGAAGGCATCGTGTTCAAGTTGCTGGATAGCACCGTCAAACCGGGTCGCCCCAATAAGGGTGGCGACTGGCTGAAATTCAAGTTCACCGAATCAGCAACCTGCTGTGTACTGGGCGTCAATGCAGGCAAGCGCAGCGTACAACTGGGTTTACTAGAGTCAAATCAATCTGCTACCCAAACCGACATGGCGCAAGCACCAGTCGGTTCCCTCACCCCATCCCTCTCCCAGAGGGCGAGGGGAAAACCTATATCGGTCGGCAATGTGACCATACCCATCAACTATGCAATTCCAGCAGCAGGCGAGATCGTCGAAGTCGCTTACCTGTACGCCTATCCAGGCGGCAGCCTGTTCCAGCCAGTCTATCGCGGTCAGCGGACTGATGTGGACATCAACGACTGTATTACTGGGCAATTGAAGTACAAGCCTGCGTAGTTTGTGTTTCTCCCTACACGGGTTCAACCAGATAGTTTAAATCCCGCAGTAGTTCGCTGATGAGGATGGGGTTAGGCTGAGACTGGAATACTTCTGGGTGAGACAGTGTTACAGAGGTGATAATTTGCACTGGTTTAGCGGATTTCTGATCGGTTCCAATATCCACTAAAATTTCCGCCCCGACTTGAAAGTGCTTGGACAAGGTGCCTGACCAGTCGCCTTCGTTCCAGGTGCTGCTGTTTTTCCAGCCGCGTGCGGCCAGCACATGCAGACTGGACTTGTTCACCACCTTGCCTTTAAAACGTTCAAACGACAGCATATCCGATTCGTTTTCATCACGGCGGTAGATTTCACGCGCCAGTTGCTTGAAGGGTTGGATGATGCCGTAATCCCTGAACAAGCCGATAAAACCTATTTGTATCGCTGCGGATAACTCCAGTAAATGCGGAATACCCACAATTGCATCCGGCGATAACTCATATAAATCATCGTGTTCGTCCGCAAAAGTCAAATCTTCCGCGATACGAAAACATTGTTGCAGTTGGCCGTTTTCATAGACACCCCATACCAGACGGGTAGAAAAGCGACGCATCACCGGATGCTCGATAAACAATAACTTGAAGGTTGTAGCCTGCCAGCGCCGCTGTGTGTTCATGCTCATTTCGAAATGCTGGGTACGTTCACGCACCAGTTCATCGGCTTCTTTTTGCAGTTGCTTGTAAACCTGTTGCGCTTCCTTGACCTGATCGCGCCGCTCGCCCTGGGCAGCCCTAGGCAAAGATTTCAGGCGTACACCCTGTTGATCAAATAGTTGCGGCTTAAGGGCATCATCTATCCTGACGATAAACTTTCGCAGCCCATAATCCAGTTCCAGCGCTCCGTTTTCGTCCAGTCCCAGATCAGAGACCAGACGGTCAGCCATTTCTTCACTGTTGTAGCCGCATTCTTGGCTGATGAAGGCGATTTGATCTTGCGCATATTTTTTCAGCACCTTGAATTTGCTCTTATTTGCAATAGAATTTAGTTGTACTAGCGCCACATCGCTGCCGATGCGAGCAAGGATATCCAGCCCAACCATGGCGCGGCTACTCGCCGATTGGCCTGGCCACTCTCGAATCAGTGGTGCCAGACGACGCACGGTTCTGTCATTACCCAGCAGCCCCAGTGCGGTAAATGCCCAGCTTTCTTTGCTGGAGTATCCATCTAAAGACCATGCTTCAAAGATATCCCAGGCAAATTCCGCTAGGCTATCTGCGCTACAGGCGTGACTGATGATGTCAAGCCCATGATAGGGGTCGTCCAGGCTACTCGATGCCAGCATGGTGCCGATATGCTCCATCACTTGTAGTGGCAATACTTCACCAGTTGCAAGACGTGGACGATGGAAAGTGGCCGCAACAAAAAACTTGGGCAATTTGGCGATTTTTTTGCTGCTGGACATCAAGGGATCGCTGGACAACAAGGCCGTTAAGGCCTGCATCATTTCTGCGCCATAGCATGACGCTACCTCGTTCACCTGTGCTTCATAACCTTGGTGGTACAACCAGCGGATGGCATGACGGGTACTATCACGCTTTGGACTGTTTTCTGGCGAGAATGCGCTGGGAAAGACCTTGAATAACACCGTCCGTGGATGATGCTGTATCCATTGCTGCCCGACCAGTTTGAGTGTCTTTATACAGCGAAACGCATTCAGGATCGGCTCGACCAGTTGTGGACTGTCAACCTTGACGACATAACGCAAACAAAGTTTGGGATGTTGTTGAACCGCAGCCATCAATCCTGGCATGGCTGCGGTACCATAATCAGCCAACAGCTTGAACCAGCCATCCCAACACTCCTGCTTATTTTCACTCTCCCGCCAATATTTGGCTGGGTAGCTGTTCCATAACAACAATCGATAGGGTTCATCTATGCCATACACCTGATTAAAAGAAGATAAATCGTTGTGTGAATTATTAATCTCCTCTTCCCGCAAAGGCATACCTGCCAATAAATGTGCCATACATTCATCCTTGATACCTAGACTATATTTGATATCGTAGAAGTGGACACGCAACTTCTTGTAATAGCTCAATTCTTCAGGCGAGAATTCTATTTTTTCAACTGTGGCTATTTCTTCCATGCTCAAGCAAGGAATAGGCTGTGGTTTGGTTTTATTCAGCCAAGGCGGTTGCCGTAATATCATCGGCAAGGCATCAATATTGGCTTCGTTTGCTGTTGAGGTGGGCAACAGGGACAGAAATTGCTGTTGTTGCGAGACATCCAACTCGACCAGCGCGGCAGACAGTGCGGCAGGTTCGGTGACCGCGAATCTGATTGTCCAGTTCTGAACCAGACTCTCATGCGTGCTGAGGGTACGTTCCATGGCTAATTTCAACACCGCCGCCGGATACTTTGCGGCAAATTTTTCCAGGACTTTACGTACTTCCAGATGCTCCATTTTATCCACCAACACATTAAGAAGTTGGGGAGAATGAAAATTCTCCAGTATGTTCAGCACCTGTAAAAGATCTCCTTTTGTTCTGGAAAAATTGTAATTCAATATGTCTTTAAAAGCGGGGAGAAGATTGTCTCCCTGTAAATATATTTGCATAAACAATGCTGGAACATACAAGCCCCCCATTTCACTCAGATTATCCAGAAACAGTGGTAATGGGATAACACCATCCTTGATAAACCATAAACAGATATTACCGATTTGTGCGACCAGTTCTTCAACCCAGTCAGCAAGGTGTGGAAACAGGTAGCAGCACACCACCTTGTTGTCTATATTCATACTGCGCAAACGTTCTGCTACGGCCAATGTCTGGGTATATTCAGTTTCATCCGCACAGGCGATATGGTGGCGCAAATAGCCGAATGAGCCTTCCAACCCCTGCCAATATCTGCTATTCATCAGATCAGCATTTTTCGCAACAAAAAACTTGACATATACCTCGAACATGAAAGCAAGCCCGTGTCGGGAGATGCCTTCATGGATAATCCACAACACCCATACCCTATTGAAATTGCCGCCTAAAATCCATACCTGTGACAACAGTTGCAGCCAATATTCCTGACTGGCTTGTGATAGCAGTGTGTTATTGATATGTTGTTCTACTGGCTCGCCACCCCATAAGGTCCAGG
This sequence comes from Gallionella sp., assembly GCA_049276435.1. Lineage (GTDB taxonomy): Bacteria > Pseudomonadota > Gammaproteobacteria > Burkholderiales > Gallionellaceae > Gallionella. The sequence goes on along the minus strand of JBASWK010000009.1, from coordinate 1,085 downwards.
AATATCCCAGCTTACTGCGCTGCTGAGCTAACAGGCCCAAATCCCATTTATTGACGGCATTAAAATGGCTTCTTGGGTAGGTAAAGTCTGAAAATTCTGCTGTATTCAACGGCGGCACATGGATCCCGCGCACAATCGGCAAATGCTCGCGCCATTCATCGTTCCACTGAAATCCGCCAGAGGGATATTCCAGTTTCTTTGTCGACACGGGTGATGGACTGCTGTTGCTTGTCGCTACCACAGCGGGCGATGGTTCCGTGGCTGTCAGCGGGACTACCACAGTTTCTGAAATGACTGGAGGCGGCTGAACGACATGTAGTGACTCATCAACAGGTTGAATTGTTGCTGATGTAATCGGTGTCTCCGACTGAATCACAACCGCCTGAGTCGCCGTTTCAGACGAAACTAATCGATAGCCCTTGCCTGTCTTCTGTTTGATTAACTGGTCACGTTCTTTGAGTGCCGCACTGGCGCTGGCAAAAGATTTGGTATTCGTCTGCCCTTTAGTGCCTATCCGCCCGAAACACACGGTCAATTCGGTGTCGTGGACACTGACTTCCCAGAACTTGCTGGAATTGCCTTCAATGAATTCAAATCGCTGCATTTCATTCTCCTGTTAAACGTTCAACTAACCCTGCAATACTGCTACCGCAAAAAATAACATCATTAAAATCCAACGCTTAGACATGCTTCGCTTCTTGGCACGGTCAGCAAAGGAAAGGGTTTGGGGCGGCGTTTAACCGCCCTTGGTTCGCTCTTTCGTTTTTGCCGCCCAATAACTGTTGATGCAACCACTTTCAATAATGCGAGCAAGGTTTTTGTTAGCTGCGTTCCTGCCAAGGTGACGAACTGTTTGGCTGCTTGGGTTACAAGCTGTACCGCCGACCTGAAACTGAGTTGGCGTGGGATTTTTTGGTGCAGACAGGCGGCTTGCGCCAAATTTCCACGGATAAGGTTATAGGCTAATAAATGGACGGCTATTTCCTTCTGTACCCCGTCTGGGCTTTTGCAGCGCAACATCTCCATGCCCATATTGGTTTTGATGGAACGGAAATCCAACTCAATTTTCCATCGTTCTTTGTATA
>JBASWK010000008.1:0-30458 GCA_049276435.1 Gallionella sp. | reverse complement strand
GTTACGCGATTTGACCTTGTTACTGAAACCAAATTAGAAATTAAACTAAAAAACGAGGCAGCGTCGTCCCGCTGCAAACATCAGGCGACCATCTTAAATTCGATGAAGGATTGTCTTGACGGAGGGGGCCACTTTAAACCCAGTGTCATTTGTTTAAATGTTCGTGTGAAATTCATTATGCTGCGCTCCTTGGTTGTTTGATGTTGAGGTTAGGTGTGATGGGCGATTGCGTTTGTAGATTGGGTGGCTTCTCTTTGAGCTGCGCTTCAAATCCAAATAGTCTGCTGGCTTCAAACAACAGCAAGCCCAGTAGTCCCGAACTTGAAATAAGATAGACAAATACGCCTACCACAAAGAATGCTATGCCGTTGTCACCAGGTTTGCCGAAGATGCCGAGTGCGAGTGGTTTGATGAAGAAGATGGTGAACGAGCCAAGCAGCCCGATGCTCATCAAAAATATCCCAAAGTAGCGCAACAGTTTTATCCGCGTGCTGGCGATATAGGCAGCGAGCGTATGTGGATTGCGTGCAACCAAGACGATGCGGTAGATGAATATGGCAAGCAGAATGACTACCGCAATGATCCCGCCACCGAACAGACCGCCGCCCGTCGTAAGGCCAACCCAACCTCTCGCGCCCATTAACCCCGTCGGGAATATGGCGGCAATGAGTGTCAGACAGTACAACCATTTCAGGGTGCGGCTCGCTTCTGTTTTCATACTTTCATCCTCCATTCAGGGGGTTAGATTAAATGACCAAAGGCAATTGCTTGATTATCCAGCAGCTTAATCTTGTTGCTCACTCATGGTATTGAAACAGCCAGTCAGGGTCAAAAAGGGTCAGCTTCGCATTATTTTTTCGCATTTCAATTCTCCTGTTCAAAACCCAAAATCACGTTGTTCTTTAACCTGCTCACGCTGGTCGTGCTTTACTACTGGTCTGCCTAGCTTTCTTTGCGCTCGCCTCACGCCGATTGTCGCACACATGATTTCACTGAATCGTGCATTTCCTCGCCCCAGCATTAGTGCAAGCCGAATATCGGCAATCGCTGCATCATCCAGAACAGCCCGTGATATTTAGCCAGACGTTCAGTCTCATCCTTGCCCAGTGCCAGATACAGCGAGTGCGGGGTGATGCGTTCGTCTGTTTGGCCCAAGGCGTTATGCCGATAATTCGACTAGCGATATTGCGCGGGGTCGTTCACCCTATTGGCGCGTACTGGGTTCAGTGAAAAATCCCGACTTTCGCGTGATCTCGGCTTGAAACTCGACCTACGGATGATTTTGTTTCTAAAGTTAAAATTTTATTTTCTTTGTTTTTAAGGACTTAAAATTTGTGGCTCTATGTGAATCATAGTGGGTCATCATGGTACAAATGAGCAATCTCCCTCCCCTTCAAGGCATAGGTATCTACACATCTTAATTTATTTAATAATCATTGAGTTATATGTGTTTTTTCATTGCCATTGCAAACTAAACCATTTGTAGGAGCGCAATTTATTGCGCGATAGCCTCTCGCAACACCCTTCGCGCAATAAATTGCGCTCCTACGATCCCTGATTTTTAATTAAATTTCAATGAGTTAAAAGTTGTGTAGATACCTATGCTTGAAGGGGAGGGGGTCTTACTTCACCCACTGTAAATCACATAGAACCAAAATTTATCCGCCCAATATGCCGCCGTAGGTCGGGTTTTAACCCGACAGCACGTAAAACGGTGTAGGGGCGCGTTGCACGCGCCTCTACTTATCGCCCTAACTTGTGTAGATACCTATGCCTAAAGCGTGACAGGCATAAAGCTGACCCGCTCGTAATCCAGACCGCGCGCCACACTGATACCCAGCTTTGCGATTTGTACACTCTGCCGTGAACGCACTTCAATGACCCGTTCCGCCTCAAACCAGCCACGCGGCAAAATCAAACTGGCGGGGATATTCATGGCGGGCAAGGCGGGTAGCCAGAAAGCCAGTTCGTATAAATTCCCTGCACTTTGATTTAGTCCCGCTGGGCGGATATACACGGGATCGGGGGTTCCAGGGAAATAATTCACGCCAATTTGCAATTTACCCGTGCGGGTCACTTTTAGCCAAGTGGTCGCCGCCAACACAAAATCCTTCGCGCCCCCCGCTCTTACCGCGATGAGCTGGCTATAACTTAAACGCCCACCCGCTAAGCCGTCACGAACGAGCTGCGCGCCTAGCAAACTATCACTTTCCAGCAACCAATCTTCTAACGTCGCGCACTGATAGCGGGCGGGAGCTTTGTCCGAGACATTGCCAAAACTCTCTTGCGTGTTGCGCGTCATGGCATCCACGCTTTTGTGTGGTTGTGCGTAGGGCTTGCCCATCAGTTGCGCCCAAATTTGTTCGGGGGCGTAGCAGACTTGAGCGGTTTGTGCTTTGGGTCGTAAAGCACGAGGCGGTTCACTGTGTACTTCACACCAGCACTTATGCAGGAAATTCAATAGTTCTACGCACTCGTCTGGATGTATCTGTATTCCCAATCCTAGCTTGTCCGAACTCGTCCCTTGCGCTAACAGGATAATTTTGACTCGCAGCAATTTACTGAGTGGCACCAACGCTAAATAACGAATATGTTCGTTATCTTTAACTTGCCGCGCGGCTTGCAAGCCTTGTGTACTTTCTAAATCGACCGCCAAAGGCTGGGCATCGCCTTTACTCACCGTAAAACTACGCGCCAAACGGATTTCCATGCTCCATGTGGTCAACCAACCATCCAATAAACGCAGTTGCGAACGGGTTAATTCAGCGGGATGCGCATCGCACGCCAACAGTGTTTTGACATAAATGTTGCAGCAATTGGTGCGGGACTGCTCCGCATTCAGCGCATCCATGACTTCAATCTGATGCAGCGCTTGTTGCTCAGCAAACGCATACAGATTGTGCAGTTGATACCATAAATTCGGGTTAAATTCATACCCCGTGCGTAAATGCTCAAAAATTTCTAGCCCGCTATACAGTAAACAACGATGACACAATAGCCCGCCTTGTTGCTTAATTTGCTTATCACCACTGAGGTAATCTTGCAAACAGCGTTGATAACCCATGACCATCGCTTGCCATAGATGCACGATGGAAATAAACACCATGTATTCGGAATCACTGAGCAATAGCGGGCGCGCAATCAACTTTTTGGCATAATCAGCTTGCACATGCGCCACGGTTTCACGCAATGATTCTAAGACGTTCAGCCGCTCCACGGCTCGCATGGGGAATCGGTTTAGTTCATTGATTTGGATCAATAACTGACTGTGCGCTAATTGCAGATTGGTGAGCTGTAATTGATTCAACCACTTCGTGCATTCCGCCACATTCTTAAAGGCGGGATTGGCACGATCATCCATGGGTTCGAGTGGCAGAGTCAGCATAATGAGGTCATTTCAAATTGAATACGGGAGGTGAGCGTGGCTTGCCAATCGGCGGGCGGCATCAGGTGGGCTACACGCTGTGCGACACCCCACACGGGTTGCGGAAAGTGCTTGTCGTTCTTATAGCGCGGAATCACATGCCAATGCAAATGCGGGGTCATATTGCCTAAACTGGCAAGGTTGATTTTGTCGGGTCGCATGACATGGCGGATGGCTTGTTCGACTTTACACACCGTCATCATCAACTGACTGCGTTGCGGGATGGGTAAGTCGGTCATTTCGGCAATATGCGCATTGCAAATTACGCGACAAAATCCTGGGTAATCGGCATCATCGACCAACACGATGCGCAGGAAATCATTGCGAAAAATCACCAGCCCACCGTCTAGAGCGCACAATTCGCAAGTCACATTCGTCATAACAATACTCGCTCTATCCCACCGTGATTGGCTTTGGCAACATATTCAGCCAACCAGTTTTCGCCCAATAATTGCTTCGCCATTTCCACCACGATGTAATCTGCTGTCGTGCGCATTTCTTCTTTGTGGAAGCGGACTTGGGTGGCGACTTGCGGCAGGGCTACGCCGAATGTACCCGATTCGCCGCAGCAGCGGTCATTCAGCGGGGCGTAAAGTATATTTTTACGGTTCAAAATCATTTGCTCTTGCATCTGGAGTTTTCGCACCCCACTGTTAGGTGTAGCCATAGATGGTGAACGGTGATGAAACCAACGGGTTTACTTGTGCCTTCTAGGCAAAATTTACGGTCATGTCGAGACTGGCACACGACCTCTCCAGCAGTCGTCGGCGAAGTTGTCTCCAAATTGCCCTGCAAATTCATGTCAGCCGCTAATTTAGGATTGCCCAGGCACGATGACAAGCCGTCGGGCAAAGTACAAATGTTACGCACATAACCCAGCATCATGGCTCGATCAACTGCCCAAGCGTATTCACCGTTCACAAAACGTTCCAAACCAGTACGACAATATGTACCCGTAACGGGATGAGTGCTATCAATAGGTTTGCATTCGATAAAAATGCCCGTCAGGACGGTATTGTTGGTCTGAATATAACCGCGCAAGGGACGAAACGTCAAATCTGGCTGGCGATCCAGATGCTTCCCGTTGAAATTGCGTAAGTTTCCTTCTCGGACTGGCGTTTCAAACTGCGACAAGCCGCACACGGAATCATCTGCATGTAGCTCCCCCAGAATCAGACTAAGACGTTCAGTGATTTGATCCTCTGTTGCATCACAGACGGAAAACTCACCCGCGTCAACGACTGCCAACAGCCTTTGCCAAGCCGTTGACAGTGCATTTTGCACCACGACCAACAGAGATTCAGAAATTTTTGCGGGGAACGTAACCGATGTAGCTACCGTTCCACTGGTCATCAGGCCACTCATCGTCCAGCGCGCTCCTCTAACAGTGCGCCATATTGCCAAAGGATGTCCGAGGACAATAAACGCGCCTGAGTCTGCGTCCAATAACGGTAACGGTCAAGCAATCCAACAATAATCAGCGGTCGTGCGTCATCGACGATAGTAATTCGGCTAACGGCCAAATCGTCAGCGGACTCCACCCAAGTTGAAGGCAATGTCTCTGGTAAAGCTTGTTCGCCCAGTGAAACAGCAATAAATTTCCACGGCGACCTGCTTTTATCTGGAAATTGCGTCACGTGAACAACATATCCATTCATAGATAAAACGGAAGAAAGCTCTTTCTGCACACGAGCACAAAAATTTTCTGATTGTGATTTTAAACATGGTGTTGCCGCGAGTTTCTTTGCCTTCGAGAAGGGGGCTCGCGTAGTAAGCGTATCGGTAATGACCTCCTGATCATAACGCCCCAAGCCATAGATGCCTGCAATGGTGGTATCCAGTTTTTCCCAGTCGGGTTGATTGGCGAGTAATGCTTTTGCACATACCTCAACATTGCTCCGCATAGTAGGGGATAGTGCCACTGGCGGCACAAAAGGAAAACTCTCGACATCGAGCATCTGCAAAACCTCGCGTTCCACACCGAATTTTGCACTGGTCATCAATGACCAATATTCAAACAATTGGCTATGTATAAGCACGAGTAAGTATCGGGCATAAAATTCACCTTCGGAGTTTTCGACCGCCGAAAAGCCGTAATAAGACTCTGAATAGGCCAGCGTTGATGCACAATACAATGCTCGCCCTTGCTTGCGGTCAGCCTTCAATCCTTCGCGAACCAAAACCAGCGGGGCACGGTAAATCTGTGGTTTGCGGGGCCATTGCAATCCTTCTGTCTGGTAAGGTAGAAGCGTGTCGGTCAGAACAGCATGTGGATGGTTGGAATAGTCGGCTCCAATTTTTAAATACCCTTTGAGAAAGGTATCGTCGCCAGACCGATTGCCAACAATATAGCCCTGCCCACGATATAGCCCTTGCGATGGCACCCAGTATTCACCAATCGTCGTTTGTGACTTGGCTCGCATACGTTGCACAATGGCAAAATCCAGTGCCGATCCTCGGTATAGCGTCTTGATTAGAGCAGGTTGTTTTGCTGCCAAATCGAGCGCAATCGGGGTTGCGTCGCTGGCATCAATCCGCATGCGTCCTTTATCGTTGAGATCAGGTTCATTTTCTGGGCTAACCAAAACAAATTGATCACTCTCGGTAGGCAGTCGGTTATCGGCGAACACCAAGCAAAAAGGCTGAGCGACATTCGGCCAGACTTGGCTTTGGCGAATCGACGCGCCGTTGAGAATACCTGTGACCGCGACGGCTCTGAATATGGCACTGCGCGCGGCAAATCCAGCGTCGGACATCTTGAATAACCAACGACCTGCCAGTGCCAGTGCAATGCGTCCGTTGGGTTTGGCCCAATCCATCGCCCCCCAGACAAAAGGCAAGTCTGGAACTTGGTCAGGATTCTTGTACGAGTGTGCAATGTCATCCAGTCCACGCTGGGCTGCAACAGCCCGACAACGCGCTGTAAACAACTGATCAATGGCCTTATACGCCGATTTCAGACTTGTCCATGGTGGATTGCCAATGACCAAGTCGAATTGTCCTTTGTAGCATTCTGGCACATGGGGGCCGAGGCTACCAGCCATGGGTTGAATGATATTGCGGGCTGAGTCAGGATCGGCAACGTCGATCAGCACATGCCCCTCAAGCTTCTTGAAAGTCAACGCCTCGACAGGTGCAGGATCAGGATCCAGTTCCAATGCGGTGAGGTACAACGCCAAGGCTGCCAGTGTGCGTGCATGGGCATTGATATCAAAACCAATTAGTTGCTCATCCAAAATTTGACGTAATACGTTGCGATCTGGACGTTGCTCAGTTTCAGCAAACTTCAATTCGGCAAGCTTACGGAAACAAGCTACCAAAAATACCCCTGCGCCACATGCTGGATCGAGAATTCGTGCCGATGCACCCGCAGGGTGTTGGTGAAATGCTTCGCCTACCATGTACTCAGCAATATGTGAAGGCGTGTAATACACGCTGGTATCACGTCTGGCATCCGCATCAAAAAGGTACATCAACTCCTCATATGTTTCACTCAGCAAGCCGACAGGCAAATGATCAAAATCCAAATCATTCCAGTTCAAAGTACGCTGCGAAACACCTAGGGTAATCGGTTGATCCAAGCCCAGAATCGCTTCCAAGGGACGACTGATCCGATCCCCCAGTTTTTGAAAGTACTCTGGGTAAGTATCTCGATTAACAGGTAGTGCCAATAAGTCACCGTTGAAGGTTTTGTCGAGCCAAGTATTCGTTTCGAGCAAATTTTGAACGTTGCTGAAACAGTGCATCAACGACTGGGAGCTTGGTGAAATCGCGGGAAGGTGTTCGCCACAGATGATCTTTCGCCCGATCAGATACCGAAAAAACAGCGCACGACCAGTCAAGGCAATTGTTTCATCGGTAGAAAGTCCCAAGGACTTCAACTCCTGCCCCGCATCCGTCATCAACCCAAACAGCACGCTCCGTAGTAGTAGCGCGGAAGGTTTTGCAAGATTTTCGCCTTGGGCAAGGCGTGCTACGACTCCAAGGGATTCTTCATGCTCTGCCGAAAAACAGACTGGGCGAGTGTTATCTGCGGGTTGGAGATCGGTCGCATAAATTTCTAATCGACCAATGCGTAGAATCCCAAGCCAAGCCTGATCGCCGCGCATTGCAAGCTTGCGGCGCAACTCGTCAATGCTTTGCGGATTGATTGACTCATTCAGGTGTGTTGCATCAATCACATAAAGCAAGGCTTGGTGGGCTTGTGTTTCGACAACGGTATCTACTAGGGGGGTACTGTCATGGCGTGCCAAGTCCACATAGCGCAGCAATCGAGGATCGTCTTTGCGGCGTAAATCCACGCAGTCTTCTAGTCGGACTCCAAAAGCCTGTAATTGATTGCGGGCGTTGTTTATCATATGAGGTTAAGTGCCTTTAATCAGCAGCAACACTAACGCACGGGCAGCACTGTTGCCCTGTGCATTTGGACATTCTTGACAATAATGGACAGACGTTTTCATGGTTGCTTTTACTTGGATGCAAATCTGCCTTGATTATAAGACGGAGGGTTGAAGAAGCAAAGCCGCTATCGTCATCTACAACAATACTCGCTCTATCCCGCCGTGATTGGCTTTGGCAACATATTCAGCCAACCAGTTTTCGCCCAATAATTGTTTCGCCATTTCCACCACAATGTAATCCGCCGTCGTGCCGCTATCGTCGTTATAGCGCGATAGACCTTGCTGGCAGGCGGGGCAGGAGGTGAGGATTTTGACTTCGCCATTGAAGCCATCGGCGCGGACAGCCGCCGCGCCTTTGCGCATTTCCTCTTCTTTGCGGAAACGAATTTGCGTGGCAATGTGCGGCTGCGTCACGCCATAAGTGCCAGACTCCCCGCAGCAGCGGTCGTTCAAGGGGACGGATGTACCCATCAATTCGCTGACCACTTTGAGCGGCGCGTAGGTCTTCATCGGCGAATGGCAAGGGTCATGGTACATATAGCGCGTACCGCTCACGCCATTCAATTTCACACCCTTTTCCAGCAGATATTCGTGTATATCCAACAAGCGGCAGTTCGGGAAAATTTTCTCAAACTGGTACTTTTGCAACTGATCCATACACGTGCCGCACGACACAATGACGGTTTTAATGTCCAAATAATTCAAGGTATTGGCAACGCGATGGAACAACACGCGGTTGTCGGTGGTAATTTGATACGCCTTATCCCCTTGCCCCGACGCATTTTGCGGATAGCCGCAGCATAAATAGCCTGGCGCCAACACCGTAATTGCGCCTGTTTCATACAACATGGCTTGTGTCGCCAGCCCCACTTGCCCGAATAAGCGTTCCGAACCGCACCCTGGGAAATAAAACACCGCGTCGCTGTCTTCGTTTACCACACTGGGGTTGCGAATAATCGGCACAACGTGGTTGTCTTCAATGTCCAACAACGCCCGCGAGGTTTTCTTAGGCAAATTTCCTGGCATAGGTTTGTTAATGAAATGTATCACTTGCGCTTGAATCGGCGCACGTCCCACCGTGGCAGGGGGATGCGCTAACTGTGCTTTTAATAAACCAAAACGCTTGGCGACTTGATGCACCACGCGTTGCAGCTTGTAGCTCCACTCTATGGTCACTTTGCGCATCAATTTAAGGGTGAACGGATCGCTGGTATTGAGATACAGCATCGAAATCGCGCTCACGGCATTGAATTTTTTCTTCCCTTGTTTACGCAAGAAATTGCGCATGGCAATCGACACATCGCCAAAGTCGATATTGACAGGGCAAGGATTCAAGCATTTGTGGCACACCGTGCAGTGATCCGCCACGTCGTTAAACTCGTCAAAGTGCTTAATCGAAATACCGCGCCGCGTTTGCTCTTCGTACAAAAACGCTTCAATCAACAGCGAAGTCGCCAAAATTTTATTGCGCGGCGAATACAGCAAATTGGCACGCGGCACGTGGGTGCTGCACACGGGTTTACATTTGCCGCAGCGTAGGCAATCTTTAATCGAGTCCGATATTTCGCCCAGTTCGCTCTTTTCCAGAATCAAACTTTCCAGCTCCATCAAATTAAAGCTGGGGGTGTAAGCGCGCTCCAAATTGCTGCCTTTGAGCAATTTACCTTTGTTAAAACGCCCTTCGGGATCGACTTGTTGTTTGTAGGCAGTAAAGGCAGCGATTTCGCTGGCTTCCAAAAAATCAAACTTAGTAATGCCGATACCATGCTCGCCCGAAATCACGCCGCCCAAATCTTTCGCCAACTGCATGATGCGATCCACCGCGCCGTATGCCTGTTGCAACATGGCGTAATCATCTGAATTTACAGGGATATTAGTATGCACATTGCCATCACCCGCGTGCATGTGCAACGCCACAAACACCCGACTTTTTAAGGTACTCAGATGCAGCGCATGGCAGCGTTCCAAAATAGGCTGATACGTGCCGCCCGAAAAAATATGCCGCAACGGCTCGCGCAACTCCACCTTCCAGGAAGCCCGCAAACTGTGATCCTGCAAGGCTTGGACGATGGTGGGCGCGTGCAACGCGCCCCTACCGTCGCCTTTCTCCCTTCCCGCTTCCCCCTGCTCAATTGAGGGCGCATCAGGATTAGCTGCATCCAAATTCGCCATCAACCACGTCCAGCGGAAACGCACATCCGCCAACAATTGCCGCGCTTCTTGGGCGCGATTGCCCAACAACTCCGCATCGCCCAGTTGCTTGTCGTCTTGGTAATACAACGGCAATTCGCCCGCGAAAAATTCGTCTAGCGCGTCCAACAGCTTGAGCTTGTTGTGCAAAGACAACTCGATATTGATGCGCTCCACGCCATCGCAATAGTCGCCCATGCGCGGCAGTGGAATCACCACATCTTCATTGATTTTAAAAGCATTGGTGTGTTTAGCAATGGCGGCGGTACGCGCTCTATCCAACCAGAATTTCTTGCGCGCTTCCTTTGATACCGCGATAAAGCCTTCGCCGCTGCGCAAATTCGCCAGACGCACAATTTCCGAAGCCGCTTGCGCCGCCCCATCCGCATCATCACTGACCACATCGGCAATCAGCACCATCTTAGGACGCGTGCCGCGCCGCGACTTGGTGGCATATCCCACCGCCTTGAGATAGCGTTCGTCTAGATGTTCCAAGCCCGCTAGGAAAACGGGGGAAGGGCGAAGGGGGAAGGGCGAAGGGTGGTTGCTACTGACGCTGAACAGGTCGGTGATTTCCACAATCGACGGCACGGCTTCATGAACTTGACCAAAAAACTCCAAGCACACCGTGCGGGTGTGAGTGTGGGCACGATGCAGGATAAAGCGCGCCGAGGTAATAATCCCGTCGCAGCCTTCTTTTTGTATCGCTGGCAATCCCGACAAAAACTTGTCGGTCACGTCCTTGCCCAGCCCTGCTTTGCGGAATGCCGTGCCTGGAATGGTCAGCAATTCGGGTGCGCTGTGCGGCGTTTTGCCATCTTCGTGATAGCGGCTGATGCGGAAAATTGCCAATTCGGTGTCGTGAATTTTGCCCAGATTGTGATTCAGCCGTTCGACTTCCATCCACAACCCATCGGGGGTCACCATGCGCCACGAGGCAAGATTGTCCAACGCAGTACCCCACAACACCGCCTTTTTACCGCCCGCGTTCATCGAGACATTCCCGCCGATGCACGACGCATCCGCCGAGGTGGGATCGACCGCAAACACCAGTTGATTGTGTTCCGCCGCTTCCATCACGCGGCGGGTAACTACCCCCGCCCCGCAATGAATCGTGGCGTAAGGCGCGTCCAAGCCTGGCAATACCCGCTGGTCTATCGCCGAAATCGTATCTAGTTTTTCGGTGTTGATGACCGCTGAAAACTTGTCCAACGGCACGGCACCACCCGTGTAACCCGTGCCGCCGCCGCGTGGAATGATGGTGAGTTTCAGTTCGATACACGCGCGCACCAGTGCGGCGACTTCGGCTTCCGTGTCGGGATGCAGCACCACAAAAGGAAATTCCACGCGCCAATCCGTCGCGTCGGTCACATGGGAAACGCGTGCCAAGCCGTCAAATTGCACGTTGTCGCGTCGGGTGATGCGGCTTAACACCCGCAGCGCACGTTTGCGCAATTGCAGCGTGTGTTCAAATTCTGCCGCGAATTCATCGACCGCGCCACGCGCCAAGTCCAGCAAGCGTTTCACCAGCGCGTTATCCTGACGACGCGCATCAATCGCATTGAGCCGATGGTGCAATGCGTCGATCAACGCGCCGCGCCGCTTGGCGTTGCCCAATAAATCGTCTTGCAAATAGGGATTGCGTGTGACGACCCAGATGTCGCCCAAGACTTCGTACAGCATCTGCGCTGAACGGCCTGTGCGTCGCTCCGCACGCAAAGTGTTAATCATCTGCCACGCCTCATCGCCCAAAATACGCAAGACAATCTCGCGGTCAGAGAAAGAGGTGTAGTTGTAAGGAATTTCGCGCAAACGTGCTGTCATTGGAATGTCGCCAGAAGGGAAGTGCAACGGGCGCGTATTCTACCGCAAAGCGAAATTCTGCTCGACCCTGAAGTGAAGATGGCAAGCCAATTTCAGAGCGGCTCCACCAATCCGACGGCACGGAGCGAAACACTCCCCCGTCATGCCGACGTGTCGCTAAGTGCCTGACTATAAATTATCATGTAGTCACAATTGCATTGATGGTGGGTACGACAAATTCGTACATCGCCCGACAGGGCGAAAAATAAAGGTAAGACGGGGAGATTTCACCCAAAAGCGTACGAATTTGTCGTACCCACGGTCAAAATGAGAATTGCTGCGTGGGCTTGACCTAGTTTGACACGGCGGAAGATATGTTTGCGCATCTTGATTCACTGACAAAATAAGATGCTGATTCAGCTTACCTCCAAGCAGTTTGAACGCGATTATGTCAAACAATTTAAGCGGCAGAAAGACCTCGATAAGCTCAAACGGGTGATGCGATTGATTATTGAGGAAGTGCCGTTGGACAAAAAATATCGGGATCATCCTTTGAGTGGCAATTGGTCAAAGTATCGTGATTGACTGGTTGCTGATATACAAAATCGAGAATGGTGTGGTTATTTTTGAACGCACGGGGACGCACGTGGATATATTTGGGTAAGGGTTTTGTAGCATGGTGGCGTGGTGAGGTTTTTACTTGCCCGCCAGTTATTTTTCATTTTATGAAAATTATCGTTATATTCTCCGTCTGGAGAGTACAGTTTATTTTCAAGATTTATATCTGAAAGTAGCCATGAAAATTCCCCTTAGACGAGGGGATTTTTCTTTTGGAAGAGCAGTAAAGTTCTTCCCACCAACAACTTTATCATTGTCATATGATGAATAAAGTATATTGTATCTTTTTGTTTTTGCAAAAGATTTTTATTGTTTTCTGCTGCTGTTATGGAGCCTGCGTGTCATTTGGCAGATTGCTTATGCCAACCCATACCACACACCACGCCCTGCCCCATGCTGCGCGAGGTGTCCTGCCTCAGTGAGTTTCTTGAGGTGGATTTTGATGGTGTTGCGGTTCGCTTGGGTGAGCGTCACCGCTTCAGCCACCGTGATCCGTCCACGCGCTTTGGTTAGTTCGAGGAGTTGAATCGAAAGCTCAGGCAAGGAAATCAGTATCAGTTTTTCTCGCGCCACTTTGGCTTCGAGTCGCAGGACTTGAGAAACGAGTGAGCGCAGGAAGAACAGCACCCACGGTTGCCAATTAGGGGCATCTGTTCGGATCGTCCCTTGCGTTTGACGCAAAGCGAGGTAATAGCCTTGTTTGTTTTGTTCCACCACGCTTTCCAGTGAGCTATAGGGGACATAGGCATAGCCCGCTTGGAGCAAAAGCAAGGTGGTGAGGACACGCGACAAACGTCCATTTCCATCTTGGAAGGGGTGAATTTCCAGAAAAACCACGACGAAAACGGCAACGGCAAGGAGGGGGTGGATGCGATTGTTTTCACGCACGTCCCGATACCACGCCAAGAGTTCGGTCATGCGCCTTGGGGTATCAAATGGCGTGGCGGTTTCAAAGACAATGCCAATTTGCACGCCGTTTTCGTCAAAGGCGGCGACACTGTTGGAAGTGGTTTTGTATTTCCCGCGATGCCAAGCGTCCTTTTCACTATGGACGAGCAAATCACGGTGAAGTTGCTGGACATGATTTTCAGTGACGGGGATATGCTCGGCGGCACTAAATACCAGCTCCATGACTTGGGCATAGCCCGCAACTTCCTGTTCATCACGCGTGGTGAAGGTACGAATTTCAAGGCGCGAGAGCAGGGCTTCTACCTCGCGGTCGGAAAGTTTGCTGCCTTCGATACGCGTCGATGATCCAATACTTTCGATGGTTGCCACCCGACGCAAAGCCAAAAGGCGTTCAGGCGCAAGCGTACCAAGGGCGCGCCACGCCCCTTTGAATTCATCTATTTTGGCAACAAGTGCCAGGATGTCCGTGGTGATGGATAAGGTTTCGATATTAAGCATAGCCAATATCATATCCATTTATATCCATTTATCAAGCCGAAAATGGATGCGCTCTTGTTTTCCTGTTTAAGCGTTTTGCCGTTTAAACTCTTTACCGTTTAAACAAGCATTTCAGAGCAAGTCAATTGCCAAAAGGTCTATTTCCCATACAATGCACGGACAATTTTTATCTTTTGAAACGCTATGTCTGAATTCACCCCTCAAAATGACTATGCCGCATGGCTAGTCTCACTCAAAGAAGCGATCCGCACCGCACGCATTCAAGCCAGCCTTGCGGTCAATCGTGAATTAGTGTTGTTGTATTGGCAATTGGGCAAAGAAATCGTCCAACGGCGCGCCACGCAAACATGGGGGACAAAAATTCTCGAAAACCTTGCCAAAGATTTGCGGGCTGAGTTCCCCGATATGAGGGGGCTTTCACTGACTAATCTGAAATCTATGGCGCGTTTTGCCGAAGCGTGGGAAGAAGGCTCAATTGGTCACCAGCTTGGTGCCCAAATTCCTTGGCGGCACAACGTCACGATTATCGACCAAGTCAAAGACCACTCCACCCGCGAGTGGTACATCAAAAAAACCATCGAAAATGGCTGGAGTCGTTCGGTATTGGAGTTGCAGATTGAGACGCAAGCACACTTGCGCCTTGGTGCGGCACAGACCAATTTTGAGCGGGCATTGCCTGCACCGCAATCTGACTTGGCACGCGATTTGCTCAAAGACCCTTACACTTTTGATTTTCTGGGGCTGACCGATGCCACCAATGAACGC
This sequence comes from Gallionella sp., assembly GCA_049276435.1. Classification (GTDB taxonomy): domain Bacteria; phylum Pseudomonadota; class Gammaproteobacteria; order Burkholderiales; family Gallionellaceae; genus Gallionella. Next base: position 15,851 of record JBASWK010000008.1, on the reverse strand, counting down.
ACCATTGAGCATGGTTTGATTGCCAATTTGCGCAATTTTCTCGTTGAATTGGGCGTGGGATTTGCTTTTGTGGGCAATCAATATCGCCTTGAAGTGGAGGGCGACGAGTTCTTTATTGACCTATTGTTTTACCACACACGCCTGCATTGCTATGTGGTGATCGAGTTGAAAAACACGGCGTTTAAACCAGAATATGTGGGTAAGTTGAATTTTTATCTGGCGGCGGTGGATGATCTGGTGCGGGATAAAGCGGTCGATGCGCCGACCATTGGACTGATTTTATGCAAAAGTAAAAAAGGTACGGTGGTGGAATATGCCTTGCGCGATACCAATACGCCGATGGGGGTATCGACTTACCGCACTGCCTTGCCCGATTCCGTTGCCCAGATATTGCCCAGTATCCAAACACTGGCGGACAAGATGGAAAGTTTGCCTGACGAGATGGGTGATTAAACCGCTTCAATTGCCAAAAATAGGCTTTGCCATACAATGCGCTGGTACTTTCTATCCCGTGAAATACCATGTCGCAACTCATATCACTCCTGCTACTGAATGACCTCCGCCAATTATTGAGCCAATCCCGACAAGCGTTGGTGCAGTCGGTCAATTCTGCAATGGTGTAAACACCTATTGGCAGGTGGGGAGGTTGATTGTGGAGCATGAACAACAAGGGCAAGTGCGAACAAATGGATCAAGTTTTTCATTATCACACTTCCTCAGTTTCTATATTCTCGTGTCCATCGCCGCGTGACGTGATAGCGCGCCTGCAAGTCCAAGTCGTAAAGGTCTGGTCATAGTGTGGCTACTTAGTGCAAATGTGATAACGAAAGACCTGCCCCCTTTATTTTTTCAAGAAAGGGCGATTTGCTGACACAAGTTCATCTGACAGCTTGTGTATTGCTTAGCCGCAACGCTGTTTATTTGCGCGGTTCAGGTGACTGGGCGGCAAGACTCAACACAGGGCGTTGTTCTAACTGATCCAGCAGTAAATGGCTCAAAGATTGCACATTTTCTGTGCTGTAATCAACGCTGGGGATGCCCGAACGATCTAATTTTAGCGGAATAACGCCCGCACCCTGCAACTCGCCTTGAGGGCTGAAACGTACCTCTGCCACAATGGAATGCGCGAGTTTTCCTTGTGTAGAAAGCGAACGATAGCCGACAAAATTGCCCAATGAATAAAAAATAGGTTTGTTTCGGTACATTTCATAGGGGCGTACCACATGTGGCCCATGACCGAAAACCGCATTTGCCCCCGCGTTAATGACGAGATGGGCGAATTTGGTTAAATTGCCACGGTATTCATTCATAAAGTATTCGTCCCCTTTGGGCATACCCGAAGCCGACGCGCCTTCTTTTCCGCCATGCACCGTCACCACTACCCAGTCTGCTCGACTGCGCGCCTGTTGAATCTCGAACGTGATCCGTTGCGCATCGTTCATGCGGGTAAAGGTGGGGACATAGCTGTAATTCAAAAAGGCGACGCGGGTGTTGCGCACCTTGATAATCGCTATTTCCGCGCTCGGCACCCCCATAGGTGCAATGCCCTGCGCCCTTAGAGCCGCAAGGGTGGATGCCAGTCCTTGCGCGCCAAAATCCATCGAGTGATTATTCGCCAAGGACATGACATCAAACCCCATGGCACGGAGCGTCGCGGCATAGCTGGTGGGCATTTTGAAGGTAAACACGTTAGGCTTGGACGTGTCTTTGCGCGAGATGCCTTGGTCGGAAAGTACGCCTTCCAAATTGCCCACTACAATATCCGCATGGCGCAATTCCAGATGCAACGCGGCGATGCGCTGCCGATCCCTAGCGTTGGGCAGGCGACGTTCGGGGTAATCACTGCCCAGCACCACATCGCCCACGGCTCGAATCACAATTGGCGCGTTGTCTTTGAGCATGGACGCATCGACCGTGGGCAAGTTTGTGTCGGGTACTACCATCGGTTTAGATACAACGGAAGCAAATGCCGCTGACATCGCACTCCAGTAGGTGAAACCAGCCGCCACCACGCCCACCATCACAAACAACAACGCTCCCCGCCAAAAAGTGCGGGCGTGCGATGCGGGCGAGGGCATCGCCCCCAATGCTTCTAATGTTTGTTTTGCTTCGGGGTCGTTGGGCATCAGCTCCACATACTGCTGCAAAGCCAGCCGCGAAATGCCATCAGGGAGGCGGGACACCTGTTTTTGTTTGACGGCTTGTCCGCCGAGGCGCGCCAAAATCATGGCTTCCGTGCTTTGCCCTCGCGCATATTTAACGCGCACTAAGGCGCGTAAGGCAGCGGAGCTTTCAAGCGTTGGACGTGGCGTGGCACTCATATTTGCATCGTTCTCGCCAACGCGTTACCGTAGGCAGTGTTCAATTTGCGATTTGGGGTTGTATTGACCAAGCGGGACAAAATCACGGGGTGGAAATGGCGGATTGCCCCGCGTCGATGTCGTCCCAATATTGCCGACTGGCGGGCTTAATCGCAGCAAGGCTCGCCCCAACCAGCCCCCGCCCACAATAATCAGGTCAAATTTCATCGTGGCGGCATGATATACCAAGACGGGGTGGGTGATTCGGCGAATGGAAAGGCATCGCCCATTTCGTCAGTTGATGTGTAATGTTGTCCGAAATTTGTATATAATTTGCGGACAATGAATCTGCCTAACCTCAAATCAAACATCATGCAGCGCATGAGTACCACCTCGCCCGCCCCCGTTTGGACAGCGGTGGATTTTCTTGACTTGGGAAAACGCGATGCGATTGATAAAACCCTGCAACGCATGGTGAGCGACCAAACCTTGCGCCGCATAGATCGCGGCCTATATGACCAACCCTATCTCAACGCCTTAACAGGCAATCCATCCGCGCCTGATTACCGTCGCGTCATAGATGCCGTGGCGCGCCGCGATCAAGTGCGGATGCTAATAGACGGTTTAACCGCTGCTAATGATTTAGGTTTGACCCATGCGGTTGCGGGAAAAGTCATGGTACATACCGATGCCCGCCTACGCCCCATCGTGCTGGACAACTTGATCATTCAGTTTAAATTGACCGCTCCTAGCAAGCTCTATTGGGCAAATCGCCCCGCTATGCGGATTGTGCAGGCTTTGTATTGGTTAAGAGATACGCTTAAAAATGACCGCGCATTCGACCAGCAGCTCGTCCAAACCCAATTGGTTCGCATATTACAAAACAGCCCGCAAGGGGCGGCGTTGCGTGATGATTTGCAAACAGGTTTACCCACTCTGCCGTCGTGGATGCAGCAATGGGTACGCAACCTAATCGAAGCTGCGATGCAAGGGGGCGCGAAATGAATCCTGATTTTTTGCCCATCATCGCCGCCAGCGCAGCAGATCGCCGCGATTTATTTCTCACTACCGCTAACCGACTCGGCACGCCGCTACAAAATGTCGAGAAGGATTTTTGGGTAACGTGGATGTTGGATTTGCTGTTCAATGGGCGAGATGCCCGCGAACCGCGCTTATTGTTCAAAGGCGGCACATCGCTTTCCAAATCCTACGGACTGATTTCACGGTTTTCTGAAGACATCGACATCACCTTCTTTCGGGAAGATATTGGTCAGACTATCGAAATTTCAGATTTGGAAAAACTATCGGGCAAGCAACAACGTATGCGTCTTGACGCAATTCGGCACGCCAGTGAAAACTATCTATTGACGCTCAAAAATCGACTTGAGCAACAAATTGAAGCCGCAATTCGTACTGCGGGCATTGCGTCAGTCAGTGTCCAAATCACACCAGACGGGGACGATGCGCAAACCCTGCTGGTGCAATATCCCGCTGTCGATATGCCAAACGATAGCTATGTGCGCCCCAGCGTTAAAATTGAAGCAGGCGCGAAATCCGCCTTAGACCCGCATGGTTTGACGCGCCTTCAACCCTACCTTGCCGCCGATATACCGTCGCTCAATCTTAATGTTGAAAACGTGGTCACGATCCATGCCGAGCGCACTTTTTGGGACAAAGTCATCATTTTGCATGGGCAATTTTGTTGGTTCCAAAATCGAGGTGAGCTGCAACGCAATGGGCACCGCGTGTCTCGACATTACTACGACCTCTACCAACTCATGCACACGCCCGTCGGGCAACGCGCCTTGGCGGATTTCGCGCTTGCCCAAGACTGCGCCCATCACGCGCTGATGTTTTTTAATCGACCTGATTATGGTTTAAACGACGCAAGCCACGGCAAATTCACCCTCGCCCCCACGCCTGAAATGGCAAAAGTCCTGGCACGCGATTACCACGCTATGCAAGGGATGATTTTTGGCGAAGTGCCCAATTTCCAGACCATACTGGACGCGATGGCGCAGTTAGAGCAACGCATCAATATGAGTGCCAGCGGGGCATAAATGGATACACGTTTTGAAGATGTACGCGTGATTGCAAGCAGCGGCAATGTGTTTGTTGATCTCGGTTTTGACCCCGCCGAAGCGCGGGTGATGGCATTGCGCGTGGAGTTGATGCTGTGCTTGCGCGAACGTTTGTAGGCGGATGGATTAACGCAACGCGAAGCGGCAAAACGGCTGGGTGTCACGCAACCACGCATTTCTTCCTTATTCAAAGGTGCGTGGCGCGAGTTCAGCATGGATATGTTATTGACCTTGGCAGAACGGGCGGGGCTGCATCCGCAGTTGAAATGGAAAGAGTGAATCTTGCCAATTGTGGAGGTGGGTAGGTTTGTAGGTGTAACGGGAAGTTAAAACGGTTAGTTATTTTGGTATTTGTCCGTAAAGAGCGTGACGTGATATTTCCTTCTCATCACCAAATGAAATATACATTTCTCTAACTTCTTCGACAAATTTATAGAATTCCTCATTAAGTTCCAATAGGGCTTTGATATTATCTGACATGTGACAAAACCACTCGGATTTTTCTGAGTGAGTCGGGTGCAGTAGCGATGGATAAAAACTACGTGTGGCTGGACACTCATTTACTTCCGAATATAAAAAAATTAAATCAAATTGCTCATTAAAATTTTTAACGTCCCCATGTTTCATTTTAAACGCAGGTGCTCCATGGGCAATATGATGCCTAATATTTCTCATTACGTCATAGAAAAACCAGAATTTCATTCCTTCTATTTTAATTTTATTGCCTGTCAGTTCAGCTATTTTATTAACCGCAACATGGGTGTTAGAGAAATTTGCTTTCGTATCAAAATATTTTTTTTGATACTTTTCGTGATTCAGCAAACAAGTTAAATGGCGAAATATTTCTATAAGCATATTTTCAACTAAAGCCACATGCTTTACCAAAATCAACTCAATTTGAAATTGCGCGAATGTTTTAAGATTGACAGCATGATCAATATACGAAAAATCGGCATCATCAGCATTCTCGTCCTCAATATTGGTCTGGTTGTCCGTTGAATCGTATTCATTGAAAATCGAGGCGTAGGTACTTATTAGTCTTTCGATTACAAACTTGAATTTTCTTATCTCAATTTTTGTGTGATTGATTCGAAGGATTGACATGAGATGCTCCTGTTTTAACGTGAAATAAACAGAACATCTTCTGTATAAAAACGTGGGGATTGTGTATAAGTCGTCATGTCATACCTTAACTGTTTGATTTAACGTCATTCTAAGAATGCAACTCGTCAGTCCGTCTGGTTACTCGGTGCTTCATGTATTCATGCTGCTGGAGCTGGCACCGTGGTTTATGCGAGCGGAGCATTATAGGGTACAATTCTAACGGTTGGCGCAGCGTCATTGCCCAATTTTTGTACCTCAAACTCGTGCGGTTACGCTTTTGGGATAGAAACGGAAAGGCGTGCGAATAAATTCGCACCTACAAACCCTTGCTATAATCCGCCCCCTTTTCTTTCCCGCCTATTGTCATGTCCACGTCCCCTTACCTCGAACTCCTCGCTCCCGCTAAAACCGCTGCTATTGGGCGGGAGGCGATTTTGCATGGGGCGGATGCGGTTTATATCGGCGGACCTGCGTTTGGGGCGCGGGATAAGGCGGGGAATGCGTTGCGCGACATTGCCGAATTGGTGAGTTTTGCCCATCGTTTTCGCGCCAAAATTTTTGTCACATTGAACACGATTTTGCATGATGCCGAGCTGGAAGCGGCGCGGCAGATGGTGTGGGATTGTTATCAGGCGGGCGTGGATGCGTTGATTGTGCAGGACATGGGGCTGTTGGAGCTGGATTTGCCGCCGATAGATTTGCACGCTTCCACGCAATGTGACATCCGCACGCTTGAAAAAGCCAAGTTTTTGGCGCAAGTCGGGTTTTCGCAATTGGTGTTGGCGCGGGAATTGACGGTCAAAGAAATCGCCGCTGTGCGCAAAGCCGTGCCGCAAGATACTGTTTTAGAACATTTTATCCACGGCGCGCTGTGCGTGGCGTATTCGGGGCAGTGCAATATCAGCCACGCGCAAACGGGGCGCAGCGCGAATCGCGGCGATTGTTCGCAGGCGTGCCGTTTGCCTTACACTTTGCAGGACAAACAGGGGCGGGTGGTGGCGTATCAAAAACATCTGCTGTCGGTGAAGGACAATAACCAAAGCGAGAATTTGCGGGCGTTGATTGCGGCGGGTGTGCGCAGTTTCAAAATCGAAGGTCGCTATAAAGACGCGCCTTACGTCAAAAATATCACGGGGTATTACCGCCAATTGTTGGACGAAATTTTGACCGAACAGCCTGAGTTGCACGCTGCATCCAGCGGCAAAACCCAGCTTTTGTTTGCCCCGAATCCCGACAAAACTTTCCATCGCGGCGCGACCGATTACTTTACCAATGGGCGCAAAGCCGACATCGGCGCGTTTGATTCGCCGTCGTTTGTCGGGTTGCCGCTGGGCTATGTCAGCAAAATTGGCGAGGACTGGTTTGAAATAGACACCGCCGAGCCGATGGCGAATGGCGATGGCTTGAACTACACCCACCAGCGCGTGGTGCGCGGCATCCGTGCCAATCGTGCCGAAAAAGTCGGCAAATTTTGGCGCGTGTGGTCGAACGATCCGCTGAATACTTTGATTGGGTTGCGCGTTGGGTTGGAAATCAATCGCAACAGCGACCATGCTTGGGAATTGTTACTGGCGCGGAAATCTAGCGAACGCCGCATTGGCGTGAGTGCACACTTCGCTGAAATCCGTGCTACGCACTGCCCTCACCCCAACCCTCTCCCAGAGGGAGAGGGGGCAAACGCCTCGCTGCGCGATGTTCGTTGCCTCGACGGCTTCGCGCTGACACTCACAGACGAAGACGGCTACCGCGCCAGCGCGCAGTGGACGGGCGACCAACAACCCGCGCAGCAACCTGATACCGCCATTGAACAACTGCGGCAGCAACTCGACCGCTTCGGTAATAGCGAATTTGCCTTGCGCGGCGAATTGACGGTGGATTGGTCGCAGCCGTGGTTTATCCCCAGTTCAGCATTGAACAAATTGCGCCGCGACGCATTGACCGAACTCGAAGCCGTGCGCGCCGCCGCTTACACTCGCGTGACGCGCAAAGCCGAAGTGCAACCGCCGCCCACTTACCCCGAAGTCAATTTATCCTTCCTCGCCAATGTGTATAACTCCGCCGCCCGCGACTTTTACGCCCAGCATGGCGTGAAGCTGATCGAATCCGCGTTTGAATCGCACAAAACCAAAGGCGAAGTGTCGTTGATGGTGACCCGTCACTGCATCCGATTTTCCCTTAGCCTGTGCCCGAAACAAGCCAAAGGCGTGCAAGGCGTACAAGGCACGGTGCGCGCCGACCCCATGACGCTGGTTAGCGGCAAAGACGAACTGCGCCTAGAATTCGACTGCCGCGCCTGCGAAATGCACGTCATCGGCACCATTCGCCCCAACATCCTCAAAAGCCCGTCGCCCTCGGTCGTGCCGCTGACGTTTCATCCCAACAAAGCGTCCAAGGGGAGTTCGTCGCAAAAATAAAGCCACTCATTTAACCAGGCGCAATCCATGAGCAACAACGTTGACCACTTGGTGACAGGCATTGCCGCCAGCAATTCTCATTTTGACTAAACAGTGGGGTTTTGTGGGTGCGACAAATTCGTACATCGCCCGACAGGGCGAAAACCCGTATTGCATACGGGCTACGTGTGGGTGCGGCATTTATTCGCGTTTGCCATTCATCTGCTGATGGCGCGATCAGGATGCGAATCGAGGTGGGGTCTGGGTTATTCCGCCAACACTTTTTTAAGCCATGCTTGTTGGCAAACGCGTTTGCGCTTTTGTTCCATCAATTTGCGGATGTGCGGTTTGGCATCGGCTAAGCCCAGCACGGTGGCGGGTGTGATGGCATCGCAGCGTAGCACGTGGAAGCCGAGTTCGGATTCTAGTACGCCGCTGACTTCGCCTGCTTGCAGTTCAAACAAGGCTTGATCGAGTTCAGGAAAGAGTTTGCCACGGGGAAGATCGCCCAATTTGCCGCCCTCTAATGCGGTGGGGCATTCGGAGTGTTTGAGGGCTTGTTCTTCAAAACGCTGCGGTTCCTTCGCCAGCCGTGCGGCGATGTCGCTGATGCGTTTGTGCGCCATCACACGGGTGTTTTCGGCGATGGTGTCGTTGATGGTAATCAAAATGTGGCGTGCCAGCCTGGATTCAGGGCGACGAAATTGGTCGGGATGGTATTGAAAATACAATTCCAAGTCTAAATCGCTGATTTTGGCGGCGCGTGAGGCGACTTTTTCCAGTACGGCATCTACTTTCATTTCGCGTGCTAAGGCGGCGGCAAAGCTGGTTTCGTCTAAACCATTGCGCGCTAAATCGGCGATAAAGTCGTCTGCTTCAGGATAGCGACCGCGAATTTCGTCCAATGCGGTTTGTAAGGTCGCGGGTGGCACCATGACATCGCGCGCTTCGGGGGTCATTAAGACGCGGGTTTCAAATAGCTGTTGTTGCTGCGCCATCATTTTGACGCGCTCGAATTCCGCATGGGGCAAGTCATGGGGGGCTTTGCCATATTTTTTCTGCGCGGCTTTCAGCGCAAGGTAAGCCACGCCACCGTCCATTTTTTCAGCCATTTTTTTGCTCCTCATCGTCATAGACACGGGTTGCTTCCAGTGCCGATTCGGGTACTTGCAATACGCGGTCAAGGAAAATGACTTGATACTGCACGCCACCTGATTCGTCGCGCAGCACTTTCAATACTTCACCTTCGCTGCCAGGCGACGCACGAACCTCGCCGCGCACGGCAAGGGTTACTTTGCAACGTACTTTTTCACGACTTTCAAATTTGCTGGGGATCCACGGCTCGTCAATGCTGATCAACTCTTCTTCGCGGAAGCCGACAATTTTGTTCTGCTCAAGAATATTGACGGTATAGATCAACTGGTCTTGCAGAAAAGTGCCGACATTCATCACAAAGCCCGTGCTGCCGCGACGTATCAACAGCGTGCCGATGGCGACCCCAGGGTAAGTGCCGTCATTACGCACGTTGCGGATGATGCGGACTTCGTCGCCGAATTCGTATTTAGGCAACATTTTGCTTGTTCACGGTGATGGAACTCAGTGGCACAAACTTGGTTTGGGGTTCGTGCATGTGGAACACTTTGAACACCTTTTCCGTTAGCGCATCAGATTTGACGAAGTCTTGATAGGCTTGTTTGAGCAAGGTGACATAGATCACGCGCTGCGCCGCTTCGACTTCGGGCAACGTTCCTGCTTTCGCCAGATAGTTGTGGAAACGCTGCAAAATATGCAAACGGTTCACTTGCACCACCGAAGCGTCGTATTCGATCTCGAAGTAGTTCAGGAAGTCTTCAGCCGAGACCAGTTCTTCCAATGCTTCGTCTAAGGTTAGTTCGTCCATTTTGCATTCCTTTCCATGTGTGCCTCATTGATGATCGACTGCTGTACTACGTCCAATAACGATTTGCCGCCAATACGGTCATGGCTATCTAGTTCCACCAACTTTTCTAACATCGCTTTGCCTTCTTTCAAATTGCCCAAACGCAGATGGATATAGCCAGCCGCCTTGAGCACCATCAAATAGAAGCGCACCAAACCCATAGAGCGCATCACGCCCGCGCCCACATTTGCTTCACGCAGATATAGCCACGTATCGGGAAAATCTAACCGTCGTCCGACCACGGCAAGGGTGCTTTCCGCCACCAGTAGCGCGTCTTCTAAACGATGTTGGTAAAAGTAGTAGCGATACAATGCCACCAGCACCACCAGATGTTGCGGTGCAATAAAGTTGGCGCGCAACAACATCAGCTCAGCCTCTTCATTGCCATAATTCGCCGCTGCCATTTCCAGTAAATGCAGCACTTCAGGGCTGATTGCTTCGTCGAAATACAGCTCGGCTTGCTCGAAATCCAGTAAGTCCATTATGCTTTCCTCATTTTGCGTGCCACTTCTGTGCCACAAAGATCATCGGCTTCACAGGTGTGACACTGGCTGGTCACGGTTTCGCCTGCTTTGCGCAACTGTTTTTCTAACACTTCGATGCGCTCCATTAAACAAGCAATGGCACGTCCCACAGGATCGGGAATCAGGTGATGATCGAGGTTAATGCCATAAATGTTATCCGCACTGGCTTCTTCGGTGCGCAATACGATTTTGCCTGGGATGCCGATGACGGTGCGATTGGATGGCACATCCTTCACCACGACTGAATTCGCACCGACTCTCACATTTTCACCAAGGGTAATTGCGCCTAAAATTTTGGCTCCCGCACCGACCACTACGCCATTGCACAAAGTCGGATGACGTTTGCCTTTATTCCACGTGGTACCGCCTAGCGTCACGCCGTGATACAAGGTCACATCATCGCCAATCTCAGCGGTTTCGCCGATCACGACACCTGCACCATGGTCAATGAAAAATCGCCGTCCTATGGTCGCGCCTGGGTGAATGTCAATATTGGTGAGTAAGCGTGCAAACCAAGCAATCAAGCGTGCCAAATAACGCAGTCCAAATGTCCAGAATTTATGGGCAATGCGTTGCAGCAAAATGGCATGTACGCCAGGGTAAGTCGTTAGCACTTCAAAGCCAGACCGTGCAGCGGGGTCGCGCTGAAACACGCAACTGACATCTTCACGCAAGAGTTGCAACAATGACGGCGGTGCGGCTTGGGGTATGAGATTATCGGCAGTCATAGCGTCTTCCATGATGTACTCTCCTGACGGACATGTTAGTGCGCGGTACTGGGCAAGGTGCGCCCAATATAGCGTTGGTACAGAAACAATAATTCTTGATCCGCAGGTGAGCGTTTAGCACGCTCGGCAAAGGTGCGAATGTCAGGCAATAAAGCGCGCGCTTCGGCAGGACTGAGATTCAAGCCCATGGTGGCGTAAGCGGCGATAATGCCGTGCGCGCCCGAATGTTTTCCAACCACTAATTTATGATGCCTACCCACTTCTATCGGGTCAAAGCCTTGATAGGTGTCGGGGTCTTTCAACAACCCATCCACATGTATGCCCGCTTCATGGGTAAACACCCCTTCACCCATCAAACTTTTTTGCCAATGTACGGGGCGACCCGAAGCCGTGGCAACCAGTTTTGATAAATCGGGAAAGTGCGTTAAGTCTATGCCCGTTTCGATGCCATAAAGTTTTTTCAAACCCATCGCCACTTCTTCTAGCGGGGCATTGCCTGCACGTTCGCCCAGTCCATTGACGGTGGTATTGATATGGGTTGCCCCCGCCAATGCTGCCGCCAGACTGTTGGCCGTTGCCAGCCCTAAATCGTCATGGGCGTGCATTTCAATTTCCAGATCGCAGGCAGCACGCAAAGTGGAAATCACTTTATGGACGCCAAAGGGCTCCATTACGCCCAAGGTATCGGCGAAACGTATGCGCCGCGCACCTGCTGCTTGCGCCGCTTCGGCAACTTGCAACATAAATTCAGGATCGGCGCGTGACGCATCTTCACAGCCTAAAATCACGTCCAGACCACAGTCGTAAGCCAAAGGCACCAGTTCATAAATGCTGTTGATGACCCAAGCACGATCGCGTTTCAGTTTTTTAGCCAGATGAATGTCCGACACGGGAATCGACACATCAATCATATTCACATCGAGTTGCGCACAGGATTGAATATCGGCTTTACACAAACGACTCCAGACGATCAATTTTGCCTTTAGATTCAGTGCGGCGACCGCATTGATACTTTCGCGCTCTTCATGTCCCATCGCGGGGATGCCGACTTCCAGTTCCTGCACACCCAGCGCATCCAATTGTTGTGCGATGCCCAGCTTTTCTGCCAACGTGAACGCCACGCCAGCGGTCTGTTCGCCGTCTCGCAGGGTGGTGTCGTCGATGATAATGGTGCTGGGCATGATAGTTTCCTTATGCGTAAGTCGGTGCGAAAGCTTTTTCGGGTTCAGCTGCGGGGCCGTCACCGTCCCAATAAGGCGATAGTTTGCGCAATTGGGCAATAATTTCAGGGACGACTTGAATCACGCGATCCACTTCGGCTTCGGTGCTGTAGCGCGACAGTGAAAAACGCACCGTGCCATGTGCGGCGGTGTAGGGAATGCCCATTGCCCGCATCACGTGCGACGGCTCTAAGGAACCCGATGTACACGCTGAACCTGAGCTGGCGGCAATACCAAATTTGTTCAACAACAACAAAATGGCTTCGCCTTCGATAAACTCAAACGCGATATTGCTGGTGTTCGGCAGGCGATCATCAGGATTGCCTGTGACGAACGAACGTGGCACTTTGGCTAAAATCCCCACTTCCAACTTGTCGCGCAACCGTGCGACTTCGGTGTTTTCATACGCCATGGCTTCCATCGCCATCTCGGCAGCTTTGCCCAAGCCAACGATGGAGGTGGTGTTTTCGGTTCCCGCACGGCGACCGCGTTCTTGATGTCCGCCACGCAGCAGTGGACGGAAACGCACGCCACGCTTGAGATACAGCACGCCGATACCTTTGGGAGCGTGCAGTTTATGTCCTGACACCGACAGCATGTCAATCTTGGTATCTTTCAAGTTCAGTGGCACTTTGCCGACCGCTTGCACAGCATCGGTGTGGAACATCGCCCCCGCCGCATGTGCTAACTCTGCCATTTCCACCACAGGGAAGAACGTACCCGTTTCGTTGTTTGCCCACATCACCGAGACTACGGCGACTTGGTCAGACAGCAATTTTTTGTATTCGTCTAAATCCAGGCGACCTTTGCCATCCACCTTGAGGTAATGCACTTTGTAGCCATCTTTTTCCAACCAAGTACACAAGGTCAAAATTGCAGGATGTTCCACCGTGGTGGTGATGATTTCCTTGCGTTCAGGTTGCGCTTTTAATGCCGAAATCAGCGCAGTTGAATCTGATTCTGTGCCGCAGGAGGTGAAGATGATTTCAGAATCAAATTCCGCGCCCAGTAGCTCTTGCACCTGCATCCGCGCTTTTTTAATCGCCAGTCCGACTTTGTTGCCGAAACTGTGCATGGAAGAAGGATTGCCGAATTGTTCAGTGAAATAAGGCAACATGGCTTCCACCACAGCGGGATCAACCCGTGTCGTTGCGTTATTGTCGAAATAGATGCCAGTCATGTCGTTTCCTTTTGTAGGTCGGGTTAGGCGCAGCCGTAACCCGACTCCTTTTTCAACTTGCTCATTTCGGGTTGTGGTGATGCCTAACCCGACCTAAATTTTTAACCCTTCATCGCCCGTGTCAGTGAACTGACTTTGGTCGGTACGATTTTGATAAATTCTTTCAGCTCTTCCATCAGTTTTTGTTGGATGCCTTGCAACGTCAGTGCTTCCATCTGGCAACCTGCACACGCGCCTGTCATATTGACGTAGATGGTTTTGCCGTCCACATCCACCAGCTCAATGTCACCACCATCACGACGCAATTGCGGACGTACTGATTCCAAGACGGCTTCGATTTTGCGGATACGTTGCAGATTGGTCATGCCGCTCGCAGAGACTTCTTCTTTGGGAGCCGCGCCTGGTTTAAAACTTTCACCACGTTCCGTCATCACTTTCGCCAAAATTTCTTCTATGCCTTCGTGGCAAGAGGAGCAACCGCCACCTGCTTTGGTGTAATTCGTCACATCTTGTACCGAGGACAAATTGTTGGCGCGGATGGTGTCTTCAATCAGCACGGCATCAATGGCAAAACATTTACAGACCAACGCACCTTCTTCGTGATCGTCGGCCCACACTTCGCCACGATAGTTGGCAACGGCAGCTTGCAAGGCTTCGCGCCCCATGACGGAGCAGTGCATCTTTTCGGGTGGCAAACCATCGAGATAGTCGGCGATGTCTTGATTGCTGACTTTCAAGGCTTCATCCAGCGTTTTGCCCTTAATCATTTCCGTCAACGCGGAAGAGGACGCAATGGCGGAGCCGCAACCGAAAGTTTGGAAATGCGCATCCAAAATAATGTCGGTTTCTGGTTCAACTTTGAGCATCAAGCGCAAAGCATCGCCGCATGAGATGGAGCCAACGTCGCCCACGCCATTGGCATCCGCCAATACCCCCGCATTGCGAGGTTGAAAAAAATGTTCTTTAACTTTGTCTGAGTAGTCCCACATGGTGTGCTCCTTATGCTGAAAAAGATGAACCGCATGCGCAACTTGAGCTGGCATTGGGGTTTTCAAATTTAAAACCGCTGCCGCTTAAACTATCGACAAAATCGACTGTCACGCCCTCTAATAAGGGAGCAGATAAGGGATCAACAAGTAGGGTGACTGCGCCATATTCCAGCACGGTGTCATCTTCCTGTTTGGCTTCTTCTAGCGACATGCCATATTGAAAGCCAGAGCAGCCGCCGCCTGAGATAGCGATGCGCAGTCCCGCGACGGGGGTGGCAGAACCTTTAATGAATTTATCGACAGCGGCAATGGCGTTGGGGGTCAGGGTAATCATGTTTAAAGCTCCTATGGGTGTGTGCTTGATACTTTGCAAACTACGTGCCATACCCGTTAGCTTGTAATAACCAACTGTTTTATTGAGGATTTTAATGATTTTGTTGCTCAACCCCTGTGTATGAAACAAGACGGGGGGAGGGAGTTGTCGGGTTTGCGACATCAGCGATTGCTTCTAGGTTTTAGTCTATTTTTGATTGCTCAGTGAGTGCAAAACGAACGTGTAGGCTAGATAAACGTAGCACATCCACACTCTTTTCAATCTATTCAGCGAGATGCACTACGCTTATCCACCCTTAATCCACGATAATTTATAATTAGATACTGGTCATGGTAATGACCCGTTGCAGCAAATGCCTTCTCAATCCGACACGCAATATTCTTAACCAAGCCGCACTAAATTCCTATATTATTTTGGGGCGGGCAAAAAACAATAAATACATTCAGGTGAGGTATCAGCAAATGGCTATAAAAGATTTGGCAATTGGTCATAAAATTATCATTGTGGTTGCGCTAGCAGCCCTACTGCCGCTGCTGGCAGTTGCCTATTACGCCAATTTAAATAGTAGTGAGACATTGGAGAGCAATGCCTTGAGTTCGATGGATTTTAAGGCGCAGGGCGTTGCGTCCCATATCCAAACCTTTGTCGATATGGTCAAGCAGGATGCGGTCTTTATCGTTGGCGTGCCACCGATACAAGGTATCGTTCGCGCCCGTGACAACAAGGGATTTGATGAACAAGATAAATCTACCTATGACGCGTGGGTTGGTCGCTTAGACATTATCTTTTCAAATTTTGGCAAAGCCAAACCCTATTACTACAAACTACGTTACCTCGATGAGAATGGTAATGAAATGTTGCGTGTTGATTTTAAAGGGGGCGAGGCGAAAGTCGCTGCCGCTGCTGTGCTGCTGAATCAAGCTAAATCTCCCTATTTCATTGAAACCATGAAATTGTCGGCGGGGCAAGTGCATGTGTCAGACTTCAATTTGGATCGGGAGGGCGGGCGCATTGTGGAACCTCATACGCCCGTGGTGCGCTTTGGTATTCCTGTGTTTA
>JBASWK010000007.1:0-12910 GCA_049276435.1 Gallionella sp. | reverse complement strand
ACCATACGCTCCTACCTAGCCACCCTGCACAAACAAGGTGCAAATATCTTCGATGCGCTAATCCAAACCTTCCGTGAATCCCCGCCCCCACCCCGCTTTGCTTGAGAGGGGGCTGAGTAGTTACCTTTTGCCTTGATATTGTCGAAGATCGCATCCGTTTCTGGGATTTTTTTTGGGGTTTTGCTTTGAGTACGGGGCGTAGTCGGTAGCCATTGCGATTAAGTGCGTTTGCCATCGTGCTAGGTGACGGCAAGCTTGCTGCTGCAAATCCTAAATCAACCAAATGTTTCAGTGCGCCTGCCGCCGTCAATCGGGTGAATGAAAGAGTGGTGCGAAAGGTCGGATCTTGCTGAGCGTGCAATTCCGCCAGTTCCCACAAGGCACGGGCTACTTCAGGGTGTTTTTCCTCCCATAACTTGCGCCCGTTGCACAGTGACTGCGCGCCAAGACAGATCACGCCTGCATTCCTTTCTTTGAGACCTTGTTCGACGGTGTGCCGACTCCAGCCAAACACGCCCTCCGCTTTGCGTGCATTACCCTCGCAATATTTGACGGCGATTGCAGCATGAAATGAACGTCGCGCAGCACCCAGCATTTTCGAAGCCGCCAGCTTCAAATCCTCCTTGTGCGAAGCACTTAAAATCAAATTATCAACAACGTCAGGTAATGTTTTCACGGGTTCAATTCCGAGGAATATCGTCGCTGTATTTTGCCATAAATCGGGATGTGATTTTTAATAAATCACCTAAGCTGCTCTACCAACTACCAACCCGATTATTACCCCCGTAAAAAAAGGCTAAATCCTTTTTACGGGTAAGCACCCGCGCCTAAATTTTCGGGTATTTTAAGCTGTTAGTCGTTAGTTATTAGTCGCTAGTTAATGCGGTGAGTCTGCTTGATGCTATATTTTTCACAATATATTCAAGCAGATGAGAAAAATCTTTCACTCCGCCAACTAAAAACTAACGACTAGCGACTAACAACTCAATACCCAATTATTTGTACGCAACCACTTATTCAATGACCTAACTACGCGTTGACTAAACCACGGATCACGTCGGCAATGTGTTGCGCGCAGTGCTGTACTGTCGCGGCGTGTTCGCCCTCCACCATCACCCGTAATAACGGTTCTGTACCCGATGGACGCAGCAAAACGCGCCCTTTGCCTGCCAATTGTTGTTCGGCTTGAGCAACCGCTGCCACAACGGCTTCGTGTTGTAAGCAATCCATGCCCTTTTGAATCCGCACGTTAATCAGCACTTGGGGGTACATCGGCATATCTGCTGCTGCGGTTGCGAGACTTTGCCCACTGGCGCATAAGGCGTGCAACACTTGTAGTGCGGAAACAATGCCATCGCCCGTGCTGTGTTTGTCTAAGCATAAAATATGCCCAGAATTTTCTCCCCCCAGTTGCCAACCTTGTTGTTGCAACACTTCCATCACATAGCGGTCGCCCACTTTGGCGCGCATAAACGGGATATTCAAGCGTTGCATCGCATGTTCAAATGCCAAATTGGTCATCAACGTGCCCACCACCCCCCCGTGTAATTTGCCCGTTGCGTGCCGATGCTTGGCAATAATGTACAACAGTTGGTCGCCGTCATATAGCTCCCCTTGCGCATCCACCATGATGAGCCTGTCACCGTCCCCATCCAGCGCAATGCCTAGATCAGCTCCGTGTTCAACCACGGCTCGCTGCAAATTTTGGGGGGAAGTCGCACCATAACCCGCATTGATATTTTGCCCATCAGGTTTTGCCCCGATCTCGATCACATCCGCCCCTAGCTCATGGAAAACGGGACGCGCAATGTGGTAAGTTGCACCGTGCGCGCAATCCACCACGATTTTTAACGTGCGCAAATTAAGCTCGGCGGGGAAAGTGCTTTTGCAAAACTCAATGTAACGCCCTGTCGCATCATTCAGACGTTTGGCTTTTCCTAAGCTCGCAGAGGGATTGGTTTGCATGTCCACGTCTAACGCGGACTCAATTGCCTGTTCGATGTCGTCAGGTAATTTAGTCCCCTGAGCCGAGAAAAATTTGATGCCATTGTCTTCAAAAGGATTGTGAGAGGCTGAGATGACGATGCCCGCCTGTAAACGTAAGGCGCGGGTCAAATAAGCCACGGCTGGCGTTGGAATCGGCCCTGCCAGATACACATCTATCCCTGCGGCAATCAGTCCCGCTTGCAATGCGGATTCCAACATATAGCCCGAAATACGGGTGTCTTTGCCAATCAGTACCGCTGATCTTTCCCCGCGTGTATGCTCTGCATTGGCGAGAACTTTCCCTGCGGCATAGCCCAAGTGCATCACAAATTGCGGGGTAATAGGATAATCCCCCACCCGACCACGCACACCATCCGTGCCAAAATACTTTC
Organism: Gallionella sp.; assembly: GCA_049276435.1. Taxonomy (GTDB): domain Bacteria; phylum Pseudomonadota; class Gammaproteobacteria; order Burkholderiales; family Gallionellaceae; genus Gallionella. The sequence goes on along the minus strand of JBASWK010000007.1, from coordinate 10,532 downwards.
TACTCATAATTTTCCTTTGTGCCAAATTTTTTACAGGGCGTGAATTCTACCTGACTTAGCCGCCAATTGGATTTGAAGTGTCATCGCGAATCCATCTATTGTTAAATAAGGTGTTATGTACAAGTAATTGGGTATTGAGTTGTTAGTCTCTAGTCGTTAGCTTTTGGTTTTCGGAGTGAAATTTTTTATTATCTATTTGAATATATTGTAAAAAATATAGTGGCGGACAGATTTCCACCATTAAACTAACGACTAGCGACTAACAGCTTAAAATACTCGAAAATTTATATACTGGTACTTAGTATGACCATTTATGGCTTGTGTCTATAATTTATCATTTTAGCGAAACAACCGTAACGCATTTGCTTATGGACACAATCGTTTACCCAATGATGTCTAGTCACTATGGGCGTTAGAAAAAAGTCTTTTTTGTGCGACAATGCGCGCCCATCAGAAAGCGCACTCACGATGGGGTAAGTGCGCACCGCTAAACAGCGGGCTATTAGCAATCATTCAGGACAAATTGTGTTTTTAAATAACCTCAAGCAATTACTCGCAGCCGATATGGCTGCGGTGGATCAGGTCATTCGCACCCGCCTTCACTCTGACGTGGCATTGGTGAATCAAGTATCAGAATATATTATCAATAGCGGTGGCAAACGGCTGCGCCCCGCTTTGGTGGTGTTATCAGCGAATGCGTTCGGCTATCAAGGGCGGTTTCATTACGAGCTTGCGGCGGTGGTGGAATTTATTCACACCGCGACCTTGCTGCACGATGATGTGGTGGATGAGTCCGATTTGCGCCGAGGGCGGGCGACTGCCAGCGCGCTGTTTGGCAATGCGGCTAGCGTATTGGTGGGCGACTTTTTGTATTCGAGAGCGTTTCAAATGATGGTGCAAGTCGGTGACATGCGCGTGATGCAAATACTGGCGGATGCGACTAATGTGATTGCAGAAGGTGAAGTGTTGCAATTATTGAACTGCCATGATGCGGATGTTGAGATTGCCAACTATATGCGCGTGATTCATTGTAAAACGGCAAAATTATTTGAGGCGGCGATGCGTCTCGGGGCGATCTTAGGTAAAAACGCGGTTGAAGATAAAGATGAAGCGGCTGCGGCGCACTATGGCGTACACCTAGGCACGGCGTTTCAATTGATTGACGACGTATTAGATTACTCGGCGGATGAGCAAGAAACGGGCAAGCATTTGGGGGATGATTTAGCGGAAGGAAAACCGACCTTACCGCTGATTTATGCGATGCAGCATGGCTCTCCCGAACAAGTGGCGGTGGTGCGCAATGCCATTGAACAAGGCGATGTCAGTCAGTTTGCGGCCGTGCTAGAAATTATTCATCACACGGGCGCGTTGGATTTTACCCGTCAAAAAGCGCAACAAGAGGTCGAGTTAGCGTGTGCAGCTATTGCCCATCTGGCTGATTCTACCTATAAAAACAGTCTATTATCCCTTGCTCAATTTGCGGTGTCACGGAAATTTTAGTGGTCCGCGTTTGAACGCCACATCAAGCTGGGTTGTCGAAAAACGACGCGCGGCTTGGTTGCATGAGATCAGCACCTGCGCCTAAATTTTCGGGTATTTTAAGCTGTTAGTTGTTAGTTATTAGTCGCTAGATAATACTGGGAAGCTGCTCGATACTGTATTTTTTACAAGATATTCAAGCAGATGAGAGGGATTTTCCATCCCACCAACTAAAAATTAGCGACTAACAACCAACAACTCAATACCCAATTATTTATACGCAACCACTTACCAACCTCACATCTTGCGTTTGTTCATCACAATCTTCTCGATGAGTGTGTCGCCTGCGCTATCTTTTTTGTAAAAAATTTTAACATCGTATTTCTTGGCTTTTTCATAAGCACTTTCTTCGCGGAATTTCTCCCATATTCCCATTGAGCTAAACGCCATTGAAATTAGGCTAAAAATAAATAAGCGCGTGGCAGGTTGGGCGACGATTTCTACTTTGCCACCTCCTTCTGCCGCTTTGGATATCCAGCGATCTAAACGTGGCGGAATTGAGCTCAACGAAATGTGCCCAGAAATGTTGATCTCAACACTTTCCTTGCCTGCATCTAAGTGCTTAAACAGCTCTACGTCAAATATGCGTGAGTCGATGAAGGTCAGTTTTTCGGGTTTGACGGTGGGGAGAGTATGGTCTGTGCTATCACTCACCGCTGTGTATGGCACGGCTGATACAGCAGTAGACGCGTCGTCACTTGCCCATACGGGTGTGCTTAAACCACAAATTAAAATGGCGAGTGTGGCAGATAAAAATTTGTTCATAGTATGCCTTTGCGATGGGTAGTGAAAAAGGGTTATGTCGATGGGAAAGATACCACAAATTATTGTTTAATTTTATGGTATGTGATTCTGTTTCAGGATTAGAATGCAGTCTGTATCTCGCAAAACGTCCCATTAAAATACCAGTTAATTAGGGGAGTGCATTATGTTTAAAGGTGCGTGTGTCATGGTTGCCATGGCGACTCAACTGCTTTGGATCCATCCTGTCTGGGCAGAGTCGCTTAAATTTGATATTACGGCGTTTACGGTTGAGGGTAATACGCTGTTGTCTGAACGCAAAATTCAAAATGCACTTGCCGCGTTCAAAGGGTCTGGGCGAGAGATGGCTGATGTGAACCGTGCCGCAGATGCGTTGCGTGCTTTGTATCAGCAAGCGGGTTATAACGTGGTGCAAGTGGTTGCTCCCGTGCAAACCATGACTGCGGGTCGTGTATTACTCAAAGTCATTGAAGACAAAATCGCGACGATTGAAGTGGGCGGGAATGCCGCCTATTCCGCCGAGAACATACGCGCCAGTTTGCCTGTATTACAAGCGGGTAAGAGTATCAATGCCAACCGTCTGGAGGCTGAGATTGCACTGGCGAACGAAAATTCGGCTAAGCAGGTCGCGGTCAATATCCAGCCTGGCGCGCAGTTGGGCGAACTCAATACCCGTATTGATGTCAGTGAAAGCCGTGTGACGAAGTTTATGGCGACATTGGACAACACAGGAAGTGCTGCAACAGGCTATGCGAAGTTAGGCTTTGCCTACCAACATGCAAACTTATGGGATCGAGATCACGCGCTCACGGTGCAATATAACGGCTCGCCAGAGTTGCCCGATAAAATTGGCAGTATCAGTGTAGGCTATCACATCCCTTATTATCAATATGGCTGGTCATTAGATTTACTTGCCGCCTATTCTTCTTCCTCCACTCAAAATGGCACAAGTTACTTTGCAGGTAAAGGTACCGTATTGGGTGCGCGGGCGAATTACGCTTTAACCAGTGTGCGGGATTTGCGCCATAAAGTTATTGTTGGGGTCGATTACAAAGAGTCTAAAAATAATTTTGCGGGATGTGTGGCACCCTGTGCCAGTGTGACCGAACAACCGCTCAGTTTGACCTATTACGCCCAAATTACGCGCCCTGAATTTCAAGGTAACGGCAGTCTTTCACTTGTGTCCAATTTAACAGGTGGTTCACAAAATAGCTTTGTTAATTATCAAGCCGCACGTGCGACGGTGGTTGGCTCAAATTTGGTGGCGACCCCGATTTGGAATGCTTGGCGGGTAAATCTTGGTGGCGGGGTTTCATTGCCTAATGACTGGCAAGTACGTGTGATGGGAAATGGGCAGTATTCACAAGACTTATTGATTCCTGCGGAACAGTTTGGGGTGGGCGGCGCATTGTCGGTGCGGGGTTACCCTGAACGGGCGGTGTCGGGAGACAAGGGCTATACCACTAATCTTGAGCTGTATACACCTGATTTAAATAAATACTTGCCTATTCCTAACGATAGTTTACGGGCGTTGTTGTTTTGGGATACGGCTCGCGTTACCGTGAACGATCAATATCCCGCTAATTTTGCCGCTCCACCGCATATGTTGTCCAGTATTGGTTTGGGACTGAGGGTGTTGCACAAAAAAGACGTGAACATTAAATTCGATTTAGGTTGGGCACAAAAACAAGTGCTATATCTAGGTAGTTTGACCCGAAAAAACGACGTGCGTGGACATATTGCCATTTCGTTGGTATTTTGATTTTCAGGAGGTATACAAATGAAAAACATGACCCCAAAGCCTCAATTATTTCGCTTGAACGCTGCCGCTGTGGCGGTGTCCCTGTGTTTTGCGACTCCCATCGTGTGGGCGGCCAACAACCCCACAGGGGCGACCGTCGTGAATGGCACGGCGAGTTTCGCGACCCAGGGTAATACCTTGAGCATCACGAATACCCCAGGTACGATTATTAACTGGCAGCAGTTCAATATCGGTAAAGGGTACACCACACAATTTATTCAGCAATCAGCCCAGTCGTCGGTGTTAAATCGCGTGCTGAGCAATCAACCCAGTGAGATTTTGGGGACGTTGCGTTCCAACGGGCAAGTCTTTTTGATTAACCAAGCGGGTATTCTATTTGGCGCAGGGTCAGTCGTGGATGTCAATGGGCTGATGGCTTCGACGTTAAACATCAGCAATGCCGATTTTTTGCTCAATAGATTGAATTTCAATGGCTCTCAGGGGACGAGCGTTTTGAATCAAGGTTCGATTACGACCCCGTCTGGCGGACGCGTTTATTTAGTGGGCAACAACGTCACCAACGAAGGCGTGATTACCACCCCACAAGGCAATGTGGTGTTGGCGGCAGGTAAAAGTATCAGTTTGGTCGATACCAACACGCCACACGTCAGCGTGACAATTCATGCCCCTGTTGCTGGGCAAGTGGTCAACTTAGGCAAAATCAATGCACAAGGGGGTTCAATTGATGTGTATGCCGCCTTAATTCAACAACAAGGGGTGTTGCGTGCAGACAGTGCCAGCGTCGATGCACAGGGTCATATTGTTTTATCCGCCACCCAGTCCGTCACGTTAGCGCAAGGTAGCGTGACCAGTGCAAACGGTGTCAATGGCGGTCAAGTTGTGGTGAAATCAGGGGCGGCGGGCAGCACCGTGGTTGCAGGAAAAGTCAGTGCGGCGGGTACATCAGGATTAGGCGGCAATATCCGCATTTTAGGCAATCACATTACCCTTACCGATCAGGCGAAAGTCGATGCTTCGGGGGATGCAGGTGGGGGGACGGTTTTAATTGGAGGCGATTTTCAAGGTAAAAATACTGCCGTACAAAATGCGACTCTCACCCAAATTGCGCAAGGTGCAACGATTAAAGTGGATGCTTTGGTGAATGGAAATGGTGGGAAATCAGTGGTGTGGGCAAATGACACCACCACGTTTGCGGGGTATATTTCGGCTCGTGGCGGCGCGCAAGGTGGTAACGGCGGTAATGTGGAAGTGTCTGGCAAGCGTATTTTAGCTTACACAGGGTTGGTGAATACCCTCGCACCTAAGGGTAAAGCAGGTTCGTTGCTCATGGATCCTATGAGTGTTTGTATCGTTGATACGCTTTTGACGCTGACAAGTTGCAGCGTGTTAAGGCCAGTGACTGTTAAGGATAACGCTGCTGTTGCAGGTACATGGAAAATTCAAACAACTGGTGGGGATATTGTCGTCGTCGATCCCATTATGTTGTCGAGTGTTCTTGGAAATATCACTAATGTAGGTAAGACGCTTACGTTAGAGGCATTGCTGGGCAATGTGCTGACCTTGAGTCCAACCGAAGCTCAAACATGGAAAACCGCCCAAGGTATCACGACCGTTACGTCACTGGGTGGACTGATTTTGACTTATGGTGCAAATCTGGTGCTGAACGCCACCAATAAAGATGCGGCGGGTATCATCACACCAGCAACGGGGGGGGTACATGTGGCAAATAGCATACTGACTGACGGAGGAAATTTTACGATCTTCGCAGAAGGTGCTGCGAGCATTAGTGGCGGCAGTTCGTTTATGTTGCCAGGTACAACCGTTTCCAATGCGGCGGGTATTTATACTTATGGTGGAGCAGTTAATGTCAGCGCGACAGACTTTGTGTTGGGTTGGGATCAACGTACGGGAATGAATCTGGCAACACCAACTTCTATCAATACGATGGGCGGGGCGGCGGCTACAGGTCCTGTACTTGGGGGGGCGGTCAATATAGGAACACCTGCTGCGTTTGATCCTGCGCTGGCACCGCTTGGGGTGGTTGCTCCTACGATGAATAGTGTATTACTAGAAACAGGCAGCAAAATTTCTACTGGAACAGGGAAGATTGCGCTTTCTGGGGCTAGTTTTAGCAATCCAAATGGCTCATTGAGTGGCGCGTTTATAGACACATTTGGACAGGTAATTTTAAGTTTTGATGGCATTGACACGTCTAAACTCAGTCTTCAGGCTGGCTCGGTTGTCTTTAGGCCTTTTACCAGCACCAAGAATGTATTTCTCGGCTTGGTGGGGACTGATCCGCGTTGTGTGACAGACTTGTGTTTATTTTCCAATAATATACTAGTTGGTCCTGGCTACAGTTATAAATTATGGGCCAACAATGGGATTGCAGTTGAGAGCCTTGGAAATATGACGGTAGCAGGGAATGTTAACTTGGATGGGGGTAATAATCTTTATGCGTTTGTGGCAGGGAATGATATTACCTTAAATGGCGCGCTCACTGTATCTACGCCTACCCTGAACCTGGTTGACCCTGTCACAGGGTTGCCCATCCCTTTTCCTGTAACCAATCTTACCTTGGCTGCAGGAAATCGAATTCTCAATAATGTGGGCGCAGGGGCACTGAATGTGCCAGTCGGGCATGGTTGGTCATTGTTTGCCAAGGATCAAACCACCTCTTTGTTAAATGGCTTAACTGCGACCAGTGTTGTGAATATGGCACAAAACACAAATGCGTTCTCATTCGCGAGTGTTTTGCCTAGATTAACGACGGTAAATGATCCGATGTTTTTATTGGCTACCGCAGCAGGGAATAAGGAAGTATTCTGGGCTTCTAGTGCGCCAGTAGCACCACCTGTAGTACCACCAGTAGCACCACCTGTAGTACCACCTGTAGTACCACCTGTAGTGCCGCCAGTAGTGCCGCCAGTAGTGCCTGCACTAACACCCGCCAATATTGCAAAAATTGCCGACCAAAACAATGCGTTAGTTAATTGCGGTTTAAACCCTGCTTCGTGTAGCAATACGGTTGCGAATAACAGCTTGAACGCAGCGGGTAAGACGGTTGCGAGTAGCACGTCTGTGTTGAAATCCACAACCGCTGTTGCCGATATTTTATACAGTACCAGTTTGGGGGTTAAATCTGGTTTAGTGTGGGTGGCATATGATGATATTCGTCGTGCCAGACATGAAGCGCGCCAAGCAGATGATGATTTTGAACGTGCAGAAGCGCATCTGAATCGTGCTAGCAACCCAGAAGAGCGTGAGTCCTTTAATCGTGAAGTTGAAATACGGTCAGCATGGGTCAGTGTTAAACGAGCAGAATCCCGTGTACGAGAAACCGAAATGGAATTACGTGCCGCTGAAGCGGAAATGAAGGCGGTAAAATCACCTGAGGAACGCATACGCGCTGAAATTCGTCAAACAGTAGCGGCTTCCCGACGCGCGGATGCGGAGGTAAAAAAAGCCAATGCGGATGCTAGACAAGCTGAAGTTGATGTTAAAAATGCCAAAACACCCGAGGCCAAAGCCATGGCTGAAGTGAAAAAGGAAGAAGCTGAAACCCGCAAACTTCAAGCCGAATTTAAAAAAGCGGAAGTCGATGTTGAAAAAGCAGAAACTGAGGTGAAACAAGCAGAAGCCGAGGTGGCAATAAGCGCGACACCTCAAGCGAGGGCGGTGGTAGAAGTGAAACGTGCTGAAGCACTCGGCAAAAAAGCGGATGTGGACATCAAGAGGGCTGAGGCTGAAGTCAAAGTGGCAAAAGACTCTGCCACCAAAATCAATGCGGAAATCAAGGTCGCCGTAGCAGAAGCCAAAAAAGCACAGGCTGAGGCACAAAAAGCCAATGTAGAAGCAAAGCTAGCGGATGAAGAGGCAAAAACGGCTAATTCTCCTGTGGCACAGCGCGTGGCTGACGTGAAAAAGGCGGAAGCGGAAGCAAAACAGGCTGATGCTGAAGTGAAAAATGCGGAAGTTGATGTGAAAAACGCAAAAGATCCCGCTGAACGCGCAAGTGCTGAAGAAAAAGTCGCGCGTGCTGAAGTGAAAAAAGCGGAGGCCGATGTCAAAGTCGCGGAAGATAGGGCTGAACGCAGCAAGACTGATGTTGCCAAAGCGGAAGTTGCAGTAAAGAAAGCGGCGGCTGAAGAGAAAAGGGCGGAAGTCGCGGTAAGAACGGAAAAAGACAGCCGTCAAAAAGAGGAAGCGGAAGTTAAGTTGGCAGAAGTTAAAGTCGCAAAAGTGGCGGCGGAAGAAAAACAAGCTGTCCAAGAAGTAAAAGAAGCCAGGGACAGTGCAAAAAATACCCACGCTGCGGATGACAAATATGTTGCCCTGAAAAAAGTGGAAGCGAGTGAAGCGAGAGTTGTGGCTAAAAATGGGGAGTTCGCTGCCAAAAAAGCACATGCAGAAGTCAAACGCGTCGAGTCTGAATTAAAACAAGTTGAATCTGATGTAAAAGAAGCGAAGTCCCCCACAGAACGCGCCAATGCGGAAAGACATTTAGCTGAAAAACGGGGTGAGTTTGAAAGCAAACGGGCGGATGCTGAGCAAAAAGGACATCGCGCGGAAACATTACGCGATGAGGCTGAGCATAAAGCAGGCGAATATCGTATCGAACAAGAACGGCAAGATGAAAAAGCCTTGGCCGCTTTTGGTGGGGTTGATATTGCGACCATGAATCCTGCGCGAGTGCAAGAACTTTTATCCGTGCGGCATACGTTTTTGAAGGGGAAATTGGGTTCTGCTTTGCACGTATTGACGACGAATCCTAACGCCGCTGATTTGAAAGGGTGTGGAGCAACCAGTGGTGGCGTTTGTGTTCGCCCCTTAAAGGCGATTGCGGATTTTGCAGCCGAGGTTGTTGCACGAATTAAGTTGCCTTTTATGTCCCCCACAACTTCATTTTTACCTGAAATTGAACGTAAAGTTGCGGTCGTGATTGGTAATAACGCCTATCAAGACCCTGATATTCCTGCATTAAATGGTGCCGTGCGTGATGCGGATGCCGTCAGTAAAATGCTTAAAGAAAAAATGGGCTACGATGTGCGTTTGATACATAACGGCACACGTGCAGATATTGTGCGTACACTTAATCAAGTCGCGGATGAAACAGGGTCAAAAGATAGCGTGGTGGTGTATTACGCGGGACATGGCTATCAAATGGAAGATACGGGTATGGGATATTGGATACCTAGCGATGGTTCCACGGAGAGTCCCGCAAATTGGATTTCAAATGCGGACATCAATAAGATGATAAGCAGTATCCCCGCCAAACAAATGCTGATTGTGTCAGATAGCTGTTTCTCTGGTGCACTGACCAATGAGGCGAAGATAAATTCCGCGCTCACCTCTAAGGAAACGCCCGCTGAAATTTTAGGTAAACGATCGGTGGTGGTGATGTCTTCAGGTGGGGAGGAGCCTGTGATGGATGAAGGTCGAGATGGGCATTCTATCTTTGCATGGCATTTAATGGACAAGTTGAATAAGCTCGGTAGTTATGAGCATGGCGCGGAAGTGTTTGATCAGATTAAAGCGGGCGTAGTGCGTGATGGCATACCACAAATTCCGCAATATGGCGCATCCGTCAGTGCGGGTCACAACGCGGGCGGCGAGTATTTGTTTGAGGTACGCAAGTATTAGGGGTATTTTAAAAAAGTTGTTTTTAAACCAAGGGGAAATGAACATGAAAAAATCAGCCGCTATATTGATGGCTCTCGCTTTGTCGTCCACGGTAGTCTATGCGGATGAGATGGCGGTTGCGGGCAAAGTGGGGACATTAGGTGTTGGTGCAGAATTGAGCATGCCCATTGCCGATGGCATTACGGGACGGGTTGGCTTAAATATGTTTAGCTATGGTGTCAATACCACGCGCAGCACAGTCAATTATGATATGAAACTGCAATTGCAAACGATCTCAGCTCTAGCCGATTGGTATCCCATGGATGGCGGTTTCCGTACCAGTGCAGGATTGTTTTATAACAACAATAAGGCGACTTTTAATGCCTTGCCAGCTGCTGGAGGTAGTTTTGTTATCAACGGTAATACAACTTACAATACTGGAAATGTGACTTCATTACAGGGCAGTATGACCTTTAACAGTCTTGCGCCTTATATCGGCATCGGCTGGGGGAATCCTGTGGCAAAAGACAAAGGCTGGGGTTTTGTTGCTGATATAGGGCTACTGTACCAAGGTACACCCAAGGCAAGTTTAACTGCAACTGGTACGGCTCTCGGTCTGGCAAACGATGTCGCCTTAGAACAAGCCAAATTGCAATCTGCCTTAAACAGCTTCACTTGGTATCCTGTTGCGATGTTGGGACTTTCTTATCAGTGGTAAGGTGGGGGTGCGGCGAGCAGATAAGCACCCGCGCCTAAATTTTCGGGTATTTTAAGCTGTTAGTCGTTAGTTATTAGTCGCTAGTTAATGCTGTGAGTCTGCTTGATGCTATATTTTTCACAATATATT
>JBASWK010000006.1:0-36999 GCA_049276435.1 Gallionella sp. | reverse complement strand
ATTCACCGAAAACCCGCACGTCCCCTTCACCAACAACATCGCCGAACATGCGGTGCGCATGCCCAAAGTCAAACAGAAAATCTCAGGCGGATTCCGCACCATGCAAGGTCTCGAAATCTTCTGCACTATACGCTCCTACCTAGCCACCCTGCACAAACAAGGTGCAAATATCTTCGATGCGCTAATCCAAACCTTCCGTGAATCCCCGCCCCCACCCCGCTTTGCTTGAGAGGGGGCTGAGTAGTTACTGCAAGATACGTCAAATTTCACGTCACACTGAGATTGAAAATCTCTGGTAAAAACACTTCCGTGACCAGCAAGGGGGCTTGGTGCAGGTAAAACAGCGAGCGACGCGCCCACAAACGACTGGGTGGGTGTGGCAAATGCACGATGGCACGACGATAGAGCGGATGATGCGGACACAAGGCTTTGAAATGCAAGGGCATGCGACGAATCAACGGGTGGGAAAAAAGCAAGGTACCCAAAGGTTTACTGCCAAGTTGACTGACCGCTGCCCACGCCCCACGCAAATCAACAGCAGCGAGGGTGCTGTGCGCGAACACCACAGGTTGACCATCCGCATACAAAAACACTTCGCGGGAATAAGCATGTTGGTTAGGCGGGATGCCGAGCAGTGCGGCTTCGTCGTAAGCGATGCGCGCCAACCCGCTGCGAATGGGGTGGACGGCAAACTGGGCGCAGCGTTGTTGGATGCGCTGGGTCAATGAGCCGTGATCGTGCAGCCACGGACGGAGTTCAGCGGCACCGCCCAAGGTACTGCGATGCCAAAAGGAGTCTAGGGCGGTTAGGCACATGATTGTGGCGACGTAGGTGCGAATTTATTCGCACGCCGTTCAAAAAACGTGCGAATGAATTCGCACCTACAATTGAGATTAAACGTGCAAAAAATCATGTTTGTGGGCTATCCAACGATGTAAATGTTTGCGGCAGGTGTCGGGGTCATCATTAAGCAGCTCGTCGGCGACTAGCCTTGCCAATTCCAACAATTCCCCATCTTCGTTTAAATCGGCAAAGCGCAACATCGCCACGCCGCTTTGCCGTGCGCCTAGCAATTCGCCAGGGCCGCGCAATTGTAAGTCTTCTTGCGCGATCACAAAGCCGTCGGTGTGTTCAAAAATAATTTTCAGCCGCGCCCGTGCCAATTCCGACAACGGCGGTTGGAACAGCAAAATGCACAAGCTATGCGCCGCACCACGTCCGACGCGCCCGCGCAACTGGTGCAACTGTGCCAGCCCCATGCGTTCGGCGTGTTCGATTACCATCAAACTGGCGTTGGGCACATCCACGCCCACTTCGATGACCGTGGTGGCGACCAACAAATCCAATTCGCCCGCTTTAAACGCCGCCATGACGCGCACTTTTTCCGCGTTGTCCAGCCGACCATGTACCAAGCCAACGCGCAATTCGGGGAAGGTGGCTTGCAGATTGACGAAGGTTTCCTGCGCGTTTTGCAATTCCAAGGTTTCCGATTCTTCAATCAGCGGGCATACCCAATACGCCTGTTGTCCCTTCGCGCACGCAGCGCGCACCCGCTCGCACACCTCGGCGCGGCGGTTGTCGTTGACCAGTTTCGTGACAATCGGCGTGCGCCCTGGCGGCAATTCGTCGATCACCGACACGTCCAAATCGGCATAAAAACTCATCGCCAAGGTGCGTGGAATCGGGGTCGCGCTCATCATCAATTGGTGCGGTTCGGGCATTTTCCCTCCCCCTTGCAGGGGGAGGGTTAGAGCCTGCCCCGTACTTGATACGGGGGTGGGGGTAGAAATGTCCACACTTAACGACTCTTCTACGCTGGATTTTCCCTTCGCGTGCAACGCCAACCGCTGTTCCACCCCAAATTTATGTTGCTCATCGACAATCGCCAGCCCCAATTTGTGAAACTGCACCGATTTTTGAAACAAAGCGTGCGTACCGATTGCCAACAAGGTTTCGCCCGAAGCAATCGCCGCCGTGGCGCGTTGTTTAGCCGATTTTTTCAAACTACCCGACAACCAAACGGGGACGATGCCCAGCGGCGTAAGCCATTCACTTAACTTTAAAAAATGCTGTTCGGCGAGGATTTCGGTGGGCGACATCAGCGCGACTTGGTAGCCATTTTCCATCGCTTGCAAGGCGGCGAGCGCGGCGACGATGGTTTTGCCGCTGCCGACATCGCCCAGTAACAACCGCTGCATCGGGTGCGGCAAACTCAAATCACGGCTGATTTCCGCGAAGACTTTTCGCTGCGCCCGCGTCAGGCTAAACGGCAACGCCGCCAACAACGCCTGCGTCAACGCACCTCGCGGCGGCATGGCGATGGCGGCGCGCTGACGGCGTTCGCGGTGGTGAATGCGCATCGACAATTGCTGCGCCAATAGCTCATCAAACTTAATCCGCTGCCACGCGGGATGTTGATGCGCCACTAAACTGGCGGCAGAAATGTCGGGCGTAGGTTGGTGCAACAGACGTATGCTGCTGGGAAAATCTTGCAAATTCAGCCGATTGCATAAAGATTCGGGCAGCGTGTCGGTGATGGGGATCACCTCCAGCGCGTTGGCAATCAGCTTGCGCAAACTGGTCTGCGACAAACCCGCCGTGGTCGGATACACGGGTGTTAAGCTGGTTTGCAGCGGTGTGTCGTCTTCGACGTTGCTGCATTTAGGATGCACCATCTCCCGCCCATAAAACCCCTCGCGCACCTCGCCCACCGCCCGCACCCGTTTGCCGACTTTAAGTTGCTGCTGTATGCCCGCGTGAAAATGCAAAAAGCGCAAAAATACCTCGCCGCTGCCATCTTCCAGCCGACACACCAAGGCGCGGTGCGGACGATGGGTCACCTCAGAATGCGCCACCACGCCTTGAATCTGCGCGGATTCGCCAATTTGCAAGGTGGCAATCGGCGAAAGATGGGTTTCATCCTCATAGCGCAACGGCAAATGCAGCACCAAATCGCTACGTCGCGTGATGCCCAATTTCGCCAGTTTCGCGAGGGTGATGGGGGTGATTTTGAGGGGCGTGGTCAATTGAATTTACGGCTGGCGAGATTTAGTCACCGTAAGCGCGAGAGATTGCAGTGCAGCACGAATAGCCACGGACATATTTGCATCGTTATAAATCCTATCCTCATCGAACTTGCCCTCACTCATGGGCAAGGTGATGCAAGACGCTTCGACCACCTGGGCTGACATCATGGTGACGATTTCTCGCAGCGAAGCGTAAGCGTGAACAGCACGTGGCGCGGCATTAAATAGTGCAATCGGTTTGTTGATGAAGACTTCGCTACTGACTAGCCAATCTAAAGCATTTTTGAGTACACCTGTAATGCCGTGCGCGTATTCGGGGCTTGCAATAATCAGCGCATCTGCCGCCATGATTTCTGACTTTAATTTTCCGACTGCGATGGGGTTCGTGTACTCAATATCGGGATTAAAAAGCGGCAAATCAGCCAACCCCTGAAATATCCCGATTGATATGCCCGTCGGAGCTATACGTGCAGTAGCGCGCAGCAAGGCGGAGTTTATGGATTGCGTGCGGAGGCTACCAGAAATTGCGAGAAAGTTTATATTGGACATTATTGGTAGAGCCTAACACTACAAAACCATCACCCCATCCGCCTCGACCAGCGCGGCGCGGGGTAAGGAGGCTACGCCAACCGCAGCGCGGGCAGGATAGGGTTGGGCGAAGTATTCCGCCATGATTTCATTCACTTTGGCGAAATGCCCCAAGTCGGTGAGGAAAATGTTCAGCTTGACCACATCCGCCAAACTCCCGCCCGCCGCGACTGTGACCGCACGCAGATTTTGAAACACGCGATGAATCTGCGCTTCGATGCCCTGCACCATTTGCATGGATTCAGGATCAAGCCCGATTTGCCCCGACAAATACACGGTGTCGCCGACTTTGACCGCTTGGGAATAAGTGCCAATCGCCGCAGGCGCGTCGTTGGTTTGAATAATGGTTTTTTGAGCCATGATGGTGTCCTTAAAAATGAAGAAAGAGAGGCAAAGGCATCAGTATTTACACGCTCTTGAGCCTTGTCATATTCCCTCCCCCATGCAGGGGGAGGGTTAGGGTGGGGGTAGAAATCGTCGCGCTGATGCAAGCTTTCAACCCCCATCCCCGCCTTCCCCCTGCTAGGGGGAAGGAGTTGTGTTGCTAGTATTTTGACTTTCAATCAGCGTGTTATGTGTCTGCACTGTATGCGCCGTACCAATCGCCGCATACTGATGATGCAAAGGCTGCGGATTATAGCCCGCCTTGGGTCAAGATAGGCGCGCTGCGTATCCGCCTAGCATTACAAAATCCGCAACAACCACGGGGCGAGGAAGTGGTTGGCGTAGGTGGGGTTTTTATCGTGCAGCCAAGTGGCGGCGAAGGCATAACCGCCGACAATCATGGTGGCGATTAAGGCGATGCGCAAATACTCCGCTGTTTTAGCGCGCCGTTCAAAATTCGCAAAAGATTGCTTTGTTAAATCGTTCGTTAAATCAACTGGTTGTTCTGGCTTGTCTAACCATTCGGTGTAGAGCGCTTTTAAATTGCCGCAAGATTTGGCGAACCATAGCCCCAAGCCCGCAAACAGCCACAAAGTAACATAACGAATTCCCAACGGCGGGATGTGAAAGAGTGTGGATAGTTTTTGCACCATTTCTCCATAGTCTTTGAGTGCCGCTATCCAAGGCATTAAAACGGGAAAAAGGGAGATGGATAGCAATGCAAGCGCAATCACCGCAAGCCAACGCAATATCACCCATTCAAAGCCTTTGACGGAAAGTGTCGTGCGTTCACGGAACTTTAGTTCCAACAATGGTGTGCGTTGGCAAAATTCTTCTTCCGTCATATCAAACGGAGGTTTCAGCAATAAAATCAAAGGCCACCACAACCATGCGCTGGCTTTTAAGCTCAAGCGGTAAACGACGGCGGGGAGGTAATAGGCGAAAACAAGCCCCGCATAAAATAACTTATCCTCAACCTTAGTTGAATCTAACATTGCTAACCGAACCGTTCTTACAGCAAATAATACGTTAATCTTGCTTGCATTAGGAATTAGCTCAGGAAGATGTTTCAAGTCAATTTGCCAGATGGTTTCATGCCAATTTTGGGGTAGTCGCATCAAACCTAAGCGAAAGTGACGAAAAGTGGCGATCCAGCGAATGAACTGACTACGCAGTAAAAGGTTGAGTGTCCAAGGTGGAAAGGCGGTTGTTACAAGCATAGAGTTGTGTGCCCCTTTGAACACGAATGCAATCGCAAATGTGAACAGAAGCACAAGTGCACCTACGAAATAGCCAGCCACAACATAGGCTCCCGCCAGAGCCCCCGCATTAGCACCAGCCCCTCCGAATATACCTACAACCGAACCCCTCATTACGTTGATACTGCTCCCGATAGAATATGAGAATGAAAGTGTGAAAATTGTTGCGCCAATTAGCAGTGCATCTCGAATCAAGTTTTGACTAGCGGAGCTAAGTGACCAGAAATTTGCCAGCCAAAATGATAATAATCCCGTCGCTATAATTGAAACGAGAAAAATAACATTGTTCTCCTGCGCTGAGGTTTCCTTTTTTTCCCTATTCCAATACTGTCCCAGCATCGTGACTCCCAGTGCTATTGACTCAGGCGAGCGCAATAACAGCATAGGCGCGGCAAACAGCGCAACAAAGCTGAAAATTGACCAGTTGAAGTGCATCGCCAACCACCACCAAACCCCAACCGCCGCAGCGGTTTCCACAATCGCAAGTGCAGAAATTTTGCCCGCTGCAATGGATTCCTCATTACACCACCAAACCCAAGCTCTTTCTGGTTTAGCTGTCGTTGTGTCGTGGTCAGTCATGGCAATGTTTTTTAAATAAAAATACGCGGCGAATTATAGCCCGTCATGTATCAAAAACCGCATGACTTAAACAGGTCGATAACGACGTGATCAGAAAACGCGATTTTCTATACACGTTGCATGGCAACAATCCTTATGTGTCGATTAAATGCAAAATAATCGACATGTATCATTGACGTGTCGATGGCATCGACATACACTTTAGTTGTGTCGATAAAATCAGGGAAAATAAACATGACTTCATCCAACTGGCAGGCGGCGCGTCCTTATTTTGCGCTGCCGTTGTTGCCGCCTAGGGCGGAATTGGAAACGCACGCGGTGTTAAAGCAGTGCATTGTGGCGCGGGCGGCGTTGGCGGAATTGAAGCAGGCGGCGCAGTTGATGCCGAATCAGGCGGTGTTGATCAATACCTTGCCGTTGTTAGAGGCGCGAGCCAGTTCGGAAATCGAGAATATCGTGACCACGACCGACGCGCTGTTTCGTCATCAGGATAATGAAGCGCACGCGGATGCGGCGACGAAAGAGGCGTTGCGTTACAGCCGCGCCTTGTTTGAAGGCTATGCCGCGCTGAAATCTTATCCCCTCACCACGCGCACCGCCGAGCAAATTTGCACCACGATTAAGGGCGTGGAGATGTCGGTGCGCCGCACGCCTGGCACGACGTTGTTAAACGATGCGACGGGTGAGGTGATTTATACCCCGCCCGAAGGGGAAACCGTGTTGCGCGATTTGTTGGCGAATTGGGAACGCTTTTTGCACAACGAAATATCGCTCGATCCGCTGGTGCGCATGGCGGTGGGGCATTATCAGTTTGAGGCGATACACCCGTTTAATGACGGCAATGGACGCACGGGGCGAGTGTTGAATAGCTTGTTTTTGATTCAAGCAGAATTGCTGACCTTGCCAATTTTGTATTTGAGCCGTTTTATGATTCAAAACAAGGCGGACTATTATCGTTTGTTGTTGAACGTGACGCGTGAGCAAGATTGGGAAGCGTGGTTGTTGTATATGCTCAAAGGCGTGGCGGAAACGGCGACATGGACGACCGCAAAAATCGCGGCGATTAAGGCGTTGTCGGAGCATACGACGGACTATGTGCGCCAACAATTGCCGAAAATTTATACGCACGAATTGGTGAATTTGATTTTTGCCCAGCCGTATTGCCGCATTCATCATTTAACCGAGGCGGGCATTGCCAAACGCCAAACGGCTTCGCAATATCTGAAACAGTTGGTCGAAATTGGCGTATTGGTGGAAGTTGCCGCCGCGAAAGAGAAGCTCTTTATTCACCCGAAACTGATGCAGTTGCTAACGCGTGAGGGTAATCACTTTGTGCGCTATGGCGCGAAAGCAGTATAAATTGATTCTTGCTATATCCATGCCCCCATCCCAGCCTTCCCCCCTGCTAGTGGGAAGGCGCAGGTTTGCTATTATTTTAATTACCAATCATCATGTTAGAGTTAATCAATCAAAACAGGTACATTCTCAAAAATGCGCTATAAATTGTGTAGATACCCATATCTAACAAGGGGAAGGAGTCGCACCGCTGGTATTTTTATTTTTAATCGAAGTGTTTTTGTCTATATTTTATACGCCGTACCAACCACCGCATACTGATGATACAAAGGCGGCGAATTATAGCCTGCCTAGCATGACAAAACCGCCACCACGAGGTGATAAAGTGTTCGACGTAGGTGGGATTTTGGTGTGTAAGCACGTAGAGCGTGCGACTTGTTGCGGTCTTGCATTACAAATCTATGCCTGCCTGCGCCCGAACACCTGCACGAAAAGCGTGTTTGACATCTTGAATTTCACTGACGGTATCGGCAAGATCAAGCAATGCCTGCGGGGCGGCGCGCCCTGTGACCACCACATGCTGCATGGCAGGGCGAGCGGCAAGATCGGCATATACGAGTGCGGCATCCAAATAGCCGTAGTTGAGCAAATAGGTCAGCTCATCCAACACCACCAAATGCCGCGATTCATCGCGCAAAAACCCTTGCGCCACCGCCCAACCACGTTGCGCACTGGCGATGTCGGCGGCGCGATTTTGGGTGTCCCAAGTAAACCCATCGCCCAACACCTGCCAATCCACATTAGGCTGATTGCCTAAAAATAACTCTTCGCCCGTGTCGCGGCGACTTTTTAAAAACTGCGCCACGCCGACTTTTTTACCATAACCCAAGCTGCGCGCCACCATGCCAAACGCCGAGCTAGACTTGCCTTTGCCATTACCCGTCAGCACCACCAACACGCCTTTGTCCTGATCGGCGCGGGCAATCGCTGCATCCACCACGGCTTTTTTGCGCGCCATTTGTTGCTGGTGCGCGGGGTCGCTCATCGTGCAATAACGGGAAAACGGGTACGGAATACAACCGCCAGCAAAGCCGCAGGCAATAAATACATCGCCGCGCTGGTCAAATATGGCACATAGTATTGCGCCACTTCCTGCGCATAGCCCATCGCGCCCAGATCCGCATAGCGACCCGAAAACGCAAAAAACGTGGCGTTCGACAACACAAATGCCACGCTCACCGAAGCAAACGCCCACACCGCCAACATCACGCCATTACGCGCTTGAACCTGCGCCGCATACCGTCCCGTCGCCCACAACAACGCGTAAATCGGAGCTAAAAATCCGTAAGCAGGTGTCACACAATAACCACTCACCCCAAACTGGGTAATCGCCAAATAATCAATCCCGCCTGCCAGCAACAATAACGCCGCCAACACACGCGGACTGCGCACAAAAAATCCCGCCAACAAAAACACCGCCAACGACGCATCAGGCAAATGCAATGTCGTGCCGAAATGGTAAAAACGCGTGGATGCCATCAGCGCGACTAACGCCAAGGTGATCAAAGTGGTGCGGTGAGTCAGTAATTTCATGATGTAATTCCTTGAAGAATAAAAAATAAATTGGCATCAGGCGATTCGCGCAAGGCATCATACTGCCCGCTGACCGCCCTGACTTTGCCAGACAAAAAACACGACGGCGCAATCAAAATTGCGCCCCGTCGCCAAAGTACACCAAGCCCAGAAAAAAACAAGTCACCCGTGCCGCAAAAACCGTCATTTAGAGCCCATTCCCCCCATAAAACCAAGCATTTTTCACCCCCCCAAACAAAAATGGACGCTATGTAAAACACCGTGGGTAATGAGATAATTCGCGGATGAACCGCTCGACATGAGACCTGCAAGCCCCTTGGCAAGTAAATGATATTTTATTTGCTGCCAAAAACATACTCAACATGAAAAATCTTATTCCCTATCCCCAGCGTCGCACTCGCTTATTGTCTGCCATGCAGCACGGCATTGCCGTAATTCCCACCGCCCCCGAAGTGGCGCGTAATGCCGACACGCATTACCCCTATCGTTTTGACAGCAGCTTTTATTATCTTACGGGCTTTGTTGAACCTGAAGCGGTGTTGGTGTTAATCGCGGGCGCAGCACCGCAAAGCATTTTATTTTGCCGTGAAAAAGATGCAGCGCGGGAAATTTGGGATGGGTATCGTGTGGGGGTGACGGCGGCAAAAGCGCAATTTGGTTTCGATGCCACTTATCCGATTGGGCAATTGGATGAGAAACTCACTGAGCTCATGGGCAATCTGCCCAAGCTGTTTTATCCCTTGGGCGCGGATGCAGGATGGGATGCGCGGCTGTTAAAAATTCGCAGCGCGGTGCAGGCAAAGGCGCGCAGCGGCATCTTAGCACCTGACCAAATTAGCGACGTGCGCGGGCTGTTGCACGACATGCGCTTGTTTAAAGACGAACACGAACTCGTTTTAATGCGCCGCGCCGCCGCCATTTCCGCCCAAGCCCATATTCGCGCCATGCGCTTCACGCAGGCGGGGCAGTTTGAATATCAAGTCGAAGCAGAATTGCTACACGAATTTTGTCGCCACGGCGCACGCGATCCCGCTTATCCGTCCATCGTGGCGGGCGGCGCGAATGCTTGCGTGCTGCACTATGTGGAAAACAACGCCTTGCTGCGCGAGGGCGATTTATTGTTGATTGATGCAGGCTGCGAAGTTGGCGGCTATGCGTCCGACATCACCCGCACATTTCCCGTCAATGGCAAATTTTCGCCCGCCCAACGCGATGTGTATCAAATCGTCCTCGCCGCTCAAGCCGCCGCCATTGCTGCCGCTGTACCCAATCAAACCTGGGACGCGCCGCACCAAGCCGCGTTGCGCGTATTGGCGCAAGGATTTATCGACTTGAAATTATGCAGCGGCAGCGTCGATGCGGTGATTGAAAGCGACAGCTACAAACCGATTTATATGCACCGCACAGGGCATTGGCTAGGGTTGGATGTGCATGACGTGGGCGATTACAAAGTCAACGGCAACTGGCGCACCTTACAAGCGGGCATGGTGCTGACCATCGAACCAGGCTGCTACATCCGCCCCGCCGACCACATCCCACGAGAACTATGGAACATTGGCATTCGGATTGAAGACGATGTGGCAGTGACGGCAATGGGCAATGAAGTGCTGACGGCAGCAACGCCTAAGACGGTTACTGAGATTGAAGCGGTGATGGCTAAATGACGCAATGTTGGATCATGCGGGTGATTGACGACTGCCCCTTATCACCATCAAATACCCACCTAATAGACTTTCCAACAAATACAATGCGCTAGATACACCATGCCAGAGCTTAAAACTTGAGGCGAGAGGGCTTTGCATGATGTCTAACGGCAAGGCTTGGACTTTCATATCCGCCATCATGGGTTGAATAACAAATTGCAGCACAAGGGTAATCAACAGCATGGCGGCAATGCTCCAAAACTGGGGACAAACTGCTTTGCCCGTCACACGGATGCGCCAAAGCAACAAATAGCCGCCGCAGAGCATACCGACATAACCCAGTGCGATAAACATCTGCCCTGCCAACATGCCTGCCAGTTGTCGGTCAGGTTGTGCATAAAACAAGATGGGGACAGCAAGGTAGCCAACAGCCCAGAGTCCGCCCACCCATAAAGTGGCGGCAAGGGTCGCGAGATATTCAGGTAAATTTTTCATGATTGCTGTTTCGTGAAATAAGAAATTCAAGCGGCTCAAGTTCAACTACACCGACAAGCCCTTTTCATCAAACAGACCTTCAAACAGTATGGAGCTGAGGTAGCGTTCGCCTGAGTCAGGCAAAATCACCACGATAGTTTTACCTGCATTTTCGGGGCGTTGCGCCTGACGAACGGCGGCTGCCACCGCTGCCCCGCAGGAAATCCCCGACAGGATTCCTTCTTCTTGCGCCAAGCGACGGCCGTATAACACGGCATCTTCGTTGCTGACTTGGGCAATTTCATCCACCAAAGACAAATCTAGCACATCAGGCACAAAACCCGCCCCTATCCCTAGAATCTTGTGTGGCGCGGGTTTAAGCGTGTCGCCTGCACGGCATTGGGTCAATACGGGGCTAGCAGCAGGCTCCACCGCAACCGTGGTGATGGCTTTACCTTGAGTCTGTTTGATATAGCGCGAGACCCCTGTAATCGTGCCGCCCGTGCCTACGCCCGCCACAAAAATATCGACTTGCCCATCGGTGTCTTGCCAGATCTCAGGTCCCGTGGTGGCTTCGTGTATCGCAGGATTGGCAGGATTCTTAAATTGTTGCAATAACACGTAGCTCGCGTCCGATGCGGCAATTTCTTCGGCTTTCGCAATGGCACCACTCATGCCTTTAGCACCTTCAGTGAGGACTAACTTTGCGCCATAAGCCAACAACAGCTTGCGACGCTCCACGCTCATGGTTTCGGGCATGGTTAAGGTCAAAGGAATGCCGCGCGCCGCACACACAAATGCCAGTGCAATGCCCGTGTTGCCACTGGTCGGTTCGACAATTTGCTTACCCTCGCCCAACACGCCGCGTCGTTGCGCATCGTCCACCATCGCCACGCCGATACGGCATTTCACCGAATACGCGGGATTCCGTCCTTCAATTTTGGCGAGTATGGTCGCAGGTGCGCCGTCCGCAATACGATTCAAACGTACCAGCGGCGTGTGACCGATGGAAAGGGAATTATTGGCAAACCAGTTTGACATGACGAACTCCAAAGATGAGAAAGGTCGCTATTCTACTTGGCAACGACACGAAAAAACCTATCTTTATGCCAGCAATAGACGCAAAAAAAGCCAGAATCATCTGGCTTTTTAGGTGCTGCATACTGATTACAACTTACTCAGCATCAACCGCTTCTGCATCAGCTGGGCGATCCATCAATTCGATGAACGCCATCGGTGCATTGTCACCTTGACGGAAACCGCACTTGAGGATGCGCAGATAGCCGCCATTACGCGCTGCATAACGTGGACCCAGTTCGTCAAACAACTTCACCACCATTTCACGATCACGCAAACGCGCAAACGCTAAACGACGATTTGCCAAACTTGGGTTTTTGCCCAGTGTCAGGATAGGTTCTGCAACACGACGCAGTTCCTTCGCTTTTGGCAGAGTTGTCTTGATGAGTTCGTGACGCAACAACGAAACAGTCATGTTGCGAAACATTGCCAGACGATGGCTACTGGTACGGTTGAGTTTTCTTAAACCTGAACGGTGACGCATAATTTACCTTTCTTACTATTCTGATGGCTTGTTGAGTAATCCGTTAAACAACGGGAACAGGCCAGTTTTCCAGCTTCATACCCAACGACAAATTATGTTCGGCAAGAACCTGTTTAATTTCATTCAATGACTTACGACCCAAGTTCGGGGTACGTAGCAAATCGTTTTCGGTATATTGAATCAAGTCGCCAATATAGTGAATACTTTGTGCTTTCAGGCAGTTAGAAGAACGTGGGGTTAATTCCAAGTCATCCACTGGACGCAGCAAAATAGGATCAACTTTAGGAGCTTGTACCTTTTCAACCACGGGTTCAGTGCCTTCTAACGCAGCAAACACCGAGAACTGATCAACCAAAATACGCGCCGCATTGCGAATAGCTTGTTCAGGATCAATCGCACCATTGGTTTCGATTTGCATCACCAACTTATCCAGATCAGTACGCTGTTCAACACGCGCACTTTCCACTGCATAACTCACCCGATTAACTGGGCTAAATGATGCGTCCAATGCGATATGACCGACTGCACGCGTTTCATTTGGCATTTGACGTGAAATTGCCGACACATAACCACGACCTTGCTCAACCTTAATCTGCATGTCCAGCTTACCGCCAGCCGTCAGATGAGCAATCACGTGATCTGGATTAACCACTTCGACATCGGCATGACCACTGATGTCCGCTGCGGTCACCACGCCTTGACCTTCTTTTTTCAAAGTCAAAACGAGTTCTTGCATGTTATGCAGACGCAATACCACGCCTTTAAGATTCAATAACAAATCTACGACATCTTCTTGCACGCCATCTAACGTTGCGTACTCATGCAGTACACCTGCAATTTTTACTTCAGTTGGGGCAGCACCCGCCATCGAAGACAACAGAATACGACGCAAAGCGTTGCCCAATGTGTGACCATAGCCGCGTTCAAAGGGCTCCATCACCACTTTTGCTTTGGTATCGGAAATTCTTTGCACATCAATAATGCGAGGCTTTAAAAATTCATTGTTAGGCATAAGCTACTCCGCGTGGATTACTTGGAATACAACTCAACCACGAGATGCTCGTTGATGGTTGCAGGTAATTCAGCGCGCTGGGGCTTGGCCTTAAATGTTCCTTTGAATGCCTTAGTATCCATTTCCAACCATTCTGGAAAACCACGTTGTTCAGCTGCTGCAAGAGCCGCCTTGATACGCAATTGTGCTTTGGATTTTTCAGCCACTTCAACCACATCACCAGGACGCACTTGATACGAAGGAATATTGACACGCTTGCCGTTAACCAGCACGGAATTGTGACGTACCACTTGACGCGCTTCAGCACGTGATGCGCCAAAACCCATACGGTAGGAAACGTTATCCAAACGGGATTCCAAAATTTGCAACAGGCTTTCACCTGTGATGCCACGCTGACTTGCCGCTTGCTTGTAAGTCAAACGGAATTGTTTTTCCAATACGCCGTAGATACGACGTACTTTTTGCTTTTCACGCAACTGTGTGCCGTATTCTGACAAACGGTTGTTTTTCTTTTGTCCGTGCTGACCAGGCGGATAAGCGCGACGCTCAACAGAACATTTATCGGTGAAACACTTTTCGCCTTTCAGAAACAGCTTCTCGCCTTCACGGCGGCACTGACGGCACTTTGGATCAAGATTTCTAGCCAAGATTGACTCCCAAAAAATTAAATACGACGCTTTTTAGGCGGACGGCAACCGTTGTGCGGAACCGGGGTAATATCAGAGATGCTGGTGATTTTAAAACCAGCAGCATTTAATGCACGCACAGCAGACTCACGTCCAGGACCTGGTCCCTTGATGCGAACTTCAAGATTTTTAACACCACATTCAGCCGCAGACTTACCCACCACTTCAGCCGCAACCTGTGCAGCAAAAGGCGTGCTCTTACGTGAGCCTTTGAAACCCATCGCGCCACTGGTTGACCAAGCCAAGGCATTGCCTTGACGATCAGTGATAGTCACGATGGTGTTGTTGAATGAAGCGTGAACGTGTGCAATACCTTCAGCGACGTTCTTTTTAACTTTTTTACGCACTTTCGTGCTTGGCTTAGCCATAATCTAATCCTCTAAAGCGTTATAGCAAATTATTTCTTAGCACCTGCAATCGCCTTGCGCGGTCCCTTGCGGGTACGAGCATTGGTGCGAGTGCGCTGACCACGACATGGCAAACCACGGCGATGACGAAGACCTCGGTAGCTGCCCAAATCCATCAGACGCTTGATGTTCATCGTCGTTTCACGACGAAGATCGCCTTCCACTGTAAATTTCGCCACTTCGTCGCGCAGTTTTTCAACTTCTGCGTCGGTTAGGTCTTTCATCTTGGTGGTGGGATTCACGCTTGCTCCAGCGCAAATACTTTGCGAACGAGTGCGCCCGATACCGTAAATTGCAGTCAAAGCAATAACGGCGTGTTGATGATTGGGGATGTTGACCCCTGCAATACGTGCCATGCAGCTACCCTATATTTGAAAAACGAAAATTATAACACTCAAAGCCAACTTTATTCAATTAACCTTGACGTTGCTTATGACGTGGCTCGGTGCAAATCACACGTACCACGCGCTTACGAATAACGATCTTACAGTTGCGACAGATTTTCTTTACAGATGCTTGAACTCTCATTTTCTTCTCCTAAATTGAGGAGCAAAACCAGTTTCTTAGTTGTGGCACACTTTCATGCCGCATGTCTCTGGCTGCACTCCCAACGCTACTATTTGGCGCGGAATACAATACGCGCCTTGCTTAAATCATATGGTGTTAACTCAACCGTCACTTTATCTCCTGGCAGAATGCGAATATAGTGCATCCGCATTTTTCCAGAAATATGACCTAACACAACATGACCGTTTTCAAGCTTGATGCGGAAGGTCGCGTTTGGCAACGATTCCTCAATCTCACCCTGCATCTGAATAACATCTTCTTTAGCCATTAGCGTAGATTCCCGCCTTTAAAATTCGCTTTTTTGAGCAAATTTTCGTATTGATGCGTCATCAAATACGACTGCACCTGTGCCATAAAATCCATCGTGACCACCACAAGAATCAATAACGAAGTCCCACCAAAATAAAATGGTACATTCCAATTGATCACCAAAAACTCAGGCAACAAACAGACCAACGCAATATAAACCGCACCAATCAATGTCAGCCGCAACATGATCTTTTCAATGTATTTTGCCGTGTGATCCCCTGGACGTATGCCAGGCAAGAACGCCCCGCTTTTCTTCAAATTATCAGCTGTCTCTTTCGGGCTAAACACCAATGCCGTATAAAAGAAGCAAAAGAAGAAAATCGCAACAGCATAAGCAATCACATACACAGGCTGACCTGGGGACAACATCTGACTGAAGTCTTTAAGCCAACGCCATCCATGTCCATCGCCCACCCACCCTGCAATCGTCGCAGGGAACAGAATGATGCTTGATGCAAAGATCGGAGGAATCACACCCGCCATATTGAGCTTCAAAGGTAGATGAGACGCTTGCCCACCATACACCTTGTTACCCACCTGACGCTTGGCATAATTCACCAATACTTTACGCTGTCCACGCTCAACGAAAACCACCAGTGCTGTCACCGCAACCGCACCAATCATCAAGAACAGCACCAAAGGTATTGAGAACGCACCTGTACGTGCCAACTCCAGCGTACTGCCAATCGCCGTAGGCAAACCCGCCGCGATACCTGCGAAGATAATTAGCGAAATCCCATTACCTAAGCCACGCTCCGTAATTTGCTCGCCCAACCACATCAGAAACATTGTCCCTGTGACCAAGGTAAATACCGATGTCAGTTGAAACATCCAACCAGGAACAGGCACCAAACCAGGCTGTGCTTGCAAGGCAATCGAGATGCCGTAAGCCTGAAACAACGCCAATACCAAAGTACCATAGCGGGTGTATTGCGTAATTTTACGACGACCCGCTTCGCCTTCCTTCTTGAGCTGCTCTAACTGAGGCACGGCAATCGCCGCCAGCTGCATGATAATTGAAGCTGAAATATAGGGCATAATGCCCAAGGCAAAAATGGTAAAGCGTGAAAGTGCCCCGCCTGAGAACATGTTAAACATGCCCAAAATACCATCTTTTTGCGATTTAAATAAATCAGCCAAAACAGTGGGATCAATACCAGGAACAGGAATGTGTGCACCAATACGATACACAATCAATGCACCTAGCAAGAACCACAGGCGTTTACTTAAATCACCGTATTTGCTCGTTCCTTTAGCAATCGTACTCACTTAGCAGCCTTACTCAGCAAAACTTCCGCCAGCGGCTTCGATCGCGGTGCGAGCACCTTTGGTCGAAGTCAGCCCTTGCAACACCACTGCACGGGTAATTTCACCGCACAGAATGACTTTTGCTGTCAAAGCATTTGCATGAACAATGCCAGCTTGCTTCAATGTCAACAAATCAATGGTATCGACAGGCAACGCTTGCAAATCAGATAAACGCACTTGAGCGGTATCATTACGTGTCAAAGACACGAAACCACGTTTAGGCAAGCGACGTTGCAAAGGCATTTGACCACCTTCGAAACCCACTTTGTGAAAACCACCTGAACGAGATTTTTGACCTTTATGACCACGACCCGCAGTCTTGCCCAAACCAGAACCAATACCACGACCAACGCGACGTTTTGCGTGTTTTGCGCCCAGTGCAGGCTGAATATTATTCAATTCCATCATTACGCCTCGCATTTAACCAAGTAAAACACTTTGTTGATCATGCCACGAACGCAAGGAGTATCCTCCAATTGCACCGTGTGATTGATGCGACGCAAGCCTAAACCGCGAATGGTATCGCGATGAGACTGCTTTGTGCCGATCAAACTTTTGATCTGCGTCACTTTAATTGTTTTGGCTTGTGTCATTTTTTACCCCACAATTTCATCTAAGCTCTTGCCGCGTTTAGCCGCAATTTCAGATGGTGAATTCAACGCTTTCAAACCGTTCAATGTGGCACGAACGACGTTGTATGGATTACTCGAACCAATACATTTCGCCAAAACATCACGCACACCAACCGCTTCAAACACGGCGCGCATCGCGCCGCCTGCGATAATACCCGTACCTTCAGAAGCAGGCTGCATCAGCACTTTAGCCGCGCCATGCTTACCAATCACGGTATGGTGCAGCGTGCCATTTCTAAGGCTCACTTTGACCATATTGCGACGGGCTTCTTCCATGGCTTTTTGCACAGCCACTGGCACTTCCTTGGACTTACCTTTACCCATTGCGATGCGACCATCACCGTCACCCACTACTGTCAAAGCGGCAAAGCCCATAATACGGCCACCTTTAACAACTTTGGTAACACGGTTGACAGAGATCATTTTTTCGATCATGCCATCATCGCGCTCTTCTTTTTGCTGCGTCTTTCCTTGCGGCTTAGCCATTATTCAACTCCAATTAGAACTGCAAGCCATGTTCGCGCGCGGCTTCCGCCAACGCTTTGATGCGACCATGATAACGATTACCTGAACGATCGAACGCAACTTGGGTAATACCCGCGCTCTTAGCTTTTTCTGCGATACGCTTACCGACGACAGCGGCAGCGGCAGTATTACCACCATTTGCCAGCTCGGCACGTACTTCAGCTTCTAAACTGGAAGCACTCGCCAGAATTTGACCGCCACAAGCAGAAATCACTTGCGCATAGATATGCGAATTGGTTCGGTTAATGGCTAGACGAATGGTTTTCTTTTCAGCAATGCGTGCACGGGTTTTGCGTGCTCTGCGCTGACGCGCTTCTTTCTTGTTCAACATATCCGCCTCAATTATTTCTTCTTGGTTTCTTTCAGAATAACCACTTCATCGCTATAGCGCACGCCTTTACCTTTATAAGGCTCAGGGGCACGATACGCACGAATTTCCGCAGCAACTTGACCGACGCTTTGTTTGTTCAGACCCTTCAACACAACTTCAGTTTGTGTTGGGGTTTGCACCGTAACACCAGCAGGCATCTTATGCACAACAGGATGAGAAAAGCCCAAAGTCAAATTTAACGCATCGCCAGCGGCTTGTGCACGATAACCCACACCCACCAACACCAACTTACGTTCAAAACCTTTGGTAACACCTTGTATCATATTAGCCAGCAAAGCGCGTGTCGTTCCAGACATCGCATCTGCTTCTTTGGTATCGTTCAAAGCTTTGCACAACAAAGCATCACCTTCTCGTACCACGCTGATGTTCGATGACAAAGCTTGTTTGATTGTTCCCAAAGGACCTTTTACAGAAACTTCACTCGCAGCTAAGACAACCTCAACATCACTCGGCACAACGACAGGATTTTTAGCAACTCTAGACATGCCTACTCCTTACGCAACAATACACAGCACTTCACCGCCAATACCATTGGCACGTGCTTTGCGGTCAGTCATCAAACCCTTAGAGGTAGAAACAATGGCAATTCCAAGACCATTCATCACCTTAGGAATATCGCCCGCACCCTTATAAATACGCAAACCAGGGCGGCTAATACGTTGAATTTTTTCGATTACTGAACTGCCAGCATAATACTTCAGACCGATTTCAAGCGTTGCTTTACCGCCTTCAGCTTTGACAACGTTAAAGCCATCTACATAGCCTTCGTCTTTCAAAACTTCTGCGATCGCCACCTTCAATTTTGAAGAAGGCATGGAAACAGCTGCTTTTTCCGCAAGTTGCGCATTGCGAATGCGAGTCAACATGTCGGAAATTGGATCACTCATACTCATAAATTTCTCCTACCAACTTGCCTTAACCATACCAGGAATTTCGCCACGCATCGCAAATTCACGAACTTTGATACGCCCCAAACCGAATTTCCTGAAAGTACCACGTGGACGACCTGTCAACGCACAACGATTGCGCAAACGAACAGGGCTTGAATTCCTTGGCAAAGCTTGCAATTTCAGACGCGCATCCATGCGTTCTTCGTCGCTGAGCTTAGTATTCTCAATTGCTGCCAGCAAAACCGCACGCTTAGCTGCAAATTTCGCAACCATGTCGCGACGTTTTTGCTCACGGTTAATCAATGCCATCTTAGCCATTAGTCTTCTCTCATTTCTTTAAAGGAAGTTTGAACGCCAACAGAAGTGCTTTAGCCTCTTCGTCCGTTTTTGCAGAGGTGGTGATGGTAATATTCATCCCACGCAACGCATCAATTTTTTCGTATTCAATTTCAGGGAAAATGATTTGCTCTTTCACGCCCATGTTGTAATTACCACGACCATCAAATGACTTACCCGAAATACCACGGAAGTCACGAATACGCGGAATAGCAACTGAAATCAGACGATCCAAAAACTCGTACATGCGTTCTTTACGCAAAGTCACTTTACAACCTACTGGATAGCCTTCGCGAATTTTAAAACCTGCAATGGATTTTTTGGACATGGTCACCACTGGCTTTTGACCAGCAATTTTTTGCATATCGCCCACGGCGAAATCCATTACTTTTTTATCCGCTACCGCTTCACCCACACCCATATTCAAGGTGATTTTTTCAATACGGGGAACCTCCATCACAGAGGTGTAACCAAACTGCTTCATCAAGTCTTGTGCAACTTGATTTTTGTAAAAATCATACAAACGAGCCATGCCCTATACCCCTTAAGCGTCAATCATTTCGCCATTGGACTTGAACACACGAACCTTGCGTCCATCTTCCAGCGTTTTAATACCAACCCGATCACCCTTTTTAGCGGCCGCGTTATAAATCGCCACATTAGAAATATGAATGGGCAACTCTTTTTCAACGATACCACCGCTCAAACCCTTAACTGGATTAGGCTTTTGATGCTTTTTAACTTTATTGATACCAGCAACCAACAGCTTATCACCCAAGACACTCACCACGTTGCCGCGATTACCTTTGTCCTTGCCTGCGATTACGATAACATCATCGTTTTTCTTGATCTTACGCATGATTTTCCTCGACTCGATTCACTAACGCCTACAGCACTTCTGGTGCAAGCGAAACGATCTTCATAAACTTTTCGGTACGCAATTCGCGCGTGACTGGCCCAAAAATACGCGTACCAATCGGCTCAAGCTTCGCATTCAACAACACAGCTGCATTGCCATCAAACTTAACCAAAGAACCATCACTACGACGAACACCCTTCGCTGTACGAACCACAACAGCGTTGTAAACCTCGCCTTTTTTAACCCGACCACGAGGCGCAGCATCTTTAATACTGACCTTAATCACGTCACCTACCGAAGCATAGCGACGCTTGGAGCCACCCAGCACTTTAAAGCACATTACTGAACGCGCGCCAGTATTATCGGCGACATCCAAAACAGTTTGCATTTGTATCATTATTTAATCTCCAACTTATTCCGCTTACGGCGGCCAGTTTTGGAACCCGTTAAGGGTTAGGTCGCCATAAGCGGCGATGAAACGAAGCCGCGCATTATATGCAACTTTATCAAAGCGCACAAGAAGATATTGCAAATTAAATTGCAGCACCCTTTTCCAACAACTTAGCAACACGCCAAGCTTTAGTTTTTGCCAGCGGACGACATTCTTCAATAATCACCATGTCGCCAGTATGAAACTCATTTGCTTCATCATGGGCATGATACTTTTTGGAAACGCGAATGATTTTGCCCAATAATGGGTGCTTCACTTTACGCTCGACCAAAACGGTAACCGTTTTGTCCATTTTGTCGCTTACGACCGTACCACTCAAGGTACGTTTCAGTTTAGCTTCGCTCATTTCTGCGCATCCTTTTGTGTCAATACAGTCTTAACGCGAGCAATCGCACGACGCACCTTACGTATTTCACTGGTTTTGGTCATTTGTTGTGTCGCAACCTGCATACGCAAACCAAACTGCGCTTTAGTCAAAGACATCAATTCAACTTGCAACTCTTCAGCGGACTTCGCTTTCAGTTCACTCGCCTTCATATTATGTACCTACCTGTCTAACTACAAATGTGGTGGCCAAAGGCAACTTTGCCGAAGCCAAACGGAACGCCTCACGCGCTAAAGTTTCATCCACGCCGTCCATTTCATACAACATCTTGCCTGGCTGAATCTCTGCGACGTAGTACTCTGGATTACCTTTACCGTTACCCATACGTACTTCAGCTGGCTTTTGCGAAATTGGCTTATCTGGGAAAATACGAATCCAGATACGACCACCACGTTTAATATGACGTGTCATCGCGCGACGTGCGGCTTCAATTTGACGTGCAGTCAAACGACCACGCGCCACGGCTTTTAAACCGAACTCACCGAAACTGACTTGATTGCCGCGTGTCGCCAGACCAGTATTACGGCCTTTCTGCTCCTTGCGGTATTTTCTTCTAGCTGGCTGTAGCATGTTTTGCCCCCGACTTTCTTACTTTCTTTTCTGGTTCAGCCGCCACTGGTGCAGCTTGCTCCTGACCGATTTCGCCTTTAAACACCCAAACTTTTACGCCAATAATGCCGTAAGTCGTTTTGGCTTCAGAAGTACCGTAGTCGATGTCTGCACGCAAAGTATGCAATGGCACACGTCCTTCACGATACCATTCGCTACGCGCGATTTCGATACCATTCAAGCGACCTGCACTCATGATCTTGATACCTTGAGCACCTAAGCGCATCGCATTTTGCATCGCACGTTTCATCGCACGACGGAACATGATACGTTTTTCCAATTGTGCAGTAATGCTATCTGCAATCAATTGTGCATCAATTTCAGGCTTACGCACTTCTTCGATCGCCAAGTCAACGGATGCCAAGCCCATGCGCTTACGCAACTCTGCGCGCAACAATTCGATGTCTTCGCCTTTTTTACCGATAACCATACCAGGACGCGCCGTGTAGATGGTTACTTTTGCGCTTTTAGCTGGACGCTCGATAATGATTTTGGAAATACCCGCACTCGCCAATTTTTTCTTCAAAAACGCGCGAATTTCAATATCCTTGTGTAGCAAAGTAGCGAAATTTTCACTATTTGCATACCACTTAGAATCCCAGTTCTTACGAACGCTCAACCGAAAACCAGTTGGATGAATTTTTTGTCCCATTTTACCCTCAGCTTCCGACGCGAACTGTAATGTGGCAGGTTTGCTTTTCGATCTTATTGCCACGACCTTTAGCGCGCGCCATAAAACGCTTCAGCGATGCTGCCTTATCAACGTAAATCACTTTGACTTTAAGTGTATCAATATCTGCACCATCATTATGCTCAGCATTCGCAATCGCGGAATCCAAAGCTTTTTTGATGATTCCAGCCCCTTTTTTAGGGCTGAAATTTAAAATATTGATAGCTTGCGCAACAGGTAATCCACGAATTTGGTCAGCAACCAGACGCGCTTTTTGCGCAGAAATATGGATGTTTTTTGCAACCGCAGTAGTCAGTGTCATCATATCTCCTTATCTCTTAGCTGCTTTTTTATCAGCAGCGTGGCCTTTGAACGTGCGAGTCAAGGAAAACTCCCCTAACTTGTGTCCAACCATGTTTTCAGAAACATAAACAGGAATATGCAACTTACCGTTATGCACTGCAATTGTCAGCCCAACAAACTCAGGCAAAACTGTTGAACGACGCGACCAAGTCTTGACTGGACGCTTGTCGTTAGTTGCACGCACTGTCTCAATCTTCTTGAGCAAGTGGGCATCAACAAATGGACCTTTTTTAATAGAACGTGCCATGTATTACCCCTTAAACCTTAAAGCGACGACGCACAATCATGCTATTCGTGCGTTTATTGCGGCGTGTACGGAAGCCCTTAGCTGGAACACCCCATGGACTCACTGGATGACGACCTGCTGCGGTTTTACCTTCACCACCACCGTGCGGGTGATCCACTGGATTCATCACCACACCACGAACGGTAGGACGCACACCGCGCCAACGCATCGCACCTGCTTTACCGATTGAACGCAGGCTGTGTTCGGAGTTACCCACTTCACCCAAAGTCGCTTTGCAATCAATATGCACTTTACGAATTTCACCTGAACGCAAACGCAACTGCGCATAACTACCATCACGCGCCAACAATTGCACCGATGTACCCGCAGAGCGTGCTAATTGCGCACCTTTACCTGGCAACATTTCGATGCAATGAATGGTGGAACCCACTGGGATATTACGCAAAGGCAAAGCATTACCTGGTTTGATAGGGGCTTCTGAACCACTGACCAGAGCCGCACCAGCCGATACGCCCTTAGGCGCAATGATATAGCGACGTTCACCATCCGCGTAGCACAACAAAGCCAAGTTCGCGCTACGGTTTGGATCATACTCTAAACGCTCAACGGTGGCTGGAATGCCATCTTTATTGCGCTTAAAATCGACCAAGCGGTAGTGCTGCTTATGACCACCACCCATATGGCGCGTGGTGATGTGACCGTTATTGTTACGACCCGCTGTTTTCGTTTTCTTTTCCAGCAACGCAGCAACAGGCTTACCCTTGTGTAGCTCAGGATTGACCACGCGCAATACTGCGCGTTGCCCTGGCGTTGTTGGTTTTAATTTAATCAATGCCATGATGATTATCCTTGCTCACTTTCAGCAAAATTGATTTGCTGACCTGGTATCAAGCACACATATGCTTTCTTCCAGTTATTACGACGACCAACGAAACGACCTGTGCGCTTAACTTTGCCTTTAACATTGGCAATTTGTACGCTTACAACACCAACCTTGAACATCATTTCGACCGCAGCCTTGACTTCAGGTTTAGTTGCATTAGTCGCCACACGGAAAATCACTTGCTCATTCTTTTCAGCAACAAAAGTTGCCTTTTCAGAAATCAAAGGTGCAACCAAAACTTTCATCAAGCGTTCTTCGCTAAATTGTTGAGTACTCATGCGAACATCTCCTCCATTTTAGCCACGGCATTACGCGTGACAACTACGCTTGGGAAACGCACCAAACTGATAGGATCAGCTTGATAAGCCTCTAACACCAAGACGTTAGGCAGATTACGTGAAGACAAATACAGATTTTCATCAAGATTGTCCGTGATCACCAAGATACGACCTTCACCTAGCCCCAAGCTTTTGATTTTTTCAACAAACTGCTTAGTCTTAGGGGAGTCAACCGTCAAACTCTCTACGACAGTCAGACGATTATCGCTGACCAACTTAGACAGGATCGCCGCTAAACCAGCGCGATACATCTTACGGTTAACTTTTTGGCTGTAGTTTTCTTCTCCTGTATTCGGGAAAATCTTACCGCCCCCACGCCACAAAGGACTGGAAGCCATACCCGCACGCGCACGACCTGTTCCCTTTTGAGCGAACGGTTTTTTCGTACTTTTTTGGATTTCGCAACGACTCTTTTGCTTGCTGTTACCAGAACGCGCATTCGCCATGTAAGCGGTGACAACTTGATGAACCAAGTCCTCGTTGTACTCACGACCGAACAATTCGTCTGACGCCACTAGGCTTGCAGTTGCCTGCCCCTTGTCGTTAATGACTTTAAGTTCCATTAGACACCTGCCTTCACTGCGGGACGCACGATGATGCTGCTGTTAGTCGCACCTGGAACGGCACCCTTAACCAACAACAACTGACGCGCAACGTCAACACGCACGATTTGTAAATTTTGAACGGTTTTTTGCACATCGCCCAAATGACCACACATACGCTTACCAGGAAAAACACGACCTGGATCTTGCGCCATCCCGATCGAACCAGGGACGTTATGGGACTTGGAGTTACCATGCGAAGCACGACCCGATTTGAAGTTGTGACGCTTGATCGTACCCGCAAAGCCTTTACCTTTGGATACGCCCGTCACATCAACCAATTGACCTACTTGAAAAATTTCAACGCTAACTTGCCCACCTGCTTGCAAACCAGCCAATTCTTCAGGAGATACGGTGAATTCTTTCAATTTACTACCTGCTTCAACACCTGCTTTCGCATAATGTCCAGCAGCAGCTTTCACCACACGACTTGCACGACGTACACCATGTGCTAATTGCACAGCGGTATAACCATCGGTAGCCACGGATTTAAGCTGAGTAATACGATTATTGGACACTTCCAGCACGGTTACAGGCAACGATGATCCGTCTTCTGTAAACACGCGGGTCATGCCAATCTTGCGACCGACAAGTCCTAAGCTCATTTTAATTTCCTCTTGTTAAGGGACTAACTACAATTGGTTAGTCGATTATTTACAACAATTACAACTTAATTTCTACGTCCACACCTGCTGGCAGATCCAACTTCATCAACGCATCCACGGTTTTATCCGTTGGGTCAATGATGTCCATCAAACGCAAATGGGTGCGAATTTCAAACTGGTCACGTGAAGTCTTATTGACGTGAGGTGAACGCAAAATATCGAAGCGTTCAATCTTAGTAGGCAACGGCACTGGACCATTCACAACAGCCCCAGTGCGTTTAGCAGTTTCGACGATCTGCGCGGCAGATTGGTCAATCAAACGATAATCAAACGCCTTCAGGCGGATGCGAATTTTCTGACTTTGCATAATTTTCTCTTGCGTTTACGCGGCAATGCCGCTAATTAAAGAACGGGATCGCATACCCAAAGCATGCGAGGGCGCGCATTGTAGCGTATATCTATGAAAAGTAAAACGTAATTTGAGCATAAACCGTCATTCTCACTTCAAAAATACTCATATGCCATAGACTACTTAAAGAGAGCGGGCTTAGTCTTCAATATGCGCGGGGCTGATAGGAGAAGCGGGATGGCTTTTTGCCAAGGTGTTTTGTTGGTACGGGAAGTTCTTGTGTCCGTAACGGATCACCAGTACGGCAACGCTTAAAACAAAAATCGCGGCAGCAACGGCAATGACCCGCAATTCTGACATTTCTTTGAGGTCGATGAGCAAATAACGCGCTAACGCGACGATGGCGATGTACAACGGATAGCGCACGGGCAAGTGACCCGATTTAAAATACTGCCCCACCATCGCTAACACTTCGAGATAGAGAAACATCAGCAATAAATCAGCAAGATGAACTTGTTTCGCGCTGAACATATCGGTGACTTCTTGATACATCGCCAAGGTAGTGGCAAAAGCGACCACCAGCAGCCCGATATACTCAACAATATCAATGCCGCCGCCAAAAAAACGATGGATGCGTGCAAAGGTGGTAGATTGAATGTCCATGATTTTCCTTAAAATTAAACAACTTATTCATCGCAAGCAGGAAAAATCAAGGGGAGTATCACCGTCCAACTGCGAAAAACGCGGCGATTGTATCAC
This sequence comes from Gallionella sp., assembly GCA_049276435.1. Lineage (GTDB taxonomy): Bacteria > Pseudomonadota > Gammaproteobacteria > Burkholderiales > Gallionellaceae > Gallionella. The sequence continues at coordinate 10,413 of JBASWK010000006.1, read as the reverse complement.
CGCGATTTACATCACGAGCTTAATTTGGCAATGCTCAATTGAAAATTGAGGCACTCAATACGCCGCCATAGAGGGGACTTTGAACCCAATGATGACGTGAATGTTGGGACAAATTCCGAGCTACGCGACATAGATAAGCACCAGTACCTAAATTTTCGGGTATTTTAAGCTGCTAGTCGCTAGTCGTTAGTTAATGTGGGAAGCTGCCCTCACTATATTTTTTACAATATATTCAAATAGATGATAAAAACATTTCACTCCAGCAACTAAAAACTAACGACTAGCGACCAACAACTCAACACCCAATTATTTGTACACAATACCTTATCAGGCATACAGAAGACACCTTACGACCTGTCAACCTGCGCCAGCTTTTGATACAGCGTCGCGTAATACAACACAGGAATCACCAGCAAAGTCAGCACGGTGGAGACCAAAATCCCAAAAATGAGTGACAATGCCAGCCCATTGAAAATGGGGTCATCCAAAATAAATAATGCCCCTAGCATGGCGGCTAATCCCGTCAAAATAATCGGTTTGGCACGCGCACTTGCCGCATTGATGACCGCATGTTGTAAATCCACCCCGTCACGCAATTGCAGATTGACGAAATCGACCAGCAAAATCGAATTACGCACAATGATCCCCGCCAACGCGATCATGCCTATCATCGAAGTCGCGGTAAATTGCGAGCCAAACAAGGCGTGACCTGGCATCACGCCAATAATCGTCAGCGGAATCGGTGCCATGATGACCAGCGGCACCACGTAGGATTTGAACTGTGCGACGACCAATAAGTAAATCAAAATCAGCCCCACGCCATAAGCGATACCCATGTCGCGGAAAGTTTCAAACGTCACTTGCCATTCGCCGTCCCACTTTAAAGCATAGCCCGCATAAGGGTCGCTGGGTTGTTTGAAAAAGTAGTTGGTCAATGTGCCGCCTTCAGGCAATTTCATGCCGCTCAACTTGCCATTCATCGCAAACATGCCATACAACGGGCTATCCAAACCACCCGACATATCGCCCATCACATACACCACGGGCAATAAGTCTTTGTGATAAATCGGATAGTCGCGTTGCACAGGCATGACTTGCACCAACTCAGACAAGGGTACCAGTACACCCTCACGCGAACGCACTTTGAGCTTTAACACATCATCTATCTGGCTGCGACGTTCAGCGGGCAGGCTAATCCGCAAAGGTGGCGCGTATTTCGCATTTTCATCATGCAGCGAAGCGACATCTTGCCCCGACAATGCCATGCCAATGACATCGACAATATCGCTAGGCATGACACCCAAGATCGCCGCTTTACTTTGTAATACATGTAGTTGCAGCTTAGGGGCGGCTTCTGTGACCGTGTCATCAATCCCGACGATGCCTGCCGTTTTGTCAAATTGTGCATGAACTTGAGCCGCGACTTTACGCATCCCTTGATAATCGGGACCATAAATTTCCGCCACAATAGGCGACATCACAGGCGGGCCTGGCGGCACTTCCACCACTTTCAGCTTGGCGTGCCAACGCAAGGCAATTTGTTGCAAAGGAGCTAACACTGCCGTGGCAATTTCATGACTAGAGCGGTTACGATGATGTTTGTCGCGCAAATTAACTTGAATATCACCTTGCTCTGCCGCACTGCGCAAATAGTATTGGCGTACCAAGCCATTGAAATTGATAGGCGAAGCGGTTCCCGCATACACCTCGTAATCGGTGACTTCCGCTACCGTCGCCAAATAATCTCCTAGTTCATGCAATACCGCATTGGTTTGCTCCAAGGGCGTGCCTGTGGGCATATCCACCACAATCTGGAATTCGGATTTATTGTCAAACGGCAGCATCTTGAGTACCACCAACTCGACCACCCCCAGCCCCACCGCCAAAAACACACCCAACAAGATCGTCAACCACAACTTACGCCGTGCAGCTTTGCCATGTACGCCATTGAGAAACGGGCCTAGGCGTGCGCGGAAAAAGCGGGTCAACGGGGTATCGGTTTCATCTTTTAGGGTTTCATGGTGTGGGCCTGCAAAACGCAAGACCAGCCAAGGCGTAATGACAAAGGCGACCGCTAAGGAGATTAACATCCCCATACTGGCGTTAATCGGAATAGGACTCATGTAAGGTCCCATCAACCCACTGACAAATGCCATGGGCAAGAGTGCGGCAATCACGGTAAACGTCGCCAAAATAGTCGGGCTACCGACTTCATCGACGGCTTCAGGAATAATTTCGGACAAGGGTTGATGGCATGCCAAGGCGCGGCGGCGATGGATATTCTCCACCACCACAATGGCATCATCGACCAAAATCCCGATGGAGAAAATCAAGGCGAATAGCGACACACGATTGATGGTAAAGCCCCATGCCCACGAGGCAAACAAAGTTGCCGCCAAAGTCAGCATCACGGCTATTCCCACCACAAAAGCCTCGCGTCGCCCCATGGTCAGCCATACCAGCAACACCACGGCGGCGGTAGCAAACAGCAGCTTCTTAATCAGCTTCATGGCTTTGTCGTTCGCGGTTTCGCCATAGTTGCGCGTGGTGCTGATCTGGACATCGGCGGGAATCACACTGCCTTTCAGCTCTTCCACACGGTTTAACAAATGATTGGCGACATCAACCGCGTTTGCCCCTGGCTTTTTAGTGATGGCAACGGTGACCGCCGTAAACTCACCTTTTGCCTGAATCGCTTTGTCCATCGCCGCAGGACCTGTCCCTATCCACACATAGCTAGCGGGTTGATCCGCCCCGTCTAATACGTCGGCAATGTCGCGTAAAAACACGGGTTTGCCATCAAATACGCCCACAACCAACTGGCGCACTTCATTGGCATCACTCAGAAAGCTGCCTGTTTGCACCAGCACTTCGCGGTTATTTTGTACCAGTGCGCCTGAATTCTGCGACACATTAACCGCCTGCAATGCCATGCGCACATCCTGCATCGACAGCTGGAAAGCATTCAAACTTTCAGGATTAAGCTGCACTTTGACGATGCGTTGTGTCCCTCCTATGGTCTGGACTTCGCGTGTACCAGGGACGCGTTTAAGTTCGCCTTCAATCGCATGCGCAACCTGTGTCAGCTCCAGTCCGCCGCCCAAACTCTGTTCACGCCATAAGGTAAACGCCACCACAGGCACATCATCAATCCCCTTGGCTTTGATAATCGGCTTGGCGACTCCTAAGGTAGGTGGCAACCAATCCGCATGAGAATTGATGACATCGTACAATTTGACCAACGAGGGAATATGCTCATCACCCACTTTAAACTGTACGCTGATAATCGCCATGCCAGGTTGTGAAACCGAATACACATGATCCACACCCGCAATTTGCGCAAGAACTTGTTCGGCGGGGGTGGCAACGGTTTGTGCCACATCTTGGGCGGAAGCCCCAGAATAGGCGATCAGCACATTTGCCATGGTCACGTTAATTTGCGGCTCTTCTTCACGTGGGGTCACCATCACCGCAAACAGCCCCAGCAACACCGCCACCAACGCCAATAAAGGGGTCATTTGCGAATGTAAGAATGTTTTTGTAATGCGTCCTGAAATGCCCATCATCGTCCCCTTGAATCATAAATTACCAGTCGTTAAGAGTGCGTGAAATCGCACCCTTAACGACTAAAAACTATGTATTGTAGGAGCGGATTGCATCCGCCCCTACAAAAATACAAAACCGCCGCACAGTCTAAAACCAGACCAGCGGCGGCAGTTAATTCACTTAACTTACTTCAATAGTTTCTCAATACCCATCGCTTTGAGCACGGTTTTTTCATAAATCGGCTCTGACGTACCGCGTTTCATTTTGCGAATGAAATACTTTTCAAAGGCAATTTTAGCCACGTGTACCCACTTCCCTTCGGAAAACCAATTGACGTTACGCGGTGGAATTTGCGGCATCGCCACGAAAGCCACGCCACCTTCACCAAAATCCGCCAAACAAATCGCATTCCATGTCGCTTTACTGGTCGGCGGGTTGCCTGTCAATTCAGAATGGATGTTGTGAACCGTTGCCGTTACCATGGATTCAATCATGTAGCCTGTTTTAGGCGTACCCAATGGCACAGGGGTTTTTTCCACGGGCGGAATCGCCACGCACACGCCGACCGCGTAGATGTTTTTGTATTTGGGATTGCGTTGATGCTCATCAATCAAAATAAAGCCGCGTGGGTTGGTCAAACCAGGAATGCCAAACACCGCATCCACGCCCAAGAACGCAGGCAACATCATACTGTAAGCAAACGGCAATTCGTGTTTTTGCTTCTCATTGCCCAAATCGTCATGTTCTGTGACGTACATTTTGCCCGCTTCGACTTTCGTCACTTTGGCGTTACAGATCCATTTGATGTGCTTATCGCGCATGCCCGATTCCAAAATCCCTTTGGAGTCCCCCACGCCACCTAAGCCCAAGTGACCAATGTAGGGTTCAGAAGTGACAAAAGTCATCGGCACTTTGTCACGGATTTTGCGGCGACGCAAATCGGTTTCCATGATGAAAGCGTATTCGTAAGCAGGGCCGAAGCAAGACGCGCCTTGTACCGCACCGACCACAATCGGGCCTGGATTTTTGGCGAAATTTTCCCAGATATCGTGAGATTGCATAGCATGATCCACGTGACAGACCGAATGGGTATGACCACCGTGAGGACCTAAGCCTTCCACTTCTGCAAAGGCTAATTTCGGCCCTGTGGCAATGACTAAAAAGTCATACTCCACGCTGCTGCCGTCGTTTAATTCCAAACGATTTTCATCTGGATGCACGCGTTTCACGCCTGTGGAAATAAAGTTAATGCCTTTCTTTTCCAAGTAGGGACGCACACCAAATTCTATATCTTCCCGATCACGCCATTTCACCCCTACCCAAGGATTCGACGGTGTGAAATGAAAGTTTTCTCCATTGCCAATAATGGTTACCTTGTCGGATTTACGAATTTTTTCTTGCATTTCGTAAGCCATCGGCATCCCGCCTACCCCTGCCCCCATAATTACAATATGCGCCATCTCCACTTCCTCCCTCTGTATTGATTATTATTTCAACCCCGCCTTGACTGGATCCAAGGCAACTTTTTCGTTGGGATTTAACCCCGCCAAAACCTCTATCATGCCCTCTGCTGTACTTTCCCCTGCTCTGATCTGACGCAACTTTGCCACACCCTTGCTATCCACCACATACACCCCAACAACTTCACTGCGACGTAACACGGCACTATTGGGGATGACCAATTTATTGGTTTTGCCCACCACAAAATGTGCGCGCACAAACATCCCTGGATAAATGCCGACCTCGTTGGCGGGCAGATACACGCGCACTTGGGTGCTGTGAGTACGCACATCCGCTACGGGTTGCACCGTGGCGGATGCCGCTTTAATCCAACGATGCAAAGCGGGTACTTCAATCCGCACATCAGGTAGCACTCCTATCGCAAACAATTCATGCTGTGGCACATTCACCACCACACGCAGTTCGCTAGGATCGAACCCTGTCATCAATGGCTTGCCAGGCATGACCATCTCGCCCATTTCCACCATACGTGAAGCCACCACGCCCGCATAGGGCGCAACCACAGCGGTGTAGCCATGCGCCAAACTTGCCTGACCTGCACCCGCCTGTGTCGCCGCCGCTAAACCTTGCGCCGCCTGATAATCCGCCAGTGCTTTATCTAATGCCGCTTGACTGATAAATTTCTGCGCGAATAGCTGCTTAGAACGCTCATAGGTCGCCTTGGCATTTTGCATATTGGCCTGCGCTTGCAACACCTGCCCTTGGCTACCAACCACCGCTTGAGCGGCTTCGCGCTCATCAATACGCACAATTACTTGCCCTTGTTTGACGTGATCCCCCACATCAAAATTGATCTCTTTAATGCGCCCAGAAATTTGCGCGGATACCGTGGATTGATGACTGGCCTCAACCAATCCTTCGGCACGATAACTTTGTGACACTTCAAGGTACTGCACAGAGGCCACCGCCAAAGGTTCTGCCGCCTGCACGGGCATCACACCACACAACAGCAAAGGGAAAATCCACGCACTTTTCATTTGATTATCCTGATTTAAGTATTCTCGACTATTAGAATATACTAATATAGCTATAAAAAACAATATCTAATTACTATTCGAGCAAAAAACCTCGCGCATCAGCCCAACTAATTTCAACGTGCGCACATCGCTGATACGATAAAACACAAAATTGGCTTCTTTACGCGTACACAGCACACATTTATCTCGCAGTATCGCCAAGTGTTGTGAGATGTTACTCTGTGAGGTTCCGCACTGTTCGACAATATCTTGAACCGTCATCTCTTGTTCACCTAATAGACATAAAATCTTGAGTCGCAGTGGATGAGCAATGGCTTTGATGGCTTTTGCAGCGCGTTCAATATCTTGTTCGTGTTGAATGAGGAGTGAATGAGGCATATTTATTCCATAATTGACAAGTTTAGTAATACGACGAAAGTGAGCTAGAATAGCGCGCTTAAAAATTATTGTGTACTTTTAATTCTACCCGATGAATATCACGCCTGTTCTACTGATTATTTTAGATGGTTTTGGCTATCGTGAGGAAACCGATTTTAACGCGATTGCCGCCGCCCACAAACCCAATTGGGATCAACTGTGGCGCGATTACCCGCACACCTTACTGAATGCGTCCGAAAAGTCCGTCGGCTTACCCAGTAAACAAATGGGGAATTCCGAAGTAGGGCATTTAAATATCGGTGCAGGTCGTATCGTATATCAAGAACTCAGTCGCGTGGATGTCGATATTGAAGAAGGGACGTTTTTCCATAATCCCGCCTTATCGCAAGCCATTCAAACCGCGCAACAAAACAACAGCACTTTGCATATTTTAGGCTTGCTATCCGCAGGCGGGGTGCATAGCCATGAGGCGCATATTTTCGCCATGTTGGACATGGCGGCACGGGCAGGATTGAGCAAAATTTGTATCCATGCGTTTTTGGATGGGCGTGATACGCCACCTAAAAGTGCGACGGGGTCACTGCAACAATTGCAACAACACTGCGATGCTTTAGGTGTCGGCAAAATTGCCAGCATCGCGGGGCGATTCTTTGCGATGGACAGAGACAATCGCTGGGAGCGCGTGGAAGTTGCTTACGATTTGCTCACGCAAGGGGTGGGGAAATTCACCGCAGAAAATGCGCTGACGGCATTGAATCTCGCCTATGCACGTGGCGAAACCGATGAATTTGTTCAAACCACGGCGATTGTGGCAGCAGGTGACCCCCCCACAACGATGCAGGACGGTGATGTGGTGGTGTTTATGAATTTCCGTGCTGACCGCGCCCGTGAAATCACCCGCGCCTTAACGGATGAAAACTTCACAGGCTTCACCCGCACCCACTTCCCTAAGTTGGCGAACTTCACCACCTTGTCTAGTTATGGTGAAGATTTTCATCTGCCTTGCGCTTATACACCCGTTGCCATTCACAACACCCTAGGCGAATACTTATCCAACTTGGGGTTAAAGCAATTGCGCATTGCCGAAACTGAAAAATATGCACACGTCACCTACTTTATGAATGGTGGCAAAGAGCAACCCTTCGCGGGCGAAGATCGTATTCTCGTCCCCTCACCCAAAGTAGCAACCTATGATTTGCAGCCCGAAATGAGTGCGATCGAAGTGACCGACAAGTTGGAGGCGGCAATTCTGTCGCGTCAATATCACGCCATTATCTGCAACTACGCCAATGGCGACATGGTCGGACATAGTGGCAATTTAGCCGCCGCAATCAAGGCAATTGAAACCCTAGATGTGTGCTTGGGGCGCGTGGTCAACGCCATGCAACGAATCGGTGGCGAAGTGTTAATTACCGCCGATCATGGCAATGCCGAGCAAATGATAGACCGCGTGACGCATCAACCCCACACGGCACATACATTGAACTTAGTGCCACTGGTATATGTCGGAAGACCCGCAACCCTGAGTGAAACAGGTGCGCTGCAAGATCTTGCCCCCAGCGTATTGTCGCTCATGGGATTGTCACAACCCAGTGAGATGACGGGATGCAGTTTGGTTCACCTCTTAGGATGAGAAGGGGAAAGGGAGAAGAGGGAAGGGTTGAAGGACCAAGCTTCGTAGGTCTTGTTAGGAGAGATGGTTTTACCCTTCCCCCTTCCCCCTTCCCTCTTTTCCCTTCACCACAATAAGGGGCGGTTCCGATTGACAAGCGCGGCAAAAATACGAATTCCAGTTTATACTTCGCCCCTTACGAGTATCGCTGAAAAACGGCTCAGTCCACTTGCGTGGTGGGCAAAAATCATTCTATTGGAGTAAAAATGCGTCGTTTTGAAAAAGCAGGTTTAATCAGTTTGGGTTTATTTGCGGGTGTCGCGTTGACGCTACAATTTGCCGCACATGCGGACAAAGAAAGTGCAGCGATCCCTTTGCCTGTTGAGGAATTGCGCGCTTTCTCTGATGTCTTCGGTCGCATCAAAAGCGATTATGTGGAATCCGTCAGCGACAAAAAACTGATCGCAGGTGCAATTAACGGCATGGTGAGCGGATTGGACCCACACTCTTCCTATTTGGACGCAGAAGCGTTTAAAGAATTGCAAGTCGGCACGCAAGGTGAGTTTGGCGGTCTGGGCATTGAAGTCGGCATGGAAGACGGCTTGGTCAAAGTGATTTCGCCCATCGAAGATACGCCCGCTTTTCTGGCGGGGGTTAAAAGTGGTGACTTAATCGTCAAATTAGACGACACCTTAGTCAAAGGCTTAACGCTCAACGAAGCAGTCAAGAAGATGCGCGGCAAGCCAGGCAGCAAAATTGTGCTGACCATCATCCGCAAAGATGTGCCTAAGCCGCTGCTGATTACCTTAAGTCGTGCGGTGATTAAGGTGCAAAGCGTCAAGCCTAAATTGATTGAGCCTGGTTATGCGTTTATCCGCGTCACCCAGTTCCAAGAACACACCACCGAAAACTTAGGTGCGGCCTTGGAAAAACTGTTCAAAGAGAACAAAGGGGAAATGAAAGGCTTGGTGCTGGATTTGCGCAACGACCCTGGTGGCTTATTGAATGGTGCCGTGGGGGTTTCTGCCGCTTTCTTAGCCAAAGATGCGTTGGTGGTTTATACCGAGGGTCGCACAGCTGATGCCAAAATGCGCCTGACCGCTAAGCCAGAAGACTATTTGCGTGGCGAGGGTTCAAAAGATGTGCTGAAGAATTTGCCCGCAGAAGCCAAAACCGTCCCCATGGTGGTGTTGGTCAATGGCGGCTCCGCCTCTGCCTCTGAAATTGTCGCAGGCGCGCTGCAAGATCATAAACGCGCCGTGATTATGGGGACGCAAACCTTCGGCAAAGGTTCGGTGCAAACCATCCTCCCGCTGGGCAACAACACCGCCGTCAAGCTGACGACCGCGCGCTACTACACCCCAGGCGGACGCTCCATTCAGGCGAAAGGCATCGTGCCTGACATCATCGTGGAAGATCCCGCCACCAGCGCGTTTGATAATGCCTTCCGCTTGCGTGAAGCTGACTTAGACAAGCATTTAATGAACGACAAGCAGCCTGAAGAAAAAGCGGATCGTAAAAAATCAGCCTCGCCAGCAGATAGCAAAGAGGATGGCAAAAAACCTGATTTTGCTGAATTTGGTTCTAAAAACGACTACCAACTCAATCAAGCATTAAATCTGCTCAAAGGAATGCAGATTTTGCATGGCAAATAAACACGCTGCGAGGACAATATGAGCAATACAGTTGATTTAGCAAAACAACGTGAACTTGTCTTCGCAACGGAACCTGAATGTCAGGTGTTGCAGGCTTTTTTACTGCTAGATGCACTGCCCAATTGCACCGTGCAACGCAGTGACAAGCCTAACACCTTGATAGTGAGCTATCACTTGCAACATCACACCCTAGAAAGCCTAGAAAGAATATTGGCCGATAAAGGTTTTGCACTGGATGAAGGCTTGTTGCACCGTGTTGCAAGACAGGTTATTTACTATTGCGAAGACACCTGTTGCCACAATATGGACATTCCTGAGCATCACACCAAAAAAAACGAGCAGGGCGTATTTGCCGAAGTGTACAACCATCATCTGCACGGTGATCAGGACGACACCCCACCTGAACTGCGGAAATATAAGTGATTGGATTGCTAGTCGTTAGTTGGTGGTTGGTGGTGGTGGTGGTGGTGGTGAGCAGGGTGGATAAGCGCAGCGCATCCACCTGATTTTATGAGTTAAAATGGGTCGAACAAAGGGGTCAGGTCTGAATGGCACTTACTTAAGTTCAAAACCCCTGATGCGGCACGTGGAGCAAGGGGTAGAGTAGAGAACAGGCTTTCGCCTGCCCTCCCTCATCAAACCGTGCATGCGCTCACACGCACACGGCTTTCCGATGTTCTTCACGCCAAGGCATGCACATTTCATCACCTGCTTACTCACGCGA
>JBASWK010000005.1:0-8326 GCA_049276435.1 Gallionella sp. | reverse complement strand
ATTTAGGCGCGTCTCGCGGGATGCGATGCAAGGCGTAAATTGCGCCGTGTGGTCACTTCACACCAGCAATTTGCAACGCAGCAGCGCGCCCGCGAGACGATGAATAAATAGGTAAATCTTGGCGTGGCAAGGTATATAGGTGTGGTGTGATTAATATGGATTTTTTAATAACTTAATTTGGAGAGCTTTAATGAAGAAAATTTTGGGTTTTTTGCTGGGCATGACTTTAGTGGCATCTTTTAACGTTTTTGCGGTTGGTGCGATCGCAACCGATGATGATGTGGGCGATGCAGAGCCAGGCTATGGCATTGCGACTGGCTTCGATACCAAGGAAGAAGCGCAAAAAGCGGCATTGAAAAACTGCCGTGAAGCAGGCAACAAGAATTGTGAAGTAGCCGTTTGGTTTAAGGGCTGCGGCGCATATGCTTCTTCTAAGGAATACGCTGGCGTGGGTTGGGGCAAAACAAAAGCAATCGCAGAATCCAAAGCAAAGGAAAAATGCGGCTCAGCAAAATGTACGATCAAAGTTTCTGAATGTGATGATGAGTAAATGAACAAGGCAATTCGCCCTGCTTTGTTGGGGCGGATGAATTGCGGCAAGACGCTAATGGGGTTATGCAACCTGCATTTATGTTGTTGTGCATCAGGTAATTTTCCTTAAAATGGAGATTGACGACCAACAATTCGGGTCTCGCCCTTTGCCCCATGAAAATGCCGCTCTTGTATTAAAGAGCGGCATTTTTACGTCACGCTTCACAATCTGTTTTCTCCACACACGCACCATTCACTTCGCGGATTAAATTGTTAGGCGTTCGTTTTTAAGGTAGATAAGCGCAGTGTAAGCACCCGCGCCTAAATTTTCGGGTATTTTAAGCTATTAGTCGTTAGTCGTTAGTCGCTAGTTAATGCTGTGAATCTGCTTTATTCTATTTTTTAACAATATATTCAATTAGATGAGAAAATATTTTCACTCAGCCAACTAAAAACTAACGACTAGAGACTAACAACTCAATACCCAATTATTTGTACGCAACACCTTATAAAATTTTTGCTATATATTCATATGGATATACTAATGCGCTCAGCCTAAATTACATGCGACAACCCTACTCCCCCTCAATCACCTGCACCGTACACGCACTTTGTGCAAACGTCAGTGTTAGCCGTTCGCCCGTGGCCAGTTGCGCGCTATCGCTCACTACTCGTCCCTGTGCGTTGCGCACCAAACTATAGCCGCGCCCCAGCACTTGTTGCGGGTCGAGCAGATGGAGTTGTTGCGTGAGGTGCGCTAATTGCCCATTTTGCTCTGTATGGCGATGTTGCCACGCGGTATTTAGGCGTTGTGCGAGGTGATCCAGTGCCTGCGTTTGTTGCAAAAATCCGCGCCGTGAGGCATTCAGTCGATGCGCTAAACTGTGCCATTGCCCATCGTATTGTTGTTCACGATGTTTAAAAGCGCGCTGCATACGCTGTTGTAATTGGTCGAGTTGCAGGGCTTGGCGATGTAATTGTTGCGCGGGGTGAATTAGCCGACGTTGTAAATAGTCCAGCGTCTGCATGGCGTTATAGAGCCGATTGCGTTGGGCGCGTTGCAAATGTTGCGCGGTATTGTCTAATCCTTTCAGCAACGCATGGCGATCTGGCACCACGCGTTGCGCGGCGGCCGTAGGCGTGGGCGCGCGTTCGTCTGCCACAAAATCCGAGATAGTAAAATCGGTTTCATGGCCCACCCCACTGACAATCGGCAACGCGCTGGCGGCAATGGCACGCGCCACCACTTCCTCGTTAAACGCCCACAAATCTTCAATACTCCCGCCGCCGCGACACACGATGAGTACATCGCATTCGGCGCGTTGATTGGCAATCACAATCGCTTGGGCAATTTTCGCCGCACTGCCCACCCCTTGCACGGGCGTGGGATACAAAATCACAGGCACACTGGGCAGCCGCAGCCGCAAGGTGGAAAGCACGTCACGCAGTGCTGCGGCTTGCGGCGAGGTGATGACCCCGACCCGACGCGGGAAGGGCGGCAGCGGGCGTTTACGGGCGAATAAACCTTCTGCCGCCAGCTGTTGCTTCAGTTGCTCAAACTGTTCGTACAATATCCCCAACCCCGCAGGGCGCGCTTGTTCAATCGTCAGTTGAAACTCGCCGCGTTGTTCATATAACGTTGCCAATGCCAACACTTCAATTTGCATTCCATTGGTGAGCGGGCGCGTCAAGGTGGAACTTTTATGGCGAAACAGCACGCAGCGTACTTGTGCCACTTCGTCTTTCAACGAAAAGTAACAATGCCCCGACGCGGCTTTGACCAAATTAGACACTTCGCCGCGCACCCACAATAAAGGGACGCTGCTCTCTAACAATTGCTTCACCGCGAGGTTGAGTTCTGCCACGCTGAGTACGCGAGCCTTTTCAGACAAATCTAAAGACATCCTGATTCCTTGTGCATAAGTGCGACAGATTCGTTCGATACTTGCGTCAAAATGCAAGCCTATTCAATTCAGAAATCACATCCAACCCATTGATTTAATAATACATTCAAATTGCGTCAAAATATAAGCAAGTTAGCAAAAATCCTTATGCGACAAGCTATTACCTACTGAATACACGCTTCCACCCACAAAGTTATCCACAGTTTATGTGTATAAGCAAAAAAGCTGTTTCGGGACGGGAAGTTAGCAAAACACCCCAAAAAAGGGTTGACTTTCTCAAATAACCCACAATTTCATCAGCCCACTATTTTCGTCTGATACCTAATCACACCAAAACAAGGTTTTTATACAATTCGTTGTTTATTAAGGATAATTTTTTAAATTAAAAAATAAGCAGGCTAACAAAAATCCTTATGGGACATCACTTTAAAGGGAAACCCCCAGACTTATCCACAACTTTATCCACAGTTTCTGTGCATAAACAAAAAAGCTGTTTAAGAATGCAGGGTTAGCATAAGTTTGTGACAACAATAAGTACATCAGAAAAATTTAAAGGATAAAACCTTGACAAATCGCAATTCATCCACAAAACACCACACGCCGCTTGCATCCTGTTGCGCCGTAAAAACAAACCCACGTATTTTTATAATACATTGTTTATAATGGATTATTTATCTTGACAAAAAATAGGCATCCTATTAAAAAACGATATGGAACGGCGACTTAAAGCGTCTATCCCCTGACTTATCCACAAGCTTATCCACAAATTATGTGCATAAACAAAATAATCATTTAATAACAATTAGTTAGATATACACCCCCCAGAATAAAGCGTAGAAATCTTGCTCATTAGCCTGCGGCACGCTACAGTTGCGCCCCGTCAATTTAAGCACATTGGAGAATACGCGTGTTTGCTATCGTTGAAGCGGCTGGCTGGCCGATCTGGTTTTTAATTCTTGCCTCTATCATCGCTCTTGGTTTAATCGTGGAGCGAGCACTTTATTTGCGGCGCAGCCAAGTGTCTCCCGCTGGTTTGTTAAGTACCGTCATTAAAGAAATAAAGCCGAACAGCACCAATGAGGCCTTGGTGGAAAAATTGCAAAGAGGCTCGCCCATGGGGCGCATTTTTGCAGCGGGCGTGAAAAATGTCAGCAGCTCGACCGACGTGATGAAAGAGTCAATTGAAGAAGCAGGGCGCGTCGTCACCCACGACTTGGAACGCTTTTTAACCACGTTGGGCACGATTGCCTCAATTAGCCCGCTGTTAGGACTGTTTGGCACGGTGGTGGGCATGATCGAAATTTTCGGCTCACAAAATGCAGCAGGCAATAGCCCCGCGATTTTGGCACACGGCATTTCGGTCGCGCTGTACAACACCGCGTTTGGGCTGATAGTCGCCATTCCTAGCATGATTGCTTACCGCCACTTCCGCGCACAAGTCGATAGCTTGACCGTGGAAATGGAGCAGCAAGCCATCAAACTGGTGGAAATCGTCCACGGTCAACGTAAAGGTTAGATTATGAACTTTCAACGAGGGCGGAATCGGGAAGAACCCGAAATCAACTTAATCCCCATGATAGATGTGTTGCTGGTGATCCTGATTTTTATGATGGTGACCACCAGCTACGCTAAGTTTTCTGAACTACAAATTAACTTGCCCGAAGCAGGCGGTGAAGCGGTTGCCACCACCGTCAAGCCCATCAACGTATCGGTCGATGCCTCACAACACTATGCCATTAACGAGCAAACGCTCCCTGCGGGAGGCGTGACTGCCCTCGCCGCCGCCCTCAAAGCCGCCGCAGGCGCGCAAACCGACCCCACCATCGTCATCAACGCCGATGCCAAAGCCACCCATCAATCGGTCATCGACGTGATGGAAGCCGCCAGAGTGGCGGGGTTTGGCAGGATTACGTTTACTACGCAGAATCAGGCGCAGTAGAGAAAAATCAAAGTTGAATTCCAGCCTGTTTATCGCTGCGATGATTCCGTAAAGAGATGGAGTACCAAAATTGAAGATACACATTAGCAACCTTGGCGCGCTTAAAGAAGCTGAATTTGAGTTGGGTGAGTTCACGATTATTTGTGGCGGGAATAATACAGGTAAAACCTATGCGACCTACGCGTTGTATGGTTTTTTAGATTTGTGGCGTAAGGCGTTACCCGTCGAGGTTGCTGAAGAAAAAATTGATGCGTTGCTATCCGACGGTGTTGTACATATTGATTTATCAGAATATGTTGCTCAAATGACAACAATCCTTGAACAAGGCAGCAAGGTCTATAGCAAGCGACTTTCTTCCGTATTCGCAACCTCTCCCGATAAATTTATCCATGCAGATTTCGGGGTGTTGCTTGAACATAACACGGACAGGGAGGCGCAATACCAGACTCGGTTTGAGCGTCGTCTGGGTTCTGCAAATAATGAGCAATTTTTGATTAGCAAGCATGAAGGCAGTGCCGATCTAGTCGTCTCGTTATTGATGGATAAAAGCCAAGTTAAAATTCCACGTCAAATTATTGCTCAACTTATTGAAGACGCGCTAAAAGAGGTGTTATTCGCAAACCACTTTCCCACTCCTTTTATTGCGAGCGCGGAAAGAACAGGTGCCGCTATTTTTAGAAAAGAATTGAATTTTGCACGCAATCGTTTGTTGGAAGAAATCAGCAAAAATGGTAAAGAAAAAGATATTGATCCATTCGATCTGTTCTTTAAAACGTATGACGATTACGCACTGCCTGTTCAAAAAAACGTAGAATTCACCCGAAAACTAGAATCTTTGGCAAAAAAAGAAAGTTTTCTCAAGCACCAGCATCCAGACATTCTGATTGACTTCGCCGACATTATTGGGGGTGAATATACCGTAATTAAAGACGACGAACTTTATTACACGCCAAAAGGCAAAAAAGTTCGCTTAACCATGGACGAAAGCTCCAGTGCAGTTCGCTCGTTGCTGGACATTGGTTTTTACTTGAAGCATCTTGCCCAAAAAGGGGATTTGCTCATGGTCGATGAGCCTGAGCTTAATTTACACCCCGAAAATCAACGACGGGTCGCTCGATTATTTGCGCGATTAGTCAACGTGGGTATTAAGGTGTTTATTACCACCCATAGCGACTATATCGTCAAAGAGTTGAACACCCTTATCATGCTCAATCACGACAAGCCTCATTTAAAAACAATTGCCAAAGCAGAGGGTTATCAATCTGAAGAGCTTTTATCGGCAGATAAAATGAAGGTGTATATCGCAGAAGAGGCTGCCATCAAAATTCCTGGCAACAAAAACAAAACGAAATGCCACACGCTCGTCCCTGCAAGAATTGACCCAGAAATGGGAATCGAAGCGAGAAGTTTCGACGTGACCATTGGAGAAATGAATAGGATACAAAGTGCGATTGTTTGGGGAGATGAATAATGCCCGACATCCCCATTCTGAAGGAGATGTTGCAAAATAGTGCGACTGTGCCGCTAGAATTGGATCGTTACGGCAAAGAAATGGTGCGGTTGAATGAACCCTCAAGAGCGGATCATGCTGGATATGACGTGATCGTTCGCGGGATGCCAAACGAGGCAAACTGCGTGATCATTAAAACTGATGAATTCACGCCGCCCTCAAAATTTTTTCAAGGGACTAAAGGCGAGCTAAAACGTGCTGACTTTGTCATTATTGCAAACACGCAAAACAAAAAAATGATTGTTTGCATCGAACTCAAAGCTCGAAAAGAAACAAGTTCAACGGCGGAAGTTATTCAGCAACTGAAAGGCGCGCAATGTGTCATTGGGTACTGTCAACAAATTGCGCAACAATTTTGGGGGGAAACGAGCCTGTTGAAGGACTACGAATATCGTTTCGTCACCGTGAGAGACATTAGTATTTCTAAGAAAACATCGAAAACAAAATCAGACTTGGACGCTTTACATGACACGCCAGAGAACATGTTAAAAATAAATTCGCCTAACAACCTGTACTTGAAACAACTCATTTCGAGTCCTTCTTAGCCTGCAAGGTAAATTCACCAAAAACAATCCGCACGGCTCAAATTGCCACCCTGCCGCGACAACAAGTGCGCTAGGGGGTTGCGAGAATCATGCTAGCTGCCAGTGGGAAAATCCAGTTGTGCTAACATGGCGACCCTTTAAAAACGGATGAAATGCTGCGATGATGCGGGCATTTTTTCACGATCAATTCTTCATAAAATGCAGACTTATCTTAATCTGATGCAGCATGTCCTAACCCACGGGGCGCAAAAAGCCGACCGCACGGGGACAGGCACGGTGAGCGTGTTTGGCTATCAAATGCGCTTTAATTTGGCGGAGGGGTTTCCGCTCGTCACCACCAAAAAATGCCACGTTAAATCTATTATTCATGAGCTGCTGTGGTTTTTGCAGGGCGACACCAACATCCGTTATTTGAAAGAAAATGGGGTGTCGATTTGGGATGAATGGGCGGATGAGCAGGGCGAACTCGGCCCCGTGTATGGCAAACAATGGCGCGACTGGACTGCGCCGAACGGGCAGCACATCGACCAAATTCGGGAGGTGATTCAACAAATTAGCACCAATCCCGATTCGCGGCGGTTGATCGTGTCGGCGTGGAATGTCGGCGAATTGGATCAAATGGCATTAGCACCTTGCCACGCGTTTTTCCAGTTTTACGTCTCCCCGCCTAATGCCGACGGGCGGCGCAGTTTGTCCTGCCAGTTGTACCAACGCAGCGCGGATATTTTTCTGGGCGTGCCGTTTAACATCGCGTCCTACGCCTTGCTGACCATGCTGGTGGCGCAAGTGTGCGACTTGGATTTAGGCGAATTTGTGCATGCTTTGGGCGATGCGCATTTGTATTTGAATCATTTGGAACAAGCGAATTTGCAACTGACGCGCACACCGCGTGCGCGGCCGACCTTGCGCATCAATCCCAACATCAAGGATATTTTTGCTTTCCAATTCAGTGACTTTACCTTAGAAAATTACGATCCACACCCCGCAATCAAAGCCAAGGTGGCGGTGTAATGAAACCTAAAATTGCCTTGATTGCCGCGATGGCGCAAAACCGTACTATCGGCGTGAACAACACTTTGCCATGGCGCATCCCCGCCGACTTGCAACATTTCAAACGCCTGACTTTAGGGCATCACATTTTAATGGGGCGCAAGACCTTCGACTCCATCGGCAAACCGTTGCCGCAGCGCACCACGGTGGTGATTACGCGTGACCCCAATTTGCGCCTTGAGGGCTGTTTAATAGCGAATTCGTTAGAAGCGGCGATTGCGGCGTGTGCGGGAGAAACAGAGATTTTTATCGTGGGTGGGGCGGAAATTTATGCGCAAGCTCTGTCGTATGCGGATACTTTGTACCTCACCGAAATTCAACAAGATGTGGCGGGTGACGCACATTTTCCTGCGTTCAAGCTAAGCGAATGGCAAGAAGTGTCGCGGGAGCCTCACCAGCAAGAAACGCCGCAGGCACTGTGCTACCATTTTGTATGCTACCAACGCTTAGAAGTCCTCTAAAAATCCAAACAGGTAAACGTTTCAACCACCCACTCTAACCCTGCCAAAGGGAGGGTATAAATTTAATCAATTTATAGTATGTCAGCTATAATCAAGCTTAAGCGTGGGTACGAATTTGTCGTCCCCACGCTTAGGTTTTTGATTTTTAGAAGGGTCTTATATTTTGTAGATACTCACACTCTCATGCAGCCGCTCAACCACCTTGGCGATGTCTTCGGAGGCGATTTTGCTTTGTTGCGTATTGATGACAAATTGCGTGGTCACTTTATTGATGTCCTTCATCGCAGTGGTCACTTGTTCTAGTCCGAGAAATTCTTGTTTGACCACGGCGGTAATTTGATGGCTGGCAATGGTGGTTTCTCGCACCACTTCATTCAGTTGTCGCA
>JBASWK010000004.1:0-25536 GCA_049276435.1 Gallionella sp. | reverse complement strand
CCCGCCAAACTGATTATCGGCGCAATGATGCGTAAACTGATTCACGTCGCATTTGGTGTGCTGAAATCAGGTAAAAAATTCGATCCAGCACTACATTTAGCTTGACGGGGATAACAGTATCTACGAAGCAAAGGGTTCAGGTCTTGTGCAAAACTACTGCCCGATGCGGAAAGGATTACTTTACGCATCGGGTATTTGTTTATTGACTAACGGGAATTCGGTTGGATGGTGAACAGCGGGGCATCTGGGGAGGTTGTATTGTTGTAGTACGGTGCATTGTTGTAAGGACGTGAATTATCATAAATCGGTGCGCTGTTGTAAGGACGCGAATTATCATAAATCGGTGCGCTGTTGTAAGGTCGTGAATTGTCATAAGTCGGTGCGCTGCTATAAGCGGGGCGCGAATTGTCATAAATCGGCACGCCGTTATAGGGTTGTATATTGTTATAGGGCAGGAAATTGTCGTTAGCTTGACTGCTATTGCACATGGGCGCGTTGGGGGTAATGCTTTCTAGCCACACTTCGGCCGTTCTGCTTTCAGACATCCCTAGTTTGTAGGCGGCGACGTAGGACAGATGAATGATGCGATCCGCACGGAATGGACCGCGATCATTGATTCGTACTATTACCGAGCGACCATTCTCCGCACTGGTGACGCGCACATAACTTGGAATCGGCAAGGTAGGGTGTGCGGCGGTCATGGCGTAATCATTGTAAGGCTCACCACTTGCCGTGGGGCTGCCTTCTAGGTTTGCGCCATACCAAGAGGCAATGCCGCGTTGCCGAAAGCCGTCTGCGTTCTGGATGGGTCTATATTCCCGATTAAATTGCACGTAAGCGTTATTCGCGGAAGGATGCAATGGCTCATAACGAGGCACAGCATCGGGAATTTTATCCATTGAGACTAAATTGTTGGATTGATTGGTGGGGGTCTGATTATATCGGGTGTCTACAGGGTATTTGGTCTGAGACGGTGCGGGTGGACGCTGTTGGGGTGTCACAGGTGTGACACATGCCGATAATAATAACGAGATACTCACCCATAACCACACTTGCTTATTCATATATCCTCCTTGAGTTAGTGACCGCTAAGTGCCTAGAACAAACACATCCAAGACAAATTTGCGTTTAATTGTTTTTTGCTACGATAATGATTTAATTAACTATTAGCTAATAGCTTCTTGTTGGTAGGGTGGAAAGCTATCCCCCCCACTATTTTTTGCAATCCATTCTGCTAACTAAAAACTAACGACTAACGACTAGCGACCCATACCCTATTTGAGTATCGGTTTAAAACCTAATATAGGAGTTATTTCGCTTGCGGCATCTTGCGCGGCATTGCGACTGACGTAAGGTCCCATGCGCACGCGGTGCAAATTCCCTTGTGCGAGTATTGCCAAGGACGCGGGACGCTCCCCTAATTGCTGTTGCACTTTTGCTTTAAAATTTTGTGCTGATGCAACCGTTTTAAATGCGCCTAATTGCACATAAGTCTCCCCTGAGGTGGCCGCAATCTTGGTTGGTTTGAGGGGGGCAGGGGGGCGGGTTATGGCTTTGGTGGGGGATTTAAACGTGATCTTTGCTTTGCTGGTGTGTGTCGTGGCAGTGGGCATGTCTTGTGCCAAACTCAGTATTTCTATACGCCGATTATCGCTCCCGACCAGCCCGATTTTGTTCGCCGCTGCGTAAGATAAGTCAATGATTTTTTTATGAAAACCAAAAGGACCTCTATCGTTAATGCGCACCACGACAGATTTTCGATTGCTTAAGTTGGTGACTCGCGCATAGCTGGGAATGGGCAAAATAGGGTGTGCTGCGGTCATACCATAGACATCATAAATCTCACCATTGACGGTTGCTTGCCCCTGATGACTTTTGCTATACCAAGTTGCCTCACCGCGTTGGAAATAGTTCACTGCGTTTTGCAGGGGAAAGTATTTTGTGCCGAGTTCAATATAGGGTTGATTATAGGCAGCGACCACAGGGGCTGGGGGGCTTGCACGCCGAACCACTGCGCGACGGCGTACTTTTTTGACTAATTTTGGCGGGGCAATCTTGGGTGGCTTGGCGACAACCGCTGCCGTTAAACGTGGGCTGGCGGGTACACTGGACAAGGGGGATGCCGATAGCGTGGGGAATGTTGCGACGGATGAAAGAGGTGTTGGCGGGACGACTAATGTCACCGTGGGCTGGGCGGGGGGCGGGGCGACTTCCATCACAGCCGAATGACTGATAATGGGGGGTGTTTCCAACGAGGTCGCGCCATGCGATAGGGAGCTGATACAGCTCAATATCGCAAAGGTCGTATAGCCTCTGAAAGAAATACAATTGCTCACCGTTGCTCCTTTTGTTTTAACCGTGCGGCTATTATAACGAACCTGTTTTGAGGATACCGCTAAAAATCCAAATTTGCGAGCATCTGCTTTGTGGATTGTCTGCTCAAATTATTTCGTCACAACACGGTACTGCTGATGAAAATGACGCTTTGTTAGGTTTTGATCAGTTGTTTATGGGTCTCAATGCTCATTAACATACCAAAACCGAGCAACAATGTCAGCAGGGATGTTCCCCCGTAACTGACCAACGGTAGCGGTACGCCGACCACAGGCAAAATGCCACTGACCATGCCCATGTTGACAAACGCGTAAGTGGTAAACGTCAGCGTAATCGAACCTGCCATTAAACGCGTAAAATAAGTTGAGGCATTGGCGGTAATCACAAAGCCTCGCCCAATCACAAACAAATACATCAATAACAATAAGGCATTGCCCAATAAGCCAAATTCTTCTGAATAAACCGCAAAAATAAAATCGGTCGTCCGTTCAGGTAAAAAGTCCAGATGGGTTTGTGTGCCATTCATATAGCCTTTGCCCATCAATCCCCCCGAACCCACGGCTATCATACCTTGTATGGTGTGATAGCCTTTTCCGAGCGCATCTTGCGTGGGGTCGAGTAACATTTCAATACGATGTCGTTGGTAGTCGTGCAAGGATCGCCAGATAAACGGCGCACTGGCGAGCGCGCTGACCAGCAAAGTAAGCATCACCCGCCAACTGAGCCCCGCTAAAAATAACACATAAAAACCGCTGGCAGAAATTAACAACGCCGTCCCCAGATCAGGTTGTCTAGCAATCAGAAAAACAGGCAACAGCAACAGCAGTGCGGCAATGGCATGGTTTTTGAGCCCTAACGTGGCTTCATGCTTTTCAAAATACCATGCCAACATCAACGGTACACCGATTTTCATCAGCTCAGAGGGTTGTATGGTTGCCACGCCTAAATTTAACCAACGGCGCGCGCCATGACTGATGTCCCCAAACAGTGCCACGCCCAACAGTAATACGATCCCCAACACATAAATCGGCAAAGCCGCGCGCATCAAAAAATGCAGCGGCATATTGGCAACGCCCCACATCAACACTAAGGCTACGCAGATGTTGGTGCCTTGACCGATGACGCGCGACCAATTTTCATCTCCCGCGCTGTACAAGGTGAATAAGCTGGTACACATCAATAAACAGATGCCTAGCAGCAACCAGCCATCCAGATGCGCGGTAAATCGCCGCCATAATTGCTGTTTAATCATGCTCTTCCTCGGTCGTAGCGTCTACAGGGGCAGAAGCCGCCAGCACCGCAGATGCCGCAGCAACAGCAGAAGTGGCTGCTAAGCGCGCCATCGGAGGGGCGGGCGGGGCAGGCTTCTTGCCCAATAAGTAATAGTCGAATACTTTGCGCGCAATCGGTCCTGCGGTGCCGCCGCCATGTCCGCCATTTTCTGCCAAAATCGCCACCGCAATTCTCGGTTGCTCCGCTGGGGCAAACGCAATGAACCAAGCGTGATCACGATTTCGCTCACTTAAGGCACTGGCATTGTATTTCTCACCTTGCTTTACCCCAACCACTTGCGCGGTGCCTGTTTTACCTGCTATTTGGTATGGCGCGCCTGCTGAAGCCACTACCGCAGTTCCCCCAGGTTGGGTCACCGCGATCATGGCGCGCTTGACCAGATCCAGATAGGCGGGGTCAAGGTGGAGGTTAACGTTAGGCGGATAATTTAGCACGGGACTCGTTTCGGGCGTTGAACCCCGCACTTCTTGCACGAGGTGAGGTTGGTAGCCAATACCATTATTGGCTAAAGTGGCCGTCGCCACAGCCAGTTGAATCGGGGTCACCAAGCTATAACCTTGCCCAATGCCCACCGTTACCGTATCGCCGCCATACCAGCGTTGCTTAAACCGACGAAATTTCCAACCTGGCGTAGGCAAGAGTCCTGAGGATTCGCCTTCATAACCTTCTTCCGTTTTGCGTCCTAAATCCAGCCCTGTTTTTTTGCCAAAACCAAACCCCGTCAAGTAGCTGGCGATGCGCTCCATGCCTAGTTCCATCGCCAAGCCGTAATAATACACATCGCATGACACCACGATGGATTTGAACATATCCACGCTACCATGCCCACCTACCTTCCAATCGCGGTAGTCGTGATTTTTGCTCGGCAAGTTAAAAACGCCACTATCTTGCACCTTGAAATCAGGGGATCTCGCCTTGTAATGCAGCCCCGCGAGTGCCATAAATGGCTTGATGGTTGACCCTGGGGGATATTGTCCACGCAAGGCGCGATTGTTGAGGGGGACATCAGGCGAGTTATTCAGCGCGTCCCAATTTTCAGTGTCAATCCCATCCACAAACAAGCTAGGGTCGTAACTGGGTTTGCTTACAAACGCCAAAACGTCGCCATTGCGTGGATCAATCGCCACCAATGCGCCGCGATAATCGCCAAAAGCCTCATCCGCAATCACTTGTAGTTTGGCATCTATGCCCAGAATCAGCGTGCTGCCCGCTAAGGGGGGGGTGCGTTTGAGGATACGCACTGCTCGCCCGCCTGCATCCACTTCGACCTCTTCAATGCCTGTTTTGCCGTGTAGCAAGGCTTCATAACTTTGCTCTAAGCCTGTTTTGCCAATGTAGTCCGACCCCCGATAATTACCGACCATGTCATCCTCATCCAATTGGTCAATATCACCTTGGTTAATCCGTCCAATATAGCCAATCAAGTGTGCCGTTTTGTCACCGTAGGGGTAATCTCGAAACAAACGCGCGCGTAGTTCGACCCCAGGAAAGCGATATTGCTGCGCCGCAAAACGCGCTACCTCTTCCTCACTGAGGTTATTGCGTAGCAGCAAGGTCTCAAAATCACGGCTTTCTGCCAGTAATTTTTTGAAGCGTTTACGGTCTTTAGGGGTGATCGCCACCACTTGTGCCAATGCTTCAATCGTTGCTTCCAGCGAGTCTTTTAACTTATTGGGGGTGATTTCCAAGGTGTTGCCAGAATAGTTGCGCGCGAGGACTTCACCGTTGCGATCCAGAATCAAACCACGCCCTGGCACAATGGGGACGATGGAAATACGGTTTTTTTCGGCGAGTGTTTGGTAGTACTCGTGGCGAACGACTTGTAAATACACAAAGCGTCCTAGCAAAATAAACAATAAAATCAATGCAAAGGCGATGGCAATCGCCAAGCGCAGCCGAAAATAATAAATTTCGCGCTGATGGTCTTTGATTTCAACTTGCCGCCTCATAGAGGGTCGCGATCCTCACGCAGTTGCTGCATAACTTGCAAAGTGATGCTAAACCACAGCCACGACAAGACAGACGTGATGCACCCCAGAAAATACCACCACACCATGGTGTGATTCAGTCGCCAATCGACCAAGGCATAAATGACGTAGGTTAAGGTCAACATGCCAAATGCCTGTGGAATTTGCTGATAGAGATGAAACATTTGTAAGCGACGATGCAGCAGCATGCTGCTAAACGCCATGATGCTGTAGGCTAAGGCGTGTTGACCCAACACGGTTGCGTGTGCCACATCTGAAAAAATGCCCACCATCCAAGCGATACCGATGCCGATATGCTCTGGCTTGTGTAAACACCAATACAGCAACACCACCGCCACGGCATCAGGACGCAAAATCAATCCCACGCCCTGCCAAGGTAGTGCGTTAAAGATCAGGGCTAGCACCAAGGTCAGTACCATCAAAAAGGGACTTGCAGGGCGTTGTAGCGAGGATTTGGTATAGGTTAAGTAATACACTATTTTTTCGACTTCACAGGGGTAGATTTGACCGCGCTTTCAGGCTCAACGGGTAATTCAAACGGTTTGGCTAACGTAGATAAAATCAATAAATAACGATAGCGATCCACGCCCGCTATCGGCAAGCAGCGTATCCGTGCAAAAGGATAGGCAGGGTCACGGTCAACATGGATGACTTTTCCCACAGGAATGCCCGCAGGGTAGACACCATCTATTCCTGAGGTCACGAATACATCGCCGCTTTGAATATCGGTACTCACGGGCAAATAGCGCACGGTGAGTTGACTGGTGTCACCTGCCCCCAATAAAACGGTACGCATTCCCGTGCGCAGCAGTTGTACAGGCACCGCATGGTCTTTGTCGGTAATCAGGGTGACTTCTGACATCCAAGGATAGGTGCGGGTAATTTGCCCGACAATCCCATGGTCATCCATCACCACTTGCCCTGACTGCACCTGTTCCATGCTTCCTTTGTTAATCAGCACGTTACGCTTAAAAACATCGCGTTCTGTATAAATCACTTCCGCCATTTGTTGGGTATAGTTAGGCGGTGGCAGGAGGGCTGCCAAGGTGCGTAATTGCAGATTTTCCTGTGTCAGTGCATTGAGCTTGATGAGTTGTGCCGCATCTTGTTGATGTTGTCGCTCCAGTGCCAGATTGGCGTGTACCAAGCTATTTTGTGTATACAGTCGTTCGCGCGCTTGTTGCCATAAGCGGTGCGGGGACGTAGCAACTTCTTGAATCGGCAACATCAATACTGACAAGCTTGCTCGCGTGCTTTCCAAATAACGGTAGCGCACATCGACAAATAACAACAGCAAAGACAGCGACGCAAAAAACATCAGCCTAGCCAGTGAACTGGGGCCGCGATGCGTGAAACGAAAGCTTTGAGAGGTATCCATATTGCGAACGCGCAGTTAAGGAGGTCGCCTGCTTAACTGCGTGTACTGTCCACTTTTATTCTGTGGTAAAAATACTGGTCGAGCGGTTATCCAAGCTGTTTAATGCCATGCCTGAACCGCGCACCACGCAGGTTAGCGGATCATCTGCAATCAACACGGGCAGTCCTGTTTCTTCCATCAACAAGCGATCCAAGTCGCGCAGCAATGCGCCGCCGCCTGTCAGCACCATGCCGTTGCTGGCGATGTCCGCGCCCAATTCAGGCGGGGTTTGTTCCAAGGCAATTTTGACCGCGCTCACAATGCTGTTCAATGGATCAGTCAAGGCTTCCAAAATTTCGTTGCTGGAAATGGTAAAGCTGCGCGGCACGCCTTCTGCCAAATTGCGCCCTTTGACTTCCATTTCATGCACTTCCGAACCTGGGAACGCCGAACCGATGGTTTTCTTGATGTTCTCCGCCGTGGTTTCACCGATTAACATGCCGTAGTTACGGCGAATGTAATTGATAATCGCTTCGTCAAATTTGTCACCCCCGACCCGCACTGAACCCGAATACACAGCACCCCCCAAGGAAATCACGCCCACTTCGGTCGTGCCACCGCCAATATCCACCACCATTGAACCTACTGCGGTTTCTACAGGCAAACCCGCACCAATCGCCGCCGCCATCGGTTCTTCAATCAATTCCACGCGTCGTGCCCCAGCACCCACGGCGGATTCCCGAATCGCACGGCGTTCTACTTGGGTGGAGCCACACGGGACGCAAATCACAATACGGGGGCTGGGGGTAAAAATCCCCGCTTTGTAAACCTTGCGAATAAACTGCTTGAGCATTTGCTCTGTCACGGTAAAGTCAGCAATCACGCCGTCTTTCATCGGGCGGATCGCGGTGATGTTACCTGGGGTACGCCCTAACATCTGCTTCGCACCCAGCCCAACTTCCTGAATGACTTTCTTACCATTGGGGCCACCTTCTTGGCGAATTGCCACCACCGAAGGTTCATCTAGTACAATGCCCTGACCGCGTAACCAGATCAGCGTATTCGCCGTGCCGAGGTCAATCGCGAGATCGTTAGAAAAATAACCGTTCAAAAATTTAAACATGATGAGGAATTCCTGTCGTCAAAGTGGTGCGCTACCAAAGCCTGTTATGATAACCTATTAGCATTATTTCAATAAATTTTTTGCCATGTCTCTTACTACCGAAGATGTCCGTAAAGTCGCCAGACTCGCCCGTTTGGCGATGAACGAAGCCGAAATCGACGCAGCACGCAGCCAATTATCAGGTATTTTTGAACTGATTGCCGAAATGCAAGCTGTCGATACCCGCAATATTGCCCCCATGTCCCACGCCCAAGACGTATCGCAACGCCTACGCGCCGATGTCGTCACCGCGAAAAATGAACGCGAAGCCTTCCAAGCCATCGCGCCACAAGTCGAAGCGGGGCTGTATCTTGTACCGCAAGTGATTGAATAGATAGATAAAGGAGAAGGGTGAAGAGTGAAGGGTGAAGGGTGAAGGGTGAAGGGTGAAGGGTGAAAGTGGCACAAGGGTTTTCCCTTCTCCCTTCCCCCCTTCTCCCTTCTCTCTCGCTCTTTCCCCTTCTCCTTCCCCAGAACAAAATGATAAACGCCAGTCTTAAACAACTTTCCGCCGCGCTGGCGGAAAAGAAAATTTCCAGCGTGGAGCTGACGCAGCTTTATTTAGACCGTATTGCCGCGCTGAATCCGACTTTAAATGCCTTCGTGACGTTAGATGCCGAGCGCAGTTTGGCGCAGGCGCGGGCTGCTGATGCCATGTTGGCAGCGGGTCATGCCCAACCGTTGACAGGCATTCCCCTCGCGCAAAAAGATATTTTCTGCGCCACAGGTTGGCGCACGACCTGCGGCTCGAAAATGCTGGAAAACTTCATCGCGCCCTATGATGCGCATGTGATTGCTCAATTTAATCAAGCGGGTGCGGTGAATTTGGGCAAAACCAACATGGACGAATTTGCCATG
Source organism: Gallionella sp. (assembly GCA_049276435.1). Lineage (GTDB taxonomy): Bacteria > Pseudomonadota > Gammaproteobacteria > Burkholderiales > Gallionellaceae > Gallionella. Next base: position 16,544 of record JBASWK010000004.1, on the reverse strand, counting down.
GGATCCTCTAACGAAACTTCCTATTTTGGCGCGGTGCGCAACCCGTGGAATACCCACGCCGTCCCTGGCGGCAGTTCGGGCGGCGCAGCTTCTGCCGTGGCAGCGCGTTTGTGCGCCGCTGCGACAGGCACGGACACGGGTGGTTCGATACGCCAGCCAGCGGCGTTGTGCGGTATTTCGGGCATCAAACCGACTTACGGCACAGTGTCGCGCTACGGCATGATTGCCTTCGCGTCCAGCTTGGATCAAGCAGGGCCGATGGCGCGCAGCGCGGAAGATTGCGCCTTGATGTTGAACGTGATGACGGGCTTTGACGAGCGCGACTCCACCAGTTTGCCGCGTGAAAAAGAAGATTACACCCGCGACTTGAATCAACCCTTGGCAGGCTTGCGCATCGGCTTGCCGAAAGAATTTTTTGCCGCTGGCTTGGACAACGACGTGGCGGAATGCGTGCAGGCCGCGATTGCCGAATACCAAAAGCTGGGTGCAACGGTAGTGGAAATCAGCCTACCCAATTCCCGCCTCGCCATTCCCGTGTATTACGTCTTAGCCCCCGCCGAAGCCTCCAGCAACTTGTCGCGCTTCGACGGCGTGCGCTACGGCTACCGCGCCCCTGAATACAGCGATTTGACCGATATGTACGAAAAATCCCGCGCCCAAGGCTTCGGCGCGGAAGTCAAACGCCGCATTATGATCGGCACTTACGTCCTGTCGCACGGCTATTACGACGCATATTATTTGCAAGCACAAAAAATCCGCCGCCTCATCGCCCAAGATTTTGCCGCCGCCTTTACCCAATGCGATGTCATCATGGGACCCACTTCGCCTTCCACCGCCTTTAATTTAGGCGAAAAAGGCGACGATCCCGTGCAAATGTACTTGTCTGACATCTACACCATCGCCGTGAATTTGGCAGGCTTACCAGGGATGTCCATCCCCGCAGGCTTCGGCAAAAACGGCTTGCCCGTCGGATTGCAACTCATCGGCGACTACTTCAAAGAAGCGCAAATGCTCAACGTTGCCCACCAATATCAATTGGCGACGGATTGGCACAGTCAAGTACCACAAGGCGTTTAGCTGTTATGTTTTGTTCTGACGAAGTGGTTTTTACGGATTTTTGGGGGATGATGAACGCTCAATTCGTGCCAAGAAAGGAATCTAACCATGCTTAGGTATTTGGAAATCACCAACATAGGCCCTGCTGATGTCGCGCTTGAGTTTGGTACTCGATTAAATCTGATTACTGGGGACAATGGTCTGGGTAAGAGTTTTTTGCTCGACATTGCGTGGTGGGCGATGACCCGCAAATGGCCTGCTGAAGTCAATCCGAAATTGACCGTAGGTAAAATTGCCCTTCCTACCGATAAAAAGAAAAAAGCGGAGATAGGTTTTTCGTTTACGGGCGTTTCAAAAACGAAGGCGAACAAGATTGATTTCGAGCCACGATTACAGAATTGGAACATTCCGCGTGGTCGGCCTGCTAATCCTGGCATGGTTTTTTACGCCATGGCGGACGGCAGTTTTGCGGTGTGGGATCCTGCACGCAACTATTGGAAAACTAAGGCAGAAGAGTCCTTGGATCGTCCATCCGCTTATGTTTTCAGTCCTAAAGAGGTTTGGGATGGATTGCAAGGTGAAGATGGCAATTGGTTATGTAATGGATTGATCCGTGACTGGGCAGGCTGGCAAAAGGAAAAAGAACGAGCATTCGAGAATTTGCGGGCAGTGTTGTCGGTGCTATCACCCTCTTCAGCAGAACAGCTTCAACCAGGTGCATTAACGCGCATCAGTTTGGATGATGTACGTGACATGCCAACGCTGAAAATGCCTTACGGGCAGGATGTGGCGGTTGTGCATGCCTCATCAGGTATGCGCAGGATCATTTCTCTCGCTTACTTTTTGGTTTGGTGTTGGGAAGAGCATCTGAAGGCGAAAGAACTTCTGGGAGAAGAACCTGAAACCAAAACAACTTTCCTGATTGATGAAGTGGAATCCCATCTTCATCCGAGGTGGCAACGGACGGTAATCCCCGCACTTATGCAAGTCATGGCAAAGTTGACGACTTCGGCTGAGGTTCAGCTCATTGCGGTAACACATTCCCCGTTGGTGATGGCTTCGGTCGAACCGCAGTTTGATGATCAAAAAGATGCTTGGTGGGATTTGGATTTGGTGCGACAGGGCAATAGTACTCCTACGGTTGCGTTCACTAAACGCCACTTTGTACGCTTAGGTGACGTATCAAGGTGGTTGATGAGTGATGCCTTTGATATGGGTAGTGCTCGGTCACTTGAAGCGGAAGAGGTTTTGCAACAAGCAGCAAAAATTCTGTCAGAGGAAGTGATTGACGATAAACAGGCAAAAGTGTTTGACGCAAAGTTGCGCACACTGTTAGGTGATACCGACCCGTTCTGGATTCGCTGGCGTTATGTTGGTGAAAAGCAGGGGTGGCTTAAATGATTCCAGTTGCCGCACAGCCCGAACCCGCTGCTTTCGATGCCGATGTACGTCAGAAGGGTTTGGCACACCTTAATAATAAGGGCTTTAATCTGGATCAACCTTTGCCGCCGAATGCAGATATTCAGCCCTATTGGCGTGATTGCCTGACAGATATGCACCAAGTATATGGAGGGGTTTGTGCGTACATTGGTGTCTTTTTCGAGCGAGGAATGGGGGGTGGTAGTGTGGATCATTTCGTCGCCAAATCAGTAAATGCTGGCTTGGTATATGAATGGAGTAACTACCGTCTTGCATGTTCGATTATGAACAGCCGCAAACGCGAATACAGCGATGTGCTGGATCCGTTTTACCTCGCGCCAGACTTGTTTCGGTTGCAACTTTCGACTGGCCGTATTTACCCGAATCCGAATTTGGCAGCGATGGCAATGCAGGTTGTTGAGAAAACGATTGCTCGGCTTGGTCTGGATGATCCGCAATGTCGAGAACTGCGTGCACGCTGGTATCAGGAATATCTGGAATACCACCTACCCTCCGACTATTTGAAGCGGAAGTCACCTTTTGTTTGGCACGAAGCAGATCGGCAGGGGTTGCTTTGACACGCCTAGCGTTTTATGCCCGCGACGACGGCATTCATCCAAGCTGAAATTTGGTCGATGAAGTCTTTAAACAAGCGGATTGCCTTCCTGCCCCTATTATTATCCGTCAACGGGTGGGGCGAGCTTGCCGTACCACTGGTAATGCTAGGCATTGTGTCTTGAATGGAATTTGAGTAAGAAGGAGAGTGGATAAAGCGAAACGCGTATCCACATTAGAAAGTCTGGTGGATACGGCCTACGGTCTTTATCCACCCTATAAGGGAAATTAAAGCATGAAATGGGAAATCGTAATCGGGTTGGAAGTGCACGCGCAGCTCTCCACACAGACTAAAATTTTTTCGGGCGCATCGACGGCGTTTGGGGCGGAGCCGAATACACAGGCGGATGCGGTGAGTATTGCGTTGCCAGGGGTGTTGCCTGTATTAAACCTAGGCGCGGTGGAGCGGGCGATTCAGTTTGGTTTGGCGGTGGGGGCGCACATCGCGCCGCGTTCGGTGTTTGCGCGCAAAAATTATTTTTACCCAGACTTGCCCAAAGGCTATCAAATCAGCCAGTTTGATTTGCCTGTGGTGGGGATGGGCGCTTTGACGATACAAGTTGAACCGTTATCGGGTAACGCCAAACCTTACGAAAAAGTGGTGCGCATCACCCGCGCCCATTTGGAAGAAGATGCGGGTAAATCGGTGCATGGCGCGACCCAAGGCATGACGGGCATAGACTTGAATCGTGCGGGCACGCCGTTGTTGGAAATCGTGTCCGAACCTGATATGTCGTCTGCTGCCGAAGCGGTGGCGTATGCCAAAACGCTGCATTCGCTGGTGCGCTGGATTGGGATTTGCGATGGCAATATGCAGGAAGGTTCGTTCCGCTGCGACGTGAACGTGTCGGTGCGCCGTGCGGGCGAACCGCTGGGCACGCGCCGCGAAATCAAAAACTTGAATTCGTTTAAGTTTATGCAGCAAGCGATTGATTATGAAGTGCAATGGCAAATTGACACGCTGGAAAATGGCGGCAAAATTCAACAAGCCACCATTTTGTTTGACCCAGAAACAGGCAAAACGCACGCCATGCGCAGCAAAGAAGACGCGCATGATTATCGTTATTTCCCCGATCCAGATTTATTGCCGTTGGATATTTCGCCTGAGTTTATTGAGCAAATGCGGGCTAAATTGCCTGAATTGCCCGAAGCGCGCCGCACCCGTTATACCGAAAGTTACGCGCTGTCTGCTTACGATGCCAATGCCTTGACGGCTACCCGCGAAATGGCGGATTTCTTTGATGCGTGTCTCGCCGCAACCCTCTCCCCCAGCCCCTCTCCCGCAGGCGGGCGAGGGGAGCAAGTCGCTAAAATGTGTGCGAATTGGCTGATTGGTGAGGTGAGCGCGCAACTCAATCGCGATGGTTTGGACATGACCGCTTGCCCCATCACGCCTACGCAACTGAGCGGCATGTTAGTGCGCATCGCGGATAACACCATTTCCAACTCTGGCGCGAAAGACGTGTTCCGTGTGCTATGGGCGGAAGGCGGCGATGCCGATGCCATTATCGAAGCCAAAGGCCTGAAACAAGTGTCTGACAGTGGTGCGATTGAAGCCTTGGTGGCTGAAATCATCGCCGCCAACGCCGAAAAAGTTGCCGAATACCGCAGCGGTAAAGACAAATTATTCGGCTTCTTCGTCGGGCTGGCGATGAAAGCCAGCAAAGGCAAAGCCAATCCTGCGCAGTTGAACGAGATTTTGAAAGCGAAGTTGGCGGGATAAAAGATTGCTCATTAATTGGGCAGCTAGATGAGCTTGCAACGAAAAAGGGATGCCAAACGGCATCCCTTTTCTCATGTGCTGCTTAAAAATTACGCGCTGTAAACAGGGAATTTATCGCACAACACTTTAACTTCGGCAATCACACGAGCGGTGACGGCTTCATCATTAGGCGCATCCAACACGTCGGCGATCAAATGTGCCAGCTTTTCCGCTTCCAGTTCTTTGAAGCCACGGGTGGTCATCGCTGGGCTGCCGATGCGAATACCGCTGGTGACAAACGGTTTTTGCGGGTCATTCGGAATCGCGTTTTTGTTGACCGTGATGTGTGCACGACCCAAGGCGGCTTCGGCATCTTTACCCGTGATATTTTTGGCTTGCAAGTCCAGCAAGAACAAATGGCAATCGGTATGGCCCGACACGATGCGCAGACCGCGTTCTTGCAACACACGCGCCATGACGCGGGCGTTATCCACCACTTGTTTTTGATAAACCTTGAATTCTTTGCTGGCAGCTTCTTTGAATGCCACGGCTTTGGCGGCGATGACGTGCATCAAGGGGCCGCCTTGAATGCCAGGGAAAATCGCGGAATTCAGCACTTTCTCAAACTCCGCTTTTGCCAAAATCAGCCCGCCGCGAGGGCCGCGCAGGGTTTTGTGGGTGGTACTCGTCACAAAATCGGCAATACCGACGGGGCTAGGATACACGCCCGCCGCCACCAGACCCGCATAGTGCGCCATATCCACAAACAGATACGCGCCGACGCTGTCGGCGATGGCGCGGAAGCGTTTCCAGTCGATGACCAAGGCGTAAGCGGACGCGCCTGCCACGATCATTTTGGGTTTGTGTTCCAACGCCAAGGCTTGCACTTGGTCGTAGTCGATTTCTTCTTTGTCATTCAGCCCGTATTGCACCGCGTGGTACAACTTGCCGCTGATGTTGACCGACGCGCCGTGGGTCAAGTGACCGCCGTGCGCCAAAGACATCCCCAAAATGGTATCGCCTGGTTTCAATACCGAAACATAAACCGCTTGGTTCGCTTGTGAGCCTGAATGCGGTTGCACATTGGCGTATTCCGCGCCGAACAAGGCTTTCACGCGATCAATCGCCAGTTGTTCCGCCACATCGACGTATTCGCAACCGCCGTAATAACGCTTATTGGGGTAGCCTTCGGCGTATTTATTGGTCAATTTGCTGCCTTGCGCTTCCATCACCGCTGGGCTGGTGTAGTTTTCAGAAGCGATCAGTTCGATATGATCTTCCTGACGGCGATTTTCATCTTGAACGGCTGCCCATAATTCGGGATCAGAGACGGCGAGGGTGTTTTTGCTTGAAAACATAGCGGTTAGTCCTAGAGTATTAAAATCGAAAAAGTAGCGAATTCTATCATGTGCTACGGCGGTTACGCGCTGTCGCAGGCACCCGAATCGCTATATCTGCGCTCTGTAATGGGTTATTTATGCAAAGGGTGCGTTAAAATCTTGCCTTAAGTATCAGAATTGTCGTAGAATTCGCGCCCTTTCGCTCGGCTCATTATTTAGGTAGGTTTATATGGTCATCATTCGTCTTTCCCGTGGCGGTTCTAAGAATCGTCCTTTCTACAACGTCGTGGTTGCCGATTCGCGCAATCGTCGCGATGGTCGTTTTATCGAACGCGTTGGCTTTTACAATTCTGTGGCAACTGAAAAACAAGAAGCACTGCGTTTAGATTTGGCGCGTGTGACTTTCTGGCAAAGCAAAGGCGCGCAATTGAGCGACGCAGTAGCTAAGTTGGTTAAACGTGCAGGTGCAAGTGCCGTTGTTGCAGCCTAATTCGGATTCGCCCTTGGTTATTATGGGGCGCGTCGCTGCGGCGCATGGCGTGCGTGGCTGGATTAAAGTGCAACCGTTCACCGAGTATCTGGATAGCTTGTTGGATTATCCCATCTGGTGGATTGCAGCGTCGGAAAACGCGACATGGCGCGAAGTCAAAGTGGTGCAGACAGAAGCGCATCACAAAACCCTCGCCGCGCTGTTGCCTGACTGCCCTGATCGCACGGCGGCAGAAAAGCTCAAAGGCTGGCTGATTGCCGTCCCGCGTGCTTCGCTGCCTGAACCTGATACGGACGAATACTACTGGTCTGACTTAATCGGTTCGACAGTCGTTAATCTGGAAGGCGTGACATTTGGTCAAGTCATCAATTTGATGGAAACAGGCGCAAATGACGTACTGCTGATCAAAGGCGAACACGGCGACGTGTTGATCCCCTTTGTCAAAGCCGTGGTGCAAGATGTCGATATGCAACAAAAGCAGATTCGGGTGGACTGGCAGTTGGATGTGTAATCAAAAATATGATTTTTGATGTCATCACCCTGTTTCCCGCCATGTTTGATGCCATTACGCAACACGGCATCACACGGCGGGCAGCCGAAAAATCTCTGTTCGCGCTGCATACTTGGAATCCCCGTGATTTCACGCTAGACAACCACCGCACCGTCGATGATCGTCCTTACGGGGGCGGACCTGGCATGGTGATGTTAGGCGAACCGTTAGCCGCTGCGATTACCGCAGCCAAGCAACGGCAAGCCGCATTGGGTTTAGCCAGCAGTCGCGTGGTGTATCTCTCGCCACAAGGCAGTTTGCTGACCCACAACTGGGTCAAGCAACGCGCCGATCAGCCCGAGCAAGGCTTGATTCTGTTAGCTGGGCGGTACGAAGGTATAGATGAACGGCTGATTCGTCAGTATGTAGATGAAGAAATATCCATCGGCGACTATGTGTTGTCAGGTGGAGAACTCGCGGCGATGGTGTTGGTGGACAGCGTGGTGCGGCAATTGCCCGATGTTTTGGGTGATGCCCAATCCGCCGAGCAAGATTCCTTTGTACAAGGCCTGCTCGACTGCCCCCACTACACCCGCCCCGAAGTGTTTAATGGTGAAGCTGTGCCCCCTGTGTTGTTGTCTGGACATCATGCCCAGATTACCCGCTGGCGGCTTCAACAATCATTGGGCAGAACATGGTTACGCCGCCCCGATTTATTGGCAAAGCGTGACTTAACAAAAGCAGAATCTGGGCTTCTGGCAGCGTTCCAGAAGGAACAAGATTCTCATAACTAAAGGAAAATGCAATGAATTTAATTGAACAATTGGAACAGGAAGAAATTGCCCGCTTGGGTAAAGTTATTCCTTCATTCGCCCCTGGCGACACCGTAATCGTCAGCGTCAACGTGGTTGAAGGCGAACGCAAACGTGTGCAAGCATTTGAAGGCGTGGTGATTGCAAAACGCAATCGCGGTCTGAATTCTGGCTTCATCGTGCGTAAAATCTCCGCTGGCGAAGGCGTAGAACGTACTTTCCAAACTTACTCACCGATCATCGCTTCCATCGAAGTGAAACGTCGCGGTGCAGTTCGTCGTGCCAAGCTGTACTACTTGCGTGAACGCTCAGGCAAATCGGCGCGTATCAAAGAAAAATTGGCAGTGCGTCGTTAATCGACCCCCAAGGTTTCAACAAAACGGCAGCTTAGGCTGCCGTTTTTGTTGGCTACACGCAATAGCGCAAAGCCAAAACCTTTACAACCCATTGCATTGACTCCCCTCGCCCGCTTGTGGGAGAGGGAATGCACCCAAAAATCAAAAATACACCCTCTCCCTAGCCCTCTCCCGCAAGCGGGCGAGGGGACTTGCACGCTATAAATTGATGCCTATAAGGCTGGCGTTTTTTATGGGTGGAACATCGTTTGGTGGTCAATTTTTTTGACTATGGGGTGTCACATCCAACACCCGAACAAATATCCGCTGAGGATTCACTGTTTTAAACTCCGCTTCCAGTATTTCCTGTAACGCTTCGGGAGTGTTTGGTTTTGGGTCATCTTTCTTGAATGAGGGCATCTCTTTCCCGCCGAACCAAAACACCAAATAAATTCCGTACCCATTTGCGTCAGGGTCAATCGCATATTGCTGCACTAATTGAGATTCTGCGGCAGTCCGCAGCTCTTTATGCCACTCGCCTTTAACTTCGATGGGCAATTCAAACCTATGGTAAGACAATCGGATGTCAGCGCGATTATTTTCAACGTAGTCACCTTCACGATCACAACGCACTCCCAATGGTTTAAAAGACATATCCAAACGGGTTAACAAGGCATCACGACATAAATTTTCACTTCGATGTTCTCGCACTTCCTCCATTTTCTGGGTAATTTCATTTTTTACAGTTTTGATATTCCAAAAAGCATTAAAGCCATCATCACCATCAACCTGAATTCTGTTTGCAATATCATTCAAATAATCCAACGCCAACGCCGCCAAATCCGCGCTGCTGATTGGAGTTTGATTGGCGAGTATTTGCGCCACTTTTTCAGGCAACGAAAAATTGAATGCTTGCTCACGTTGGGTTAATTTCAATTGGTGAAGAGTATGTTCCAATCGAGATTTGAACGAATGCAAAACGGGTAGTTGCAACAATCTTTCCAATTCCTGTGCCGCTTGGTCTGTGCCTAACCTGCCTAAGCTCGTAATTAACTGATTTAAAAAATTGTCGTGCCTCAAGTCAATTGCAATGAATTTCCTAGGGGCATTGCAATTGACTTTCCCAGAGTCATTCGGAATTGATTCGCTTGTTGAATAAAACGCCCCTAGAAACAAGTCTATCAACTTACCTAGCACATCGGCGGACAAGTCAATGTTAATGGGATTTAGACACCCACATAGATGAGCAATGCGAGCAGAATCTTTACCAACATATTCCCAAAGTGCTGCTTGATGATGCACAGGGTCAAGCAACATTGCCTCCGTCAACCAATATATTTTCTGGTCATCATCCATATCCTTATTTTCAATGAGTGTCGCTTTTTCGCGCACGATGTCGGCAAGTTTTGGCATGGCGTAACGCCTCGCCGCAGCAAGCAGAGACTTTAAATTTTGTAAGTGTTTAGGCTGAACAGACAAATCTGAAAATATGTTGCCACGGGCGCGAAGCGGAAATTCTATTAGCAAGGCTGGGACGACCAGAAGAGCAACTTCGCGGTAACTTGGGTCATCTGCCAAGAAGCAAATATCATAAACGTCATCTTGTTTTGAATTTAAGATCGCAATGGCGTAACGCTCTAAAACATCCGCAACTAATGCGGGGCGATCCTTGACCAGCTTAGAAAACCACGCGGGGATATTTCTCGCGCTATAGGCTCTAGCGTGGAGTCCGAACGCAATCATTCTGCGTAAAATATCATCAGGCAGCGCGTCAATCGCTAAAGGATTGTCTTGCCAGCGTAAATCCATCCCGATAAGACACGGTATCTGAGCCCAATGCCCCTGCTGTTGAGTGCACAATGCAATAAATTCATCTATCGTCGGCAAATCCGTTCGCACCACACACGCCCGAAAGCCCGCTTCAGCCGCCGCAAGTATTTCATCCCCGTTATCACAAAGATCATTAAAGCGTTCGGCAGGTGTCTCACCAACTAAATTTGGATTCCCTCCCTTCCATATCAAGGCTAATTTGAGCATTTCACCAAACTGCCCAGAATGAATTTCTGCCTTGTTTTGATTCAGATATAGGCTATTGTCTCGCTTTGTATCAGCACGTTTTTGTCGAGCCGAATGATTGCGGGCTGCCTGTTCTTTTCTCCATTCAGGAATCTCACAAAATAGCAAAGTATCAAGCCAACTTTGACGTTCTGGGTACTCAATACCCCAAGCCTCCAATACTTCCAATGTCAGACCTTTCCCGCCACGCTGATTGAGCATATTAAATGTGCAATCAAGATGATCTCGCGCAAACAGCTCGTTATCCGTCTGGGTAATTTGAGCGAGATGCCATAAGCTCAAATCTTCAGGCACTTCAACAACATCATACAAACGTTTTTCATAATTGCTTAAATCTGATATTTTTTCAGCCTGTTGATAGCACAATAATAGTAACGCTTTGTAGCGTTCTGGATGTGCTGTCAGCCAATTCATAATGCCGACTTTGTTATCTTGTTCCAAAAAAGAAGTTCCATTTTCATCAAGCCCAACCCCCAGCCATGCAAACAATTTTTCAGCCGTTATACCATCACCATGTAATTCAATCGCACGTTGTAATAACCGACCAGTCATCTGAACCAACGAGGTTCGCAATGTTAAATACCTTGGCTCAATAAGCTGATCTAGCAACACGATCAAATGCGCTGGTGGCACATTTGCAAACAGTTCATTCCCCCAAAAGAAGAAGTCTCCTATGTAATTGCTTTGTTTAGGACGGTGGACATAGCGCAGCAAGTTTTCTGGTGAAATGTGTGATGGGTAAAGATGGTAGAGTAATGCCCCTGCCAAATCATTGTTTTGGTCTGCCACTTCGCCTTTCGTGATGCAATCCAACAAATCAAGCGCGTCCTCGACGGTTGCATGGAGCTTCAACCAAGCAAGCACGGCGTAACGACGCACGGTATCCGAGCGCGTAATATCGGGAATCACGTCTTTTATGATCTGTCTGAGTTTGGACAACTCTTCCCCTTCGGGCAATGATTTCCCTTCAATCAATATCTCTAACACACAATCCGCAAACGATTGCGCGGCTTCGCTGCGGTCGGTAAGTGCCTCAATGAAATCAGGAATCAACTCCTTTTCCGATAATGCGCCAAAGGGATAAGCGGATTGCGCTTGCCAACGAAACGGATGGAATCGCTCGGCTTCTTGCTTCAATCCTTGCAAAATCAGCCGCTTATCCGCAATCGACATTGGGCTGACATCGCCATAAATCACCACTGTAAATGGATCAGCTTGAATCAGTTGTGTTCGCGCCGTCGTACATTCCAACGCCAACCAAGCATACAAGCCGCGCAGCCCCGCCACCGTGCGCCCGTCGCGCCCCAATAATAAATTGAGCACTCGTTTCAAGGGCAAACCCTGTTGGTCAATTTGTCGTCCCAACCAACGCGCCGCTAAAAATTCTGCAATGGTGCGGTGGGCGGGTTCTACTCGCTCTTCCGATGCTGCGGGACGAAATAGTTTGCTTTGTGTTGCTGCTTTTGCAGCGTCTGGATCAGGTGACTTACAGGTTTCAATATAAACAAAATCGTCTTTTACACGGTCACGATCTAATGCGATTACAGGGTCAAGGTCTAATGCGATTCCTGTTTTATTCGCAAACAGCAACACGGCGCAAAGTTGCCCTGCCGCATCTACTAATTGCTCTGATTCAAAAGCGACTGGTCGTTGTTTTTTCTTACGATGCACTTCATTGGCTTCTGCTGCCATCGCTTTACAAGCAAGCTGATAGGTTGCTTGCCGTGTCGCAGGGAATTGGTCATCGCGCACCGCTTTTGCCAGCAATTCCAATGTTTGCGGGTTATTCAACAAACCGTAGATGCCACGTTTTTGCGCTTCTTTAACAAAATTTTCAGGGTTAGCAATGCTGTGGTTTTTGCGCAAGATGTCCAAAACATCGCCACCACCCAATGGCTCAAGCAACAGCACGGTAATTTTTTTGTCGGCAGCAGCGGCTGCAACACTTGCTTGATCCGTCGCACCAAACCAATCCGCCGCACGACATGAAATACGGAAAGCAGGATTACCTAAGTTGTTTAATTTATTACGTATTTTAAGCAATGTGCTGTCGCTACCCGCCCGCACTTCATCCAATCCATCCAAAAACAGCGTTTTTGCTCGCCACGCCTCATCCAAATCCAGCTCAATAAATTCAGCAATGCGCAGATATTCCCCGCCTGTTGCCTCTGCTTCAGTTTTAAAAGCGGTGGATTTCCCCGCCCCAGGCTCACCCAATAAAACCCAAGCGGCAGTATTGCGGAATGACTCCAATAATTGAGGCTTATTCTCAGTCGAAGTGTTCGGCGTATCAGATGCCTCCCGAACAAAACGGGGGGCACGGTATTGACGTGATGGGTCGGTATAGCTAGATTCGTCAGTCATTTTTTTGATACTGAGTTAATTTGCTCACAACAGTAATTTAAGCGCAACTAAATGACAAGGTTAAAATTCAGTATTGTCTAAATGCTTGATCGCGGTCTGAACTCAGGCTTCATCGTGCGTAAAATCTCCGCAGGCGAAGGCGTAGAACGTACTTTCCAAACCTACTCCCCGATCATCGCTTCCATCGAAGTGAAACGTCGCGGTGCAGTCCGTCGTGCCAAGCTGTACTACTTGCGTGAACGCTCAGGCAAATCGGCGCGTATCAAAGAAAAATTGGCAGTGCGTCGCTAGTCTCGACCGCACGCGAAAGGAAAACGGCAGCTTAGGCTGCCGTTTTTTATGGCACAATTTCAAGCCGACTGGAGTCTGTTTAGGAGCAAAAAATGAAAACAACCCTTAAAGTTGCCAGCGTGGAAGATTTTTTCAGCCGTGGCGTGGAGCTTGCCAAACGGGCAGATCGCGGCGAGTCCATTCCGTGCGAACGTATCATCGCATTTGAAGCCCCAGAAGATTTAGCGCGCTTGGTGACGACTGCCAAACTGGTTTTATTGCGCGAAGTCAAAGCCTGCCCTGGCTCAATCACCGATTTATCGCAACGCCTACACCGCGACCGCAGTGCGGTAAAGCGCGATGTTGACGCATTGCAACGGGTTGGATTATTAGAAATAAATACCACCACAGGACACGCAAAACAAGTTCGTGCGGTTGCCGATCAGGTGTTGCTGGCGATATGAAACGCAGGCTAATCAGCACGCATCAAAAAAATTGGCAGTGCGTCGTCAGTGAAGCCCCAAGTAGCCCGTATGCAATATGGGATTTTATTGAATGGCGAACGTTTCCCGTATTGCATACGGGCTACACCACATCCACCGCCTTATGACCCGCGCAAGGGATGTTCAGTGATGGGGCGTTTCATTGGGGAGGGGATAATCGTCCCCATTTTAAGTGTCGTAGGCTGGTTTCGCGCAGCAAACCGCCGCTTGGCAGGGTGCGCACCCAAAGAACCACGCTACGCTCATCGCACTTAGCCCCTCCCTCAGCGGTAAATTTTCTTGCGATTGCTAACTTCGGTTCACTAAGTGGTATATTTAACACCTGAAGTGTATATTTAAAACCCGCCATTTTTGCCGTTGGATGCGTAAAATGGAGCTGACCAATCAGGCTTTGTGTGTGGCGGTGGATGAAATGATACAAGGCTTGGTCGATGCTGATCTAGGTGGTTTCGTCATCAAAAAACACGTGGGTTTAGCGGGACGGGGCAAGCGCGGTGGGGTCAGAACACTGATTGCCACTAACAAAGGCAACCGCTGACTTTTTGTGTATGGATTTGAAAAAAATGTGCGCGAAAATATCACCGACAACGAACTCAACGCACTGCGCGAGATTGCCGAATCCTTGTTGGCGCGTGACGATGCGGAACTGAATTTTGCGGTTGAAGACGGCACACTGGAGGAAATTTGTCATGGGAACTAAACATTCAATTTTGGACGCGGTGCATGAAACCGCCACGGATTTACATCGTTTGGGCTTTATCGACCAACACAAAATGCGCAAATTCGACGCGTTGTGTCTCGCCCCCATCCCCGACTATGACAGCACCAAAATTCGTGCGCTGCGGGATCGCTTTCAACTCAGCCAATCGGTATTAGCCGTGATGCTAAACATCAGCCCCTCCACCGTCAAACAATGGGAAATCGGCGACAAACACCCCAGTGGGTCATCGCAAAAGCTGTTGAATTTGTTGGAGCGTAAAGGGTTGGATGTTTTGATTTAACTGGAAATGTCGCGTTTAACCGCCTGAGCAAACAGTTGGTGATTAAGGCGGTTTGAGGAGGATGGCAGGGCGGGTTCGCGTGATTTTGCAGGTAAAAATAGCGGATTGCCTGCGGTGAATCCGCCTTACGGGTTATCTTGATGATTTGTTGGTAGATTTAAGGAGTGCGTTGGGTTAGCATATCTCCCTTCACCTCTTTCAACCAAGCCTAAGATTCTATTTATGAACGAAATCATTTGCCCGCATTGTAATAAAGCATTCAAAATTGACGAAGCTGGATATGCCGCTATTCTCAAGCAGGTTCGTGACAAAGAGTTTGATAAATTGTTGAAGGAACGGCTTGAACTGGCTGAGAAAGACAAGCAGAACGCCATCAAACTCGCAGAAAAGGACAAAGACTCCGAAATTCAAGGCTTAAAAGCCAATCTGGAAAAAGAGCGAGACCAACTCAAAAATAGCCTTGAGCAAGCAAAAAAAGAAAAAGAAAGTGCTGTAGAACTCGTCAAAACCCAAGTCGTCAGCGAATTAGGGAAGGCTGCTGCCGCCAAAAATGCTGAAATTCAAAAGCTACAAGCCGAACTTGCTGCTGCCACGCTGCTTCAAAAAAACGCGGTGAATGACGCGCTGAATCCCGTGGCAAAAGAACGCGACCAACTAAAAAATGACCTTGAGCAAGCGAGGAAGGATAAGCAAAATTCTATCGAACTTGCTACAGCCCAAGCAGCCAGTACATTGGAGAAAGCTGCCGCTGCCAAAGATGCTGAAATTCAAAAGCTACAAGCCGAACTTGCTGCTGCCGCGCTGCTTCAAAAAAATGCGGTGAATGATGCGCTGAATCCTGTGGCAAAAGAACGCGATCAGCTAAAAAATGACCTTGAGCAAGCGAAAAAGGATAAGCAAAGTGCCATCGAACTTGCTACAGCCCAAGCAGCCAGCACATTGGAAAAAGCTGCTGCCGCCAAAGATGCTGAAATTCAGACTTTAAACAACCAAATCGCTAACGCAGCAACTGCCCAGCAACTCGCTGTAGCAAACGCTTTAGACCCCGTAAAACAAGAACGAGATAGCTTGCAAACCCAACTGACCACAGCAGAAGTTGAACGACAAAAATCAGAAAATGCGCTCAAGGAAGAAATCCAACGCATTAAAGATATGAAAGCTAAATTGTCCACCAAAATGGTGGGCGAAACGCTTGAGCAACACTGCGAAATTGAGTTCAATAAAATTCGCACAATGGCATTTCCTAGAGCCGACTTTGGAAAAGACAACGATGCGCGAGATGGCACGAAGGGGGATTATATTTTTCGTGACAAGGATGATGCGGGGACTGAAATTGTTTCCATTATGTTTGAAATGAAAAATGAGATGGAAACCACCGCAATTAAGAAGAGAAATGATGACTTCTTGGATAAACTTGATAAAGACCGTGCTGCGAAGGGATGCGAGTATGCAGTGTTGGTTTCGCTGCTTGAATCCGATAATGACCTCTACAACTCTGGAATTGTGGACGTATCCTATCGCTATCCCAAAATGTACGTCATCCGCCCGCAATTTTTTATTCCATTGATCTCATTGTTGCGGAATGCGGCGATGAACGCACTTCAATACAAGACAGAACTCGCACTGGTCAAATCGCAAAACATCGACATTACGAATTTTGAAAGCAAGCTCGGTGATTTCAAAACAGGATTTGATCGGAATTACAGGCTCGCTTCCGAACAATTTCAAACCGCTATTAAGGAAATCGACGAATCTATTAAGCATCTTGAGAAAATCAAGAAGGCATTGTCGAGCTCTGAAAATAATTTTCGTCTTGCGAATGATAAATTGGAGGACTTGACCATCAAGAAACTTACGAAGAGCAATCCGACGATGAAAGGTAAATTTGATGAACTCAAGAATAATCCAACGTCCGATGCAGGATAAGCCCGCGTAGTATGTAATTTGTTGTGTAATCAAGTAATTGGTGCTGCGCTTATTGACAGACCTACGGTGTGGTTCTCTCTTTAAGCCGCGTAGGTTGGGTTGAGCGTCAGCGTAGCCCAACAAATGTCACACAATCACGCGGTAA
>JBASWK010000003.1:0-5131 GCA_049276435.1 Gallionella sp. | reverse complement strand
AAACAAGCTACGAATAAGCTCGTCCTTTTCGGCATGGCTGAGTAAATTGAGGTCGGGTATTGAAGTCATGTGGCAAACTGTACGTGATTTGCGCGATTAAAGCAAAGGGGGAGCTGAGTAGTTACAGAAATACACCCATCCTTCAGGCTCATACATCGTTGGATAAGTAGCAATTCTCAATTCAAAATACCTTGTCATCGTCATACCGACGAAGGTCGGTATCCAGCCAAAAAACAACCCGCGTAGCGAACAAAACCGATGCGGTCTCGCTACGCGAGGCTTATTTAAACGTCTGGATACCGACTTTCGTCGGCATGACGGGTGTGAGATTTGAGGTAAATCCCAATCTACGGCGGCGTATTGGGTGAGTAAATTTTGAATGGAGAATTGCTGTTGGATAAGGCTATTACTTGCGCGATTTAAATACAGGTGTAGAACGCCGTTCAACTTGATTCCCGCTTGTGTCTGATAAGATGCGATTGAATTTTATCAATAGTTACAATGAAGTAGGTGCATAACGTCGTGATGACGTGATATTCCGCTAAGGGGCTTTAAAAATGAAAAGCAATGCCGCTCATGAACAACTCGCGTCCATGATTTACCTCTCTGGCAGAATTTTACGCATCAAACACCTCCAATACCTGTGCTGAATATAGCTTTCGCAACGCGTTGACGACGTAAATCAAGCCTTGCAGGTAAATTTGCGGGGGGGTATAAAGAGCCGCCGAAGCGTTAGTTACTTTTTAGCGGGTGCCGCATTGACAATCAGATGAAAGCCAATTTGTATTTCGTTTGCCACGGTGCCAAGGTCTGTCCAGATGCCTTCGCCGATGCCGTAATCCAAGCGTTTTAGCACAAAGGTGCCGTCAAAGCTGGCGGTCGCACCATCGGGTTTGAAGGTAAACACGGCGGACACGGGGACGGCTTTGCCTTTTAAGGTCAGCGTGCCCAAGGTTTGATAACGATTGCCGCCTAAGGCTTTAACGCTGGATGACACGAATTGTCCGTTGGGAAAGGCACGGGTGTTAAACCATAATTTGCCGCTGACTTCTTCGTTGGCTTCTGCTGAACCCGTGTCGATACTGGCAAGATTCACGTCAATTCGGGCTTGTGCTTGACCGAGTTGCGCTGGGTCAAAACGCATTTGCGCGGTAAATTGCCCAAACTTGCCATCCATCGGCACGCCCATTTGTTTGTAGCCAAAGGTGAGCGCGCTTTTGGCGGGGACGATTTGGGTAAATTCCGTGGCGTGTCCTAGCGGTGAAATCCCCAGTAATAACACTGTGCAACACGTGAGTTGTAGGTGCGAATTTATTCGCACGCACTGCCCTAAAAACGTGCGAATAAATTCGCACCTACTGTGGGCGATGGTGTCGATCATTTTTTGCATGGCATTCCTCCTCGCTTAAAACGGCAACATGCGCCGTAAGGTACTGTCTTTATCAATCAAATGGTGTTTGAGTGCGGCGGCAATATGCAGTGCGACCAGCACCAAGAGTCCCGTATTCAATCCTTCGTGCAGCTCTTTTAATAAGTCGCCCAGTTCTTTGTTTTTGCTGATTAAATCGGGTAATTGCCAAAGTCCAAAATACACCACGGGGATACCTTTGGCGGAACTCATTAACCAGCCAGACAGTGGAATTGCCAGCAACAAGACATAAATCAGTCCGTGTACGGCGTGGGCGGCATGACGTTGCCAGTGGGTTGCGAGCAATGGTGGTGGCGTGTGGCTGAGTCGCCAAACGATGCGCACCAAGAGCAAGCCCAGTATCGTCACGCCCAGCCATTTGTGATAGCTGATGAGTTGTAATTTCAAGGGTGAAAAAGGCAGTTCGTGGGCGTATAAACCCAATGGAAAGGCAACGAAAATCAACAGTGCCATGAGCCAATGCAATGCCATGGCGGTATAGGTGTAGCGGGCAATCATGGTTTTTCCTCCGAAGACGCGGTCGCAAAGGCGGCGCGCAAGGTACGTAAACTATCGGTTAAGGCTCGCATTTCCTTTTTGGATAAAGGGGCGAGCGCATGAGCAATATGCTGCAAATGGGCGGGGAAGTGTTGAGCGAATAAGGCATTGCCAGCTTCAGTGAGTTGCACCATTTGGCTGCGCCCATCCTGCGCATGAGCCACTCGTTGCACCAAGCCTTTTAGTGTCAGCCTATCCACTACGCCCGTTAATGTTCCCTTGGTAATCAAGGTGTTGTCGCCAAGCTCTTTAAATGACATGCCTGTGGTGTTGCCCAGTGTGGCGATAATGTCAAATTGCGGTGGCGTTAAATCCAGCGTGCGAATATGGGTGGACGAATAGGCGGTAAATGCCTGACAACTCGCCATCAGTTCGCGCAGCAGGGGCAGGAAAATTTTGGGGGACATGATGGATTAAATAAGTTTGCATTAGAACCATACTAATCCTAATGCGAACGATGGTCAAGCAGGTTTGCGACATCGCCGCAATTTTCAATTCAACTTAGCTGCGTGCTTGTTAAAAGAGGCGAAAAGTTACAACAACCATCCCGCTGCATGGTGTTTGAGTGCGGGCGGAATGGGGTAGTCGGGTTCGCCTGTGATGCCCAGTTGTGCGGATTCTAGGGCGGTGGAGAATAGGTAAAAATCATTGGTGGAGTGGCGTATGCCGTGCAGGTGGATGGGGTGGGTGATTTTTTGGCGGTGTATGGCAAAATGGTCGATGCCTAGCACCACGTCTTGTGGCGGGAACATTAAGCTCCAATGACCAGGCTGTTTGTGGTCATACACCAGCAGTGCGGGTTTTTTCTGGTGTGCCAAAAGGGGTTGGTCTGACGGGGCGTTGACGCTCATTAAAACGGGTTCGGCATAATCTGCGATGCGGTGAATTTCAACAATCACCACTTTGGCGCAGGGGCGGAAAATGCGCGAGACCATCGCAAGGCTGGGGCGGTTGACATTTTCGCCTATCCCGCACGCGAGCAATGAGCCGATGCGCATGGCGGTGGTGAAGTCGGTTTCTTGGGTACTCAGGCACACCATTTTGTCGTCTTGAAACAGCAGCTTCCAGATGCTTTCATGGGTGGCGGCATTGTCTTCGGCGATCAAGGCTGAACGTCGTGCCAGCATATCCGCCAAGCGTTCTTCTGAAGCGTAAATGCTATTACGGTGGTGCAACAAGCCAAACACCTCGGTAAAGCCCACAAAAATGCGTAAATCATTCACATTTTGTTCGACATGTCCTATTGGTTTGATGTTGTTGTATTCTAGTCCGCGCACCAGTTGGTCAAAAATAACAAAGTGTTCGGCTTCAGGTAAATTCGCAAAGCGGGGTAGGGATTGGGATACATTGCGCTGTGTTTTGGCTCGCATCATGCCCACGCAATCTTTGTGCATGGCATGGATGAGCGGGTGACAGTCTAATAGCAACGCCTCGCCTGGCGGATGGGCTAAACGCCGCGTGTTTGCGGGAGACGTACCGTAGCAATATATCCGTAAATCATGCTCCCCTAATGTGCCGTCATCGGGGCGAATGAGCGCGGGCTGTTCGATGCTGCGCACATAGCTGCCAATGACCCATTGGAGGTGGGTGGGCCAACGTAACACGTCAAAAGCCGAAGACAAATGCAGCTGCATAAAGTGTTGGTATAGGCTGATTTTATGATGATGGTGTCCCATATCCAGCTCTTTTTTCAGGGTAGATAAGGGTTGATAGACATCCTCATAGCGGTACATCACATAAAACAAGGTGTTGGCAATTGCCCAATCCGCATCGTCCAATAATTGATAACGCAGACCGCGCGCCCGTTGTTTAAAGGTCAATAATTCCAATATACGGGAGGCGCAGGTCAACACCTTGGTACGCGCGCGGGCATAGCGATAATTGCTGCTGGCGTAATAGTCTGCAAAAATAAGCTGATACGACACGATTAAAATTTGGCAAAACTCAATAATGTGCAGCAACACTGTTTTATGCTGGTCAGACTCAGGCACATCGCCTGTTTTGGACAGCAGCGCGATTTGGGTTTGTGCTGCGGGATAAAACAGTTTGAGCATATCGTGATTGATTGCCCAGCGTTTTTGGTTGCTCATGGAGCAGCGATTGACATATTTCACCTCCTCCAGCAAACGCGCAAAATAGGCGGCGGGCAAGTCTTTGACTATCGCCAGATCATCGAGGAAGTCGTCGTCATCCGTATCGCTGGCTTGAAATTTATCAGAGGGGGTGGGCAGAGAAAATGCGAGGGGAATGCTACGGGATGGTAAACCGATACCCAAAAATCCCTGTACTTTATACACAAATTTCAGCATAGATTTCTTTCAACGAGCGCGTGAAATGTCTGGACATCATCCCAATTAACCGCGTATCCGCGCTGCTCAAGACGAAGCGTCATGCTACGCCTCTCCAGAAACACAAGTCAATGCTTAAAATGACCCTATGTGAAACATTGTGGGTAATGTAATAATATGAACATGATAGTGGATTCTGCTTTCTAGGCACTAACATAGATAGCCTCCTGTAAAAATATGGAGCAGGTGAAGCATTTTCAACGGACTCCCCATCCAGTTGGCAAGCACGTCTTTGACGTATCATGAAGCCGAACCCATTATTTAACCCAGACTCCGCAAAAGTGCGGAGCCGATTAGTTCCACGTTAGATCACACATCAGTAAGCACCCGCGCCTAAATTTTCGGGTATTTTAAGCTGTTAGTCGTTAGTTATTAGTCGCTAGATAATACTGGGAAGCTGCTCGATGTTGTATTTTTACAATATATTCAAGTGGATGAGATAAATTTTCCATCCCGCCAACTAACGACTAGCGACTAACAACTCAATACCCAATTATTTGTACGCAACCACTTATGGAGTCATTCATGGAAGAAAAACAAAAATCAAAGCCAACACTTCGTGCGAGAGCCGATAAAGTTAAAAACTTGCGATGTAAGAATCTGATTGCTGTCATTGAGCATCCCGACGACATCAGGAATATCGGTACTATCATTAGAAACGTGAATGCACTAGGCGTTGAAAAAGCCTATGGGATCCAGAAATTACAAAAGTACCACTTTAGGATGGATCGTTATATCCCACCAACTTAAAGCATTGGAGCGTTGCAGTCGCCGTTCAAGCTCTATTTTTTCGTTGCCACAAACTTTTACGCCTTTT
>JBASWK010000002.1:0-10331 GCA_049276435.1 Gallionella sp. | reverse complement strand
TGCGACAACTGAATGAAGTGGTGCGAGAAACCACCATTGCCAGCCATCAAATTACCGCCGTGGTCAAACAAGAATTTCTCGGACTAGAACAAGTGACCACTGCGATGAAGGACATCAATAAAGTGACTTCGCAATTTGTGGCTAGCACGCAACAAAGCCAAGTATCCTCAGCAGATATTGCTCAGGTTGCGGCTAGGTTGCGTGCCAGCGTTAGCGTGTATAAGTTGTAATCCCAAAAGGAGGGTATTGTGGGTCAAAAAATCATGTGGTTCGCCGTCAAACTGATGGGGCTATTGAGCTATAAAAGAAAATTTTTATTGATCTCCATGCTTTTTTTGATTCCGATGCTGGTATTGAGTCTGATGCTGCTTAAAAATCTGACCCAAGCCACGACGGTCACCCGCAGTGAAAAAGCAGGCATTGAATATATGCGCGAGTTGTCTAGTCTGTTGAGCGAAGTTACTAATCGTCGCGGGGCTTTGCATGCGTTTATTCGGGGAGATAAGTCTTATGCCAAAAATGTTAAAAGCTACGAGGAAAAAATAGATGAAGTATTTGTGGCATTGTTCGCACAAGATATAAACAGCCAACTTCAGCTTGAAGTGGGAGAGCGTCCCATGCTTTTGCAAAAAAGCTGGAATCAGATCAAAAACACAGATTACACTTCGGTGAAAGCATCAGTTGATGGGCATCAAGCACTCATTGATGAAATCAATCAGTTGATTCGGCATCTTTCGATTTCGGCTAGATTGGTCTCAGACCCTGAGGTCGGAACGTATCAGCTCGCTTCAATCACGCTTAATCGCTTGCCAGTACTAACAACATCCATTACACAATTACGACGACTTGCAGGCGATGCGGCACTGAGTAGAGTATTGACCAAAGAAAATGCGGCTCGGTTTACCCTTAAAAAAGAAGAAGTGAACGCCACACTGGGTACGCTGGAGTTTGAGCTGGAAACGGCTTATAAGTCGAATAATGAAATTCGCTCACGAATTCAACACACAGCGACCCCCGTTATTTTGGCGATACGCCAGTATTTACATCAACTTGATCGGGATATAGGAGGCGAGTCTATTTCGATAGCCCCGACACAGTGTTTTACCATAGGTTTGAATGTGGTCAAAAAAGTGGAATCGCTTGAAGACACCATTGCGCCTGCGCTCAGTCATTTGCTTGAAGTACGATTAGCGCGCCAACAATATAAAGAGTGGTTTGCCTATAGCATTGCCATGCTTTTCGCCTTGGGGATGGCCTACCTTTTTGTCGGGTTTTATTTGACCATCCATCAAGCCGTCGCGCGCGTGGCGGAAGGTGCTTGGGCATTTGCTTCGGGTAATTTGAGTACGCGTATCAACCTTGAAGTGAAAGACGAGATGGCGAATGTTGCGACCAGTTTTAATGCGATGGCGGGGATACTGGAAGAGCGGGCGCAGCAAGATGAAGTGGCACAACGGGAAGAGGCGGCTAAGACTGCGAAGCTGCGCGAGCAGTTAGTGAAGCTGAGTGCGCATATCGAGAATGTGGCATCAGGAGACTTGAGTCAGCGTCTGAGTATTTCGGGGGATGATGACTTAGGGCGTTTGGCTGACAATCTGAATGCGATGACGGAAAGCTTAGCGGAAGTGGCCACGGGAACTACGGAGGCGATTAACACCATTTCCAGTGCGGTTGAGGAGTTGCAGTGTTCGATTAACGGACAGTCGTCAGGGGCTTCAGAACAAGCCGCTGCGGTAAATGAAACCACCGCCGCACTGGATCAAATCAAAGGCATGGCAGCGCAAGCGATGGAGCGAGTGCAGATGCTGGGCGAAACGGCGGAGCGCAGTCGGCGCGAAAGTGAGTTGGGCGGCGTAGCGGTAGAGCAAGCGATTTCAGGTATGGCGGGGATTTTGCATCGCATGGAAGGCATTGCCCAGACGATTTTGGCATTGAGCGAGCAGATTCAGCAAATTGGCGAAATCACAGGTGTAGTCACCAATTTGGCACAACAATCTAAAATGTTGGCACTCAATGCGTCGATTGAAGCCGCCAAAGCAGGTGAAGCGGGCAAAGGCTTCGCGGTGGTGGCAGCAGAAGTGCGCGAGTTAGCCGAACAATCGCAACAATCCACCGCCCAAGTGCAAAAAATCCTGCAAGACATCCGCCACGCCACCGACCGTGCGGTGATGGCAACCGAAGAAGGCAGCAAGGGTGTGGATGCGGGCATGCTGTCGGTGCAGCGCAGTGGGGACGTGATGCGGCAACTCAATGAAGTGGTGCGCGAAACTGCGATTGCCAGCCAGCAAATTACCGCCGTGGTGAAACAGCAGTTTATTGGGTTAGAACAAGTGACCAACGCCATGAAAGACATCAATAAAGTGACCGCCCAATTTGTCAGTAGCACGCAACAAAGCCAAGTATCCTCAGCGGATATCAGCAAAGTGACGGATCGTTTGCGTGATAGCGTCAGAGCGTACAAGTTGTAGGGCTTAGGGGAACGCTTTTTATTGTGAAGGGTGAAGGGTGAAGAGGGAAGGGTAAAACTCACTTTTCCTTCCCCTTTTCACCCTTCACCCTTCACCCTTCTCCCCCCCGTTCGGGTAAAAATTCCTCCCCTTAAGGCTATGTTCCTTCTGTTTTTATAACCCTATTTATTACCCCTTAAGATGCGTTGTGCGTTGCATGTTGTCAGCGTAGGATGTCGCGCTCATTAGTAGATAATAATATTCTAAAAGGGAGGCTAAAGATGGTGACAGAGGCTTTAAACGACGGCGATCGTCGTAATTTTTTAATCAAGCTGACTTCGGTGGTAGGCGGGGCGGGTGTCGCGGCAACTTGCGTGCCGTTTGTGGCGAGTATGAATCCGAGTTCGGATGTGCTGGCTAAGGCGGAGACGGAAGTGGATTTGACCAACATTACCCCTGGGGGGATGCACACGGTTGCGTGGCAAGGTAAGCCTGTTTTTATCTTGCGCCGCACCCCTGAGCAAATAAAAGCTTCCGCTGAGTCCAAAGGGGGATTTGATCCAGAACCTGATAGCAAGCGTGTCCAAAAACCTGAATGGTTGGTGGTGATTGGGGTGTGTACCCATATGGGCTGTGTACCGAATAAAGAAGGCCCTGGTTGGGAATGTCACTGCCATGGCAGTCAATATGACGATAGTGGTCGCGTGCTGCGCGGCCCTGCACCGAAAAATCTCGAAGTGCCACCGTATCACTTTGTGGCAGACAATAAAATTGTCATCGGAAAGGCTTAGGAGACCATTATGCCCCAACGTATTATCAGCTGGATAGATCAGCGTTTTCCGCTTACCAGCTTCGTCAAGCATGAATTGACAGGCTATCCCACCCCACGCAATCTGAGTTATTGGTGGAACTTCGGCTTTTTAGCAGGGTTCGTACTGGTGCTGCAAGTTGCCACGGGTATTTTTCTCGCCATGCACTACAAGGCAGATGTTGCGCTGTCTTTTGACTCCATTCAACACATCATGCGTGATGTAAATTATGGCTGGCTGTTGCGCTATTTACATTCGACAGGGGCTTCCGCCTTTTTCTTTGTGATTTTCATCCATATGGCGCGTACCTTGTACTACGGCTCGTATCGTAAACCACGTGAATTGTTATGGTGGACAGGGCAGGGGTTGTTGCTGTTGCTGATGGGTACGGCGTTTATGGGTTATTTGTTGCCATGGGGACAAATGTCTTTCTGGGGGGCGACGGTCATTACCAATTTGTTCCGTGCTACGCCTTTTATCGGTGACGAAGTGGTCATTTGGCTGCGCGGTGATTACACCGTGGGCGATGCCACACTGACCCGCTTCTTTGCCTTGCATTATCTGTTCCCCTTCTTGATTATTGGTGCGGTGATCGTCCATCTGGTGGCATTGCATACCGTCAAGAGCAGTAATCCTAGCGGGATCAATTTGCAAGACAAGGACAATATTCCCTTCCATCCCTATTTCACCATCAAGGATTTATTTGGTTTAGGGCTATTTTTGATGCTCTACAGCGTGTTCGTGTTCTTTACGCCTGACACCTTGATTGAACCTGCCAACAACATTCCCGCCAACCCGATGGTCACGCCGAATCACATCGTGCCAGAGTGGTACTTCCTGCCGTTCTACGCGATTTTGCGATCCGTACCGAACATGGTGGGGGGCGTGGTCGCGATGGGCGTGTCGGTATTGATCTTCGCCTTTATGCCTTATCTGGATCGTTCACGCATTCCTGGCGGTGCACGTTATCGCCCGATGTTCCGCGCTTTGTTCTATGCTTTCGCGTTGGATATGGCGGTGTTGGGTTACATAGGCTATATCCCACCGACCGATCAATCTATTTTGATTGGGCAGGTTGCGACGTTTATTTACTTTAACTTGTTCCTGATACTGCCTTTCCTTTCAAAATTTGAAGAGCGATGGTTGATGAAACGCGGATTAACGCCTGAAATTGAGGCACTGATTGCCAGCGAAGCTAAAGAGATAAGCGAAAAAAGCGCAAAAAGGAGCAAACGATGAATAAGTTTATGATGGTATTGGCTTCGTGTTGCCTTGCTACGAGCGCACTGGCCTCTTCCGAAGTTAAGCTAGACACGGTTCAAGTAGGTGTGGATGTACCCACCATGGGACGTGGTGTAGAAGCGTTGATGAATGATTGTCACTCCTGTCACAGCCTGAAGTACATCAAATATCGGGACTTGGTGATCTTGGGCGTGGACAAGAAAAAGGTCGATGAATGGCGCGGTGATCAACCGTTGGATGCGGCTTTAATGGCGCAGATGGCGGAAGGCGATGCGATGCAGTCTTTCGGTAAAGCCCCGCCTGATCTGAGCTTGATGACAAAAGCGCGTGATGGCGGTGCGAACTACGTGTATTCTTATCTGCTAGGCTATTACACGACCCCTGATGGCTCGGTTAAGAATCATCTTTTTCCTGACACTAAAATGCCTGATATTCTGGGCATGAGCAGTGCAAAGGAGGCGGCGGAGCGTACCGCGATTCAGGGTAAGGCGCGCGACATCGTTTCATTTATGACTTGGGCATCGGATCCTCATGCGCAGGAGCGGAAAAGCTTAGGTTATTATGTGATGGGCTATTTATTTGTATTGACGCTGATGCTGTATTTTGTCAAAAATCAAATATGGGCGAAGTTGAAATAAACCTTTTAAATAAGTGAGGTACAAAATGAACCAGAAACT
The DNA here is from genome assembly GCA_049276435.1 of Gallionella sp. Lineage (GTDB taxonomy): Bacteria > Pseudomonadota > Gammaproteobacteria > Burkholderiales > Gallionellaceae > Gallionella. The sequence continues at coordinate 5,156 of JBASWK010000002.1, read as the reverse complement.
ATTGCAAGGATTTACCGTGCTGTCGGCACTCTTGTTTTCCTCGTGGGTGGTTGCGGCACCGACAGCTCCCACACCGCCGCCTGTTAGCTACAAGACGGATGTGACACCTATTATTCATGACTATTGTTTAAGTTGCCATGAGCCTAGTGGTAAGGGGTTTGAAAAAAGCGGCTTGGATATGCGTACCTACGCTAGTTTGATGAAAGGCACAAAATTCGGTGCCATCGTCAAACCTGGTGACAGTTTTACCAGTATCCTGATTCAAGTGGTGGAAGGTCGTGTTCATGCTTCTATCAAAATGCCTTTTGGCATGGAGGGTGGACTTTCCAAAGATAAAATCAGTGTGCTGAAAAAGTGGGTCGATCAAGGTGCGAAAGATAATTGATCGCATGGGTTGATTGTTGAGCTGTATCAAGAGCCGCGTTAAGCGGCTCTTTGTTTGAGGGCACTATTTTGCGGGGAAGAATTTGCCGTCCCCAAAGTTGATGCGGTCAGATTTGAAATGCACGATGACGGGTAGATAAGCCCTTGTGAGTTCAACTGCGGTCATGGCGCATTTTTTAGATTTCTCGTATCGGTACGCGCTTTGCCAGTGCGCACATCAATTCATAGCTAATGGTTCCTGCCGCACGCGCGACCTGCTCTATCGGCATTCCCGCCCCCCACAGCACGACTTGACTGCCCACCTGCGCCCTAGGAACAGGACTCAGGTCAACATAGAGCATATCCATCGACACCCGCCCTAAAGTACAGGTGACCACGTCATCGACCAATATCGGCGTGCCATTGGCGGCATGGCGCGGATAACCATCGGCGTAGCCACACGCCACAATGCCAATACGCATGGCGCGATCGGCCCTAAACACTGCGCTGTAGCCGACTTCATCCCCACGTTGCAAATGTTGTACTGCCAGAATACGGCTGTGCAACGTCATCACGGGACGCAAACCCAATTGCTGCGCGCTGGTGTCTGCGAAGGGCGATGCACCATACAGCATAATGCCCGCCCTCACCCAGTCACCATGGGTTTCTGGATAACGAATCAACGCCGCTGAGTTGGCGATGGAGCGTCCCCTACGATAAGGAGATGCCAGATCATGAAAGACCGACAATTGCTCCGCCACGCCACGGGCTTCGTCTGCATGAGCAAAATGACTCATTAAGGTGATGTCGCGTATCGCGGGATGTTGTTCTAATTGCGTCATGACCGCACTGACCTCGGTGGGCAAAAAACCAAGGCGATTCATGCCTGTATTAACTTTTAGCCATACATTCAAGCTGTTACGTTCAGGATAAGCTTCTAAACAAGCGATTTGCCACGCACTGTGTATCACCGTGGTGATCTGATATTCGGCGAGCAAGGGTAGGTCTTCTGCATTAAAAAAACCTTCTAGCAGCAAAATGGTCTGGCGAAATCCCGCTTCGCGCAATTGAATCGCCTCGTGTAAATCCAATAGGGCAAATCCATCCGCCCGCCGTAATGCGTCTGCGACTCGCAATAAGCCATGCCCATAGCCATCCGCTTTAATCACCGCCATGATGCGTGCACGGGTCATGCGACGGGCAATATGTAGATTGTTTTCTAAGGCATTCAAGTCTAGTTGCGCAAAAATAGGACGTGGCATGGATAAAATCACAGCAAAAAAGGTGCGCAATCATAGCAGGGGCGTTGCTTTCGTGATATAAATCGCACTCACAAAAAATGAGTACCTCTCCCGAATGAATATCGGCTTTTACATTATCCTTGCTGCGCAGTTTCTTTCTGCCCTTGCCGACAATGCGTTGCTATTTGCAGCGATTGCACTCCTTCAAACAGTCCATGCCCCCAGTTGGCACACCCCCGTTTTGCAGGGTGCGTTTATCTTTTCTTATATCGTATTAGCCCCCTTTGTCGGCGCATTTGCCGACTCGCTCCCCAAGGGAAAGGTGATGTTTTTGAGCAATAACATCAAAATTTTAGGCTGTCTTGCCATGCTGTTTGGTATAGATCCTTTGGTCGCCTATGCCTTGGTGGGACTGGGGGCGGCGGCTTATTCACCTGCTAAATATGGCATTCTCACCGAATACCTGTCGCCTGATAAACTGGTCTTGGCAAATAGTTGGATGGAAGGGCTGACCGTCGCCGCTATTGTGATGGGGGCGATTGTCGGCGGTGTCCTCATTACCCCCACGATTGCAGACCCCATGTTGCTCTGGTGGGATATACCACTGTTCACCACGGGGATAGACTCCCCGCCAGAATTAGCCATCAGCATCATCGTGCTGGTGTATATGTTGGCGGCTCTTTTCAATCTATATATCCCCAAAGTTGCCATTGACCACAAACCGTTGAATAACAGCGCGTGGTTCTTGCTGACTGATTTTGCACATAATTTCAAATTACTCTGGCGCGATCCGCTAGGGCAAGTCTCGTTAGGGGTCACCACCTTGTTCTGGGGCGCAGGTGCAACGCTACGTTTATTGGTGCTAGGTTGGGCGGCGGTGGCACTGCATTACGACATGGCGAATGCCGCCAAACTGACGGCATGGGTCGCGGTGGGCATTGCCATTGGTTCTGTCATGGCGGCGAAATTTGTCCGTTTGGAACACTCCGTGAAGGTGCTGCCCGTCGGCATTGCCATGGGGGTAATGGTCTTGATGATGATTCCTGTCACCAACAGCGTCTTAGCGATTGCGCTACTCATCGTCATTGGTGCCATGGGCGGCTACTTTGTGGTGCCGATGAACGCCTTGTTACAACATCGCGGACATTTACTGATGGGGGCGGGCAGCTCGATTGCGGTGCAAAACTTTAATGAAAACCTCAGTATTTTCGCGATGTTGACACTGTACGCCATCATGGAAAAACTGGATTTTGGCATCTACGCCATTATCGCGGTATTTGGTTTACTGTTATCGGGCAGCATGACCGCACTTTATAAAAAACACGCGCATGATCAAGATGCGGGAAAAATATAACCCCAATCAAAAGGATATGCCATGACGCTTGAACAACGTCCAACGATACTGGCGGTGGACGATACCCCGATCAATCTCACGATGTTAAATGAGATACTCAAGCCGCATTACCGCGTCAAAGTCGCCAACAATGGCAGCAAAGCCTTAGAAATCGCCGCGAGTACCCTGCCTGATTTAATTTTGCTTGATGTGATGATGCCAGGGATTGACGGCTACGAAGTTTGTCGCCGTCTCAAAGCCAATCCCGCCACCCATCATATTCCCGTTATTTTCCTCACCTCCAAAACAGAAGTGGAAGACGAAGAAACCGCCTTTGCAGCAGGGGCCGCCGACTTTATACACAAGCCCATCAGCCCGCCTATCGTGCTGCTTCGGGTCAAGAATCACTTAGAAATCAAATTCTTGCACGACTACTTGCAAAGTCAATCTGAACAAGAGCGTAGCCAGAAAATCCAGCTGATGCAGATTTTCTCCAAGCATGTCTCCCATGAAATCGCCGAAACCATGTGGCAACAGCGCGATCAATTTCTCAATGACCGTCGCCCACCGCCACAGCAAGTGACGGCGACCGTGATGTTCACCGACATTCGCGGCTTCACGACTATTTCTGAGCAACTCGCTCCGCACACCTTGTTCGATTGGCTCAATCAGTACATGAATGTGATGTCTAAAATTGTCATTGAATATCACGGCGTGGTGAACAAATACATAGGCGATGCCATTATGGCGGTGTTTGGTATGCCCTCTTCTCGCACCAACAACGACCATGTCGCCGAAGACGCGCTGCGTGCTGTTGACTGCGCCTTAGCCATGCGTGATGCCATTGGTCAACTCAATCTGGATTTCGTTAAACGAGGACTCCCTCCCGTTGGGATTCGGATTGGTATTTTTACAGGAGAAGTCGCGGCAGGCACGTTGGGAAGCTCAGAAAGACTGGAATATACCGTGATTGGGGACACCGTCAACACCGCTGCACGCTTAGAAGAAGTGCGTGACGTGGCAGAAAACAATACGCTAGATCAAGACTGCCGCATCCTGATCGGTGAAACCACGCTCCGCTATTTGGACACCCATTACCACACCCAATTTGTCCGCCACATCGTGTTAAAAGGCAAAAAAGAACCTGTGGCAGTGTTTAATCTCGTGTCATATCACGCGTAATAAACTGTGGTTTTTAGTTAACATTAAGCTATAAAAACAATCAACTACGCTAAAACCCGCCACAGTCAGCGAGATATTTCCATAACGAGATTCACTGCAACATCACCAGGCTTGTCCAACAAACGGTTCAGGTCGTGGCTCGCTTCGCGATCACGACCTAACCTTACTCGTTAGGCATTGCGTAAAGTGTGGAATCAATATGGCTTGGTGTCGCAAGCAAATCCATTGAGCCTTGCAAGCTGCGGTGCAGCAAAGCGTGACCTCTTTGTTGCTTTGATGTTCCCGCGCACCCGTTCGTATTCGATGGCCAGGCCGGCTGGATAGTTAACGCTGAGCCTGCCGTACGAATTGTCTTGGAATGATTCCCATCTATTCTCCATTCCTATTAGCTCCAGATCATTAAGCTTCTTATTGAAGCGGAACTGAAGCGTAGTGCTTGCCATTCCGTCCCCATCTGCCTTATCTACTCCCTCAACGAACAGAGAACCGCCCTTTGCACCAAGGTTGTAGAACTTTTGAGCATCGCAGTACGAAGAAGATATAGATAAAGGAAAATACCCACCACCAAACACGCCAGCAAGAACGACAAGGCGATGATCGGGCCCAGAAAGAATCATGGCAAGGTCTTTGATTCCGTCGCCGTTCCAATCCCCTTCAGTTGATACCCATTCGACGTACTTTTCGTTCGGAAACATCGCAGCAATCGCAGCTTCTGAACTTGTGAATGTGTCTGCTTGCGCGAAGGCCGTGACAGCCTGAGTAAGGAGAACGAGCGACGCGAAATTTCGGAAAGAGATGAGCATATGATTCTTAACGAATAGCGTTTATCTGCCGCGCAGTTAAACTTGGATATGGCGATGAACTCATACGCGGCAGATAAACCTTGTTGGACTGAACCGCCGCTGGGAAGTGTGGAGGTCTGGTATAGGGGATTGATATGTATCTTCCCACCCGATGGGGCAAATTATAGCCAGGAATTTTGAGGCCAGTGTTGCAAATAATCGTTCAAGTGTAAAAAAGTATATTGAATAAATGGT
>JBASWK010000001.1:0-12370 GCA_049276435.1 Gallionella sp. | reverse complement strand
AAAAGGCGTAAAAGTTTGTGGCAACGAAAAAATAGAGCTTGAACGGCGACTGCAACGCTCCAATGCTTTAAGTTGGTGGGATATAACGATCCATCCTAAAGTGGTACTTTTGTAATTTCTGGATCCCCCAGACTACTCGTGCTCGTAGATGCGTTGGCATAGCGTAATCGCACGAGCTCTGCTATACCTCCTCATCCCCCACCGTTCCCTCCACTTTCTTCGGCGGCGCGGGTGAGAAATAGCTGGCGGCGATGACCAACAAAGCAATCCCAATCAGCGAGGCAGTCCATGTAATCGTCCCTGTGTTGCGCAGGTCAACCAACATCAGTTTTGCGCCTACCACCGCCAATAGGCCGAAGCCGATAAACCAGATGCGGCGAGAGGATAGGCGGGAGGCGTAGATCATCAGGGTGATTGAAGTCAGCGTCCAGATCACGGAAAGCAGGGCGTGCATCATGGCGTTGTGCAGCAGCACATCCCAATCAAACGCCACGCCGCCCCAGTGATACGCCAGTCGTCCCGCGAGGGTGCTTATCATTAGAAAAGCCCCCGCTGGCAAGGCGTAAGCGATCATGGGTTTGAGTTCAGAGGGCTGGGGAGCTTTGATCCAACAATGAATGCTGTACAAACTCCAAAGCATGACCAAATCCAGCGGATTGAGTACGGGAATATAGGGCAAGCCTGAGCCATCGCCTGAATACTGCACGCAGGTCAGCGCAAACCATCCTATGCTGGCGAAGACCACGGGCAGCAAGCCCATGATGGCGTAATCGCCGTATTGGTTGGCGACGGGATAAAGTTGACGACGTTGCGCGCTCAAGGTGGCAAGCGTGAGCGCGGCGAAGCTGCCGCCGTAAGCCAACCAGTGCCACAGGTCAGTGTTGGGTGTGAGTTGTTGCGCGCCCCAAGCGATTTCGTGCGCGGTTAATGCGCCCAATCCCCAGAACATCCACAAGTGCAGCGCGGGTAGCCCGACGTTGAATTCATCGCGTTCTTGTCGCGCTAATTGCCAGTAATACAACGCCACGGCGGCGGGGAAAACCAAGATCAACATGCCGTACAAAACATGCTGTTCGCGTAAAATCGCATCCACGGCGATGCTGCCGATCGCAAAGAATAGCAGCCAAATCATCTGGCGCAGGGCTGCCCAGTTCTCGCGTTTACCGTCCAATTCCAACAAGCCCACGACAACGGCGATGAGTCCTAGCCATACCGCATCTTGGTAATTGCTGGGCGTAAAGGTTTGAATTTCCAGACAGGCAGGGGCGAGCAACCAAGCCAATCCCCAATAAAACAGGCTATTGGCAGCGGCGGAGCTTGCGTCTTTGCGATGTAGCAGCCATGCAGTTGCCAGTCCCAGCACGGAAACCAGCACGCTGCCCAGATAGAAATCGTTGAAAATGGCGACCTGTCTGACCACGTCGTCATGTTGGGCAATGAGATAGAGTCCCGTTAGCAATTGAACCGCGATCCCCAGTGCCTGTGCAAAGAGTTCATCGCGGCGTATGCCCCGCCACATGGCAATGGCTGCGAAGGTGATGCCGAAGGGTAACCAGTACCACAATTCATTGTTGGGGAAAAGATAGTGCTGTATCGTCCACGCGGTTTCGTTGGAAACCAACAGGCTCAGTCCCCAGAATAATCCCGCACGCAACAGCGGCAATCCAGCGTCTAATTCATCGCGTTCCTGACGCGCGATTAGCCAATAGCACAAGGCAACAGTGGCGGGGTAAATCAGGGTGAGCGCGCCACTTAGGATATGTTGGTCGAGCCAAATAGCACGGACGGCGATGATGATCAGTGCGTAAAACAAGAACCAAATCTTTTGGCGCATGGCGGCCCAATTCCAATGTTTACCGCCAATTTCCAATGCGAAGACCAGCGCGGCGAAGAAGCTGAGCCATGCTGCATTGTGATAGTTTGCTGCCACAAACTGTTGAATTTCAGCGCACGTTGCGACGATGAACCATAGTAATCCCCAATAAAGCATGCTGTTCGCCGCCACTTGGTTAGGCTTTTTCTCCCAACGATGCAGCATCAACCCGCTGGCGAATCCCGCCATGGCGGTGATAAAACTCCCCAAATACACGTCGTTGAACACGGCATGCACATGAGACAGTTCATCAAAATGGGTCAGGAAATAGCCGCCCGCCAAGACTTGTAGCGCGATGCCCGTCCAGCGTGCCAGATAACGATCTTGACGAAGCCCTAACCACAACACGGCGCAGCCTTCCACCGTCCAAGTCGCCGCCGTCACCTTTGCACCAAAGGTCAGTGGCACGGCGTAGGTCAACAATGCCACGGCGATGCCTAAATGGCTGCGTTCTGTTAATTTTAAGGCTTCATCTTGCCGACGATACAACACCCACCACAACGCCAAATAGTACAAGCCTGCCAGAAACACGCTCCACGCCAAGCCGTATTCATAAGGCTGCATCAACACGGATTGGGAGGCTACCGCGATGGCGGGTACGCCGAATAACAACAAGCCATCGCCCCATGCCATTGCCGTGGCTTGCCTGAACAAGGCGTAGAAAATGGGTTCGAGCGAGTACATCAAAAAGAACAGCACGAGGAAAAACTCCGTGCTATTGAGATGTTCGGGCTGGTAAGCGTGTAATGCCCAATTCATGCCGATGACCAGCGTAAACAGAAAGCCCACGATATTGAGTTGCCGCCACGATTTAAACCAATTCAAGGCAAATACAAAGACATTCAACAAGGTGAAATAGCTAAATAAGGTGATGTGGTTGCCCTGCCCACTGACCGCCAGCACGGGCGATAAAAACGCGCCTGAAATCCCTAAAACAGCCAGCGACAAGCTGTCTTGTTTTGCCGCGAACAAGGTACACGACACGCCCAGCAAGGTGTAGGCGATAAATGCCAGCGTGGGCGAAATCATTTGATAACGCGCCAGCATAAAATAGACCAAGAGATACAAAATGGCGTAGCCGCCGCCCTGCAAGGCAAAGCCGAACATTTGATGTTTAGGGATTTGCGCACGCGACCAGCCAAACATGATCATCGCCACCGCACCCACTGCGCCTAGCAATAAGCGCACCTGAACGGGGAACATGCCGTGGTGTACCGCTAATTTCAGCGCGGATGCCACGCCAAAAAACAGCAACACCACGCCGATTTTAGCCAAAATATTGCCACTGAATAATTTGGTCAAAAAGCTGGGCAAGACGAATGGTTCAGGTTCATCGGGTGGCGTATCTTGTGGAGGAAATTCAATGGCGGGCGGCGGGGTGTACGATTCGACCTTGGGGGTGGTTTTGGGTGTGGGCGTGGACTCGGCGGTGGTGATCGGTGCGAAGGTGGAAACTGGGACGTTAATGGCGAGCTGCGCGACTGGGGAGGCAGGCATCGCTTCTGCTGGCAAGTTGTGCGTGGCGGCAGCTGGCTTGGCGTATACCCAAGCTGGGGGTTGTGGCATCAGTATCGGCGCGGGTGTTGCTTCAGGCAATAGCGTGTCGGCAACATCAGGCTCGAAGCTAGGCACTGCATCAGGTTCAACGATAGGTTCAGATTTGGGCGGGGGTGAGGTGGGGGTGGCGATATCAAGTGCTTTTTCCAATTTTTGGATGCGCAAATTTAATTTTCGCACATGAACTTCCAAATCCTGAATACGCTGCAAAGTGTCTGCTTCTTGCGGGAGCGGGGGCGTTTGCGCCGTCTCATTGCGCGCGGAAAATACCCATCCTAACCAAGCCCCCAGTCCGCCTCCCAGCAGCGCACCGAATCCGCCCAAGGCAGAACCTACTGTCATGCCAATAATCAGCCCAATCAACCACATGATGCGCCTCGCTTTCGTTTACTTCAGGATGTTTTTCCTGTGCTTCCGTTTAGAGTTAAGCTTCATGAAGAGGCTCGGCGCGAGTGTATCACAGCCAACATTGCCCAGAGTACCGCACACGCGCCGAATACATGTTTAATGCTATGCCCACTTTCCACCCCGATCACGTCATAAATCGCGCCATCAAAGTATTCCGCCACTTTGGCAAGCGCATAACAGGCTAAAGTCCCCCACAGCATTAGGGTGTGCAGTCCCCTACCCACATAAAGCATCAGCATCAAGGGTATTAGCAACATCGGCAAAAACTGTATTACGGCATAAGGTCTAAGATCCCCGTGACCTTGTAGCTCGGTTCCATACCAATACCCTACGGCACACGCCCCCGCCAGCACCAGAGGCAACAGCAATCTATCCCCAAGTGATACCGATACACGGTCACGCACCACCATCGCAAAAAGTGCCATAAAAGCAACGGTCATGGGCAGCCGATCCCACACCAGCGTCTGCATGGTAGGCGCATAGTGGTAATACGCCGAACCCAGTCCAATACCCAACACGCCTAAACAAAAAACGAGATAAGCGGTGCGCGGCGCAGAAACAGGCAAGCGTGAGCATAGACTCAGCCCAAACAGACCAACGCACACAAATGGCAAATTGGAAATCACATTCCAAAAGTTAGGGATGCCCAATATGCTACGTCGATCCGCGAACAGATGATAAGCGGGATCTTGAGGAATAGGCGGCAGACCAAAGGCGGTGAGGATGCCCGCCACCGTCACCATAATCAACAGCCACGCTCGCCAATGATTGGCGATCATTTCGCACAACACGTTAGGAAAAGCAAAATCACACTCCTTTAACAGCAACGTTTATTTTGGACTGAGGGTAAGTCATTGCGCCTAAGTTTTCGGGTATTGGCACTTCACAAAATGTAGGTGATAAACGTAGGAGCGCACAAATTGCGCTCCTACGTCATCCCCTTTGATTTTACGTAGCGGATAATCCACGAGAACTTAGGCATAGGTGCTTAAATTGCCGCCTTTTGACCTCGGCGCGTATTAAATCGCACGACAAAAGCCCCAAATTCGCCCGCTGCAATCGACGCGCGAATCTCTTGCATAAGTTGTTGATAGTAGTGCAAATTGTGTATGGTATTCAGTCGTGCGCCTAAAATTTCATTGATTTTTTGCAGATGGTGCAAATAGCTGCGCGAAAAGTTTTGGCAGGTGTAGCAGGTGCAATCGCTGTCCAGCGGGCGGGTGTCGGTTTTGTGCATGGCGTTGCGGATTTTGATGTCGCCGTGTTGGGTGAACAGCCAGCCGTTGCGGGCGTTGCGGGTGGGCATGACGCAATCGAACATGTCGATGCCTTGGCTCACTGCCGCCACGATGTCTTCGGGCGTGCCCACGCCCATCAAATAGCGCGGTTTGTCTTGCGGCAATTTGGGCGCGGTGTGTTGCAAGATGCGCAGCATGTCGTCTTTGGGTTCGCCCACCGACAAGCCGCCGATGGCGTAGCCGTCAAAGCCAATGTTGACCAAGCCCGCCAACGATTCGTCGCGCAAATGTTCGTACATCCCGCCTTGCACAATGCCAAACAGCGCGTTGGGATTGTCACCGTGCGCGGCTTTGGAACGCTGCGCCCAGCGCAAAGATAAACGCATAGAATCGGCAGCTTCACGGTCGGTGGCAGGGTAGGGCGTGCATTCGTCGAAAATCATCACGATGTCAGAATTCAACACGCGTTGGATACGCATGGATTCTTCGGGTGTGAGCATCAGTTTGTCGCCGTTAATCGGCGATTGAAAGCGCACGCCTTCCTCGGTGATTTTGCGCAACGCGCCCAAGCTGAACACTTGAAAGCCGCCAGAGTCGGTCAGAATGGGGGAGTCCCAACCCATAAACCGATGCAAGCCGCCGTGGGCTTCGATGACTTCCAAACCTGGGCGCAGCCATAGGTGAAAGGTATTGCCCAGCACAATGTGCGCGTCGATTTCGTGCAACTCCAACGGCGACATCGCCTTGACCGTGCCGTAAGTCCCGACTGGCATAAACGCAGGGGTTTGCACCGTGCCATGCGCTAACGTCAATTGCCCACGCCGCGCCAGTCCAGAGGTGTTGTATAAAGTAAATTCCATTTGATTTCTTTCGGTTTAAATTTTCCGTTCAATCAACATGGCATCGCCATAGCTGAAAAAGCGATATTGATGGTCAACGGCGTGGCGGTAGGCGGCTAACATTTCTGTCATGCCGCCAAAGGCGCAGACCAGCATCAGCAAGGTGGATTGTGGCAGGTGAAAGTTGGTCAGCAGCACATCGACCACGCGAAAAGCATAGCCAGGGGTGATAAAAATCCCTGTTTCGCCGCTGCCAGATTGCAATTCGCCTTGCTGCGCAGCACTTTCCAAAGCGCGCAGGCTGGTCGTACCTGCGGCAACCACGCGTCCGCCTGTGCTTTTGGCGTGTTGAATGGCGGCAACCGTGGCGACGGGAATGTCGTAGCGTTCGTGGTGCATGACGTGTTCGTGGATGTGTTCGGTGCGCACGGGCTGGAATGTGCCCGCGCCGACGTGCAATGTCACATAAGCAATGGTCACGCCCTTGTCGCGTAAGGCTTGCAGCATGACATCGTTAAAATGCAGTCCTGCGGTGGGTGCTGCGACCGCACCCGCCGTGCGCGCAAAAACGGTTTGGTAACGTTGTTCGTCATCATTATCCGCCGCGTGGGTGATGTAGGGCGGCAAGGGCAAGCGTCCATATTGTTCTAGTAAGACCAATACATCTTCATCCTGCAAAAAACGCAGATGGAAAAATTCACCTGCGCGCCCCAATACTTCAACCCATAAACCATCTGCCAATATCAGTCGCGTGCCTGCCAAAGGCGAACGACTGGCGCGCACTTGGGCTAAGACTTCGTGGGTGTTCAATACGCGCTCCACCAGCACTTCGACTTTGCCGCCGCTTGCCTTCGCGCCAAACAAGCGCGCTTTAATCACCCGCGTGTCGTTTAACACCAGCACATCGTTGGGACGAATCAGGTCAAGGAAATCGCCAAATTGGCGGTCTTCCAACCCGCCTTCATGTGCATACAGCAAACGACTCGTCCCGCGTACCGCAGGCGGATGTTGTGCAATCAGCGCGTCGGGTAGTGCGAAATTAAATTCTTCAGTACGCATAACCGCTCGTAAAAATAAAAGAAGGCGATTGTAGTGGATGTTGCGTTGACTTATCACGCGTAAAGCGCATTTCGTCCCCTGTTTGAGGCTGGATAGGCAAAATGCGCCTGTTTTTGACGGTAAAATGGTTTTTTTAAAATAAATTGACGATAGTGGTTGCCTAGATGCCCACTTATATGGATAATGCGCTCCACCTCGCCGGGGTGATGGAACTGGTAGACGTGCTGGACTCAAAATCCAGTGCCTGAAAGGGCGTGGGGGTTCGATTCCCCCCCCCGGCACCAAATAAAAAAGTGATTTTTTTAAATTGCTTGTCAACTGAATAATGCGCTAGCGCGTTAATGCCTCCGACATGTTTTATGTCTGATTTTTTAAATTATTTTGGAGTTCATTATGAGCAAACTGTTATCTACCTTGATCGCTGCGGTATTCGCTGTTGTTTCTTTCTCCGCTGTTGCTGCTGACGCTGCACCTGCTACTACTGCACCTGTTGTTGCTGCTCCTGCCGCTGTCGCACCTACCGCTAAAGCTAATGCTGCTAAAGCTGACAAAAAAGCAAAAAAAGCAAAGGCACAAAAAGCTAAAAAAACTAAAAAAGATAAAAAAGCCGCTGTCGCAGCATCTGCTGTTCCAGCCGCAGCACCCGCAACTAAGTAATATTGAGTTGATTAAAAAGGCAGGGGAAACCCTGCCTTTTTTGTTTTTGTAGGATGACAACATGATCTGGAAACCTAATGCAACCGTCGCGGCGGTTATTGAACGCGACGGGAAATTTTTGTTGGTGGAAGAAGAGACGATGCAAGGGGTGCGCTTTAACCAACCTGCGGGTCACCTTGAACCAAACGAATCTTTATTGGCGGCAACTGTGCGCGAAACGCTAGAAGAAACAGCTTATCATTTTACGCCGCAGCATCTGATCGGCATTTATCGCTGGCACGCGCCTGAATCCAATACCACTTATTTGCGTTTTGCTTTTACGGGTGACATCACGGGGCATGAACCTAATCGCGTGTTGGACGACGGTATTTTGCAAGCCGTGTGGCTAACACCTGACGAAATTCGTGCGAATCAAGCACGCCATCGCAGCCCTTTAATTTTGCGTTGCGTGGAAGATTATCTCGCGGGCAAACGTTACCCACTGGATTTATTGGTGGATTATGACTAAGCGCGTAGTGGTGGGGATGTCGGGCGGGGTGGATTCTTCGGTGACGGCGTTGTTGTTGAAACAGCAAGGTTATGAAGTCATCGGCCTGTTTATGAAAAACTGGGAAGATGACGACAACAGTGAATACTGTTCGTCACGTCAAGATTTATTGGATGCGGTGTCCGTCGCCGACACCATCGGTATTCCCATCGAAGCAGTCAATTTTTCCAAAGAATACAAAGAGCGCGTCTTCAGTTATTTTTTGCGCGAATATCAAGCGGGGCGCACGCCCAATCCCGATATTTTGTGCAATGCCGAAATCAAATTTAAAGCCTTCCTCGATCACGCCATGCAGCTCGGTGCGGATTGCATCGCCACGGGGCATTATGCCCAAGTGCGCGAAGCCGATGGCTTGTTTCAATTATGCAAAGCCGCTGACGACAGTAAAGATCAAAGCTATTTTCTGCATCGTTTGAATCAAGCGCAACTCAGCAAAGCCATGTTTCCACTGGGAAATATGCTGAAATCCGAGGTGCGCCGTATCGCGGAACAACAGGGTTTATCCAATCACGCCAAAAAAGACAGCACGGGAATTTGCTTTATCGGCGAACGTCCTTTCCGCGAATTTCTCAATCGTTATCTTCCCACGCAAGCGGGCGAAATGTGTACCCCCACGGGCGAGGTGGTGGGTAAACATCAAGGGCTGTCGTTTTATACCATCGGGCAACGTCAAGGCTTAGGCATCGGCGGGGCAAAAAATGCTTCTGGCGAGCCGTGGTTTGTGTATGGCAAAGATATGCCGAATAACCGTTTGTTGGTGGTGCAAGGACATGACCATCCCGCCTTGCAAGCTCCCAGCTTATTGGCATTGGATAGCCATTGGATCAGCGGCACCGCACCCGAATTACATCACCCCTACGCTGCCAAAACCCGCTATCGCCAAGCCGATGCGCCTTGCCAATTCATGGCTTTACATGAAAAACAATGCACCATCGCCTTTGAACAACCGCAATGGGCGATTACCCCAGGGCAATCGGTGGTGGTGTATGACGGGGAGGTGTGCTTAGGCGGGGCAATTATCGAGCGTGCTGAGCAAGCTTGAAAGTAGGCTGGATAAGCTGCGCGCATCCACCTGAATTGAGTATAAAAATGGTGGATGCGCTGCGCTTATCCAGCCTACTCACTTCGTCAGTACTAATTCACGTGGCTATTTTCAACAGTAAGGGCGGGTTATACGCACTTTTTGGTGGATGCAATTCGCGCCTTCGGCGTCCCCTCTCTCTAACTCTTTCCCGCAAGCGGGAGAAAGGACAAACGAGAAGGGCAATCTTTAATTCTTGGGCGAGGGGAGTCTGGGTTCTAATCTAGAGATTCGGATGTTGTTGTTTTTGAATAAAACTTTAATACATCCTTGTTCAAAAATGATTGAAAGTTGTGTAGATACCTATGCCCGTGACGTGATAGAGCGCGCCTGCAAGTTCAAGTTTAATACTTAAGCGATAATGAAAAACCTGCCCCCTTCCGCGCGTTTTTGCTTGGTCTCAGCGCGTTCCAGTAGTTCGCGCATCCCTGCCAAGCCTTTGCTGTAGCGTTCGTCTCGACTGGGCGGCACCGCCTGCACTTGACTGGCCGCGACCGTGGGTTTTGTTTTTTGTTCCACCATCACCGCCGCCTGCAACGGTTGCAGCGTCAATGACGTGAACGTGACTAAAACAATGCAAGATACACTACGTAAAAATGGGCGCGTGAACATGTTAAAAGAGACTCCCTGTCTTTAATCAATGCCAATGGCTACTTGGCGGTACTAGACTTCCTGGCTTGGAGTGACCGCGCATTGCACCATATTGGAAGAGGGTTTTCCTTAACCTCAAACATACTACGCGAGCTGGTTCTTTGAAGATTGCAGCTATCTCCAAAAAAGCAATTTTGCCAGCCAGTGAAATTTGGCTGGAACCAAATCGTCATGACCTAGCAGTAACAATATTAAATTGATTACGAAGATCATGACGAGCAAGCCTAGAAATGGTCCTGATCTAAAAAAAGACTTGATAAGAATCTTTAGCAGGTAATCATGAAAAGGTTCTTTATTCATGTTAGGGGATATTTTTAATGTAAAGACCAAGCTCAATTACGAAATCTAGCAAAAATATTTCGGGGGCTAAAAAAGCTGCTGTAAATACTATTGCCAACTCAATATAAGCAATCAGGAATTGATCCTGTGGACTGAGTCGTAGAATATAATTTTGGAGAACATAACTCACCGCCAAAAAAGGGAGACCCACCATTAGACCAACCAGTAAGCCTGGTCCAGCATATGCAATTAACAATCCAACCAAGGCAGCTATGGTTGCTATATACAGCGCCACGTAGAACGCCCCATTCGCCCCACCACAAATCTTATAAGCCCCCGCACCCGTTGCAGGATCGGTGATGATGTAGCCGCTGCCCGTCCAGCCGCTTTGGGTAATGGGGGCTTGATGGACGGTCACTTCCTTGCCTGCTGCCAAGCCGTTTTGAATCTCTTGCATCGCTTGCGGGTCAATCGTGACCTGTGCGAGCAAGGTGGCGTGGCTGGCTTGATTGGCTGCGGTCAGGGTAAATATCTTCTGCCCTTGACTCGCTGCCAGTGCCAAAGCCTTCATGGCACTCACCCCTTGCGGACGGTTGGGATCCAGTGGATCAGTGAACAGCTTTTCTGGAATGATATGTTCATAAGCCGATAAGCGCATCCCGCTTTGTTTCACATAGCCCACCGTTGGGCTGCCATCCTTCGCCATCACGATGCTGGCATAACGGTCAATGTCCATCATCACGCCAGGAAACCTGACGTTCCTCGGAATGCCAAACCAATACAGCGGCTGGGCACTGGCCATAAAGTTGCCGAAGGAGGGCTTGCGATATTCGATGATGCCCGATACTTGAGCCGATACTTTCGCCGCCGCTTGATTCGTATAGGGTGAACATGGTGGATTTCCCTTTACCGAACAATTAGTTGCCTATCAATACGTATTTTGGCATTACCATGCCAATCAAAAACCTAGCTGTCAACAATCCGAGAAAAACTGGCCACAAAACTTTCAGGGCAACCAAAAATGAAATAAAAACATTCGATGTGGCAAAAATCGCCAGTCCAATATCAAAGTTTTCAAATCGATTTACTATTTCAGCGTCACAAAAAGGACACTGGAGCGTATGCCTAGAAACAATCTTATACCATTTGCACGGATAGGTCTTAGGCAGCCGCTTTTTCAAGTTACCTTTACAGTTCGGACACGAAAAATGACTCAACATGACTAGCCTAAAAAATATGAATTTTTGCTTGCCGTCGTAAATGTATTCACATAAAAAGTTGAAGTAGCAATACGATAGCTAAGGCGGCAAAACAGCATATTTGCAAAACAGAAGCGACAATCAATACTAGACCAACAGTAGGGCGTTTTTTCTTGAAAGCAATGAGCATTGGAATGACTGATTGCGGTGGAACTTGGTTAAGGTCATCTCGATATTTGTTAAATATTATCGCTCGAACAAACGCGAATAACGCCGCAAATACGACAACCACAAATATAATTTCTTCACGCATACCATGCTTCCCGCTCTCTCGATACTGCAGCTAAAAGTTTGAGATAGATAACAATCGAAAGACCTAAGATTCCAGCGACAACCCCTACAGGCCCCAAGTACCCAAATATCGGCAAGAATGTGCACGCGCCAATAACATCAATCGATGCACTATATGGTTTTAAGTCATATCCTTCAACCAATGCAGCGATGATTAGGATTGTAGTAATAATCGCTAGTAGTGCGACTAACCACACAGCAGCGTAAAGCCCTGTTAGACCTACAGCCAGAGATAACACAGAAGCGGATGCTGTTGCGAGCATTGTAAGCCACGCCCCATTCGCCCCACCCGCGATCTTATAAGCCCCCGCGCCCGTTGCGGGATCAGTAATGACGTAGCCGCTGCCTGTCCAGCCGCTTTGGGTAATGGGGGCTTGGTGGACGGTCACTTCCTTGCCTGCTGCCAAGCCGTTTTGAATCTCCTGCATCGCTTGCGGGTCAATCGTGACCTGTGCCAGCAAGGTGGCGTGACTGGCTTGATTGGCTGCGGTCAGGGTAAATATCTTCGGCTCTATGTGAAACACCGTGGGTAATGCGATAATTATGGGCATGAATAGTACAACTTTATTTGGCATGGCACTTGGCCTGCAATCCCCTTGGCAAGTGAACGATGTTTCATTTGCTGCCGACG